>CALLSB010000025.1:0-17637 GCA_938014225.1 uncultured Collinsella sp. | reverse complement strand
TCGTGCACAGCGCCTGATGGGCGAGGAGGAGACCGTCACCGCCGACGATGTGCTCAACATCGATAACCTCGAGATTAACCTGGCTACCTACCAGGTGACGCTCGATAACGAGCCCATCGACCTGACGCTGATGGAGTATTCGCTGCTGAGCTTTTTGGCGACGCACCCCAACCGTGCCTACAGCCGCGAGGTGCTGCTGCACCGCGTGTGGGGCTTTGAGTACTGCGGCGGTACGCGTACCGTCGACGTGCACATCCGACGCATCCGCTCCAAGGTGGGCCCGCAGATCGCGGCACACATCACCACCGTCCGCGGCGTGGGCTATCTGTTTAAGGACTAGATTTCCACCACAAAGGGGACAGGCACCTTTGTGGTGGTTTTGACGCAGGTACGGGTTCCTCTCGAATCTGCAACAGAACTTAAGCCTTCCTAAAAGATTGCGTTCTCATACACGTATGCCCGCATATTGGGGTACAACTCAACATGAACAATGATGGCCCGTCACGTGTTTGGCGGGCCTTTGGTTATTTGACGAAAGGATCGCAGCCATGAGCGAGAACGATTCCCAGCGTCCCCAGGATGCGGGCAACGCTGGCGAGACCCAGCAGCAGCCGCGCGTGCAGGTGGAGTCGACGCCTGCCGGCAGCAACATTCCCTACGTGCAGGCTTACGACACGCAGACCGGCAAGCCGCTGGGCGGTCAGCAGGTTGTAAACAAGCACACGGTGGTTAAGACCAAGACCAAAAAGCTGCCGATCTTTATTACAGCGCTTGCCGGCTGCGCCTGCGGCGCCCTGCTGGTCATCGCGCTCATTATGAGCGGCACGCTCAATATTGGCGGCGGAAAGAATGCCGTGACGGCGGGTGCTTCGGGTTCTTCGACGCAAAAGATCACGATTGACTCCGAGGACACCACGCTGGCCGAGGCCGTCTCTGCCAAGGCCCTGCCTTCCGTCGTTTCCATCACCGCCACTTCGAGCGGTAGCCAGAATGGCTCGCTTTCGCAGTCTGCCGATGAGTCGGATAGCTCGGGCAGCGTCGGTTCGGGCGTGGTGCTCGATACCGAGGGCCACATCCTCACCAACAACCACGTGGTCGACGGCTACGACCAGTACGTGGTGACCATGGACGACGGCACCACCTACGAGGCTGAGTTCGTGGGCAACGATGCCTCGAGCGACCTCGCCGTCATCAAGCTCAAGGATGCTGACGCCTCCAAGCTCACCCCGATTGAGATCGGCGACTCCTCCAAGCTCAACGTGGGCGAGTGGGTCATGGCGATCGGCTCGCCGTTCGGCAACGAGCAGTCCGTCTCCACGGGCATCGTGTCGGCGCTCTATCGCTCCACGGCCATGAGCTCTACCAGCGGCAACACCATCTACGCCAACATGATCCAGACCGATGCTGCCATCAACCCGGGCAACTCCGGCGGCGCGCTCGTCAACGACAACGGCGAGCTCGTGGGTATCAACTCGCTCATCGAGAGCTATTCGGGCTCCAGCTCGGGCGTGGGCTTTGCCATTCCGGTCAACTATGCCAAGAACATTGCCGACCAGATCATCGACGGCAAGACGCCGGTTCATCCGTACCTGGGCGCCACGCTTTCGAGCGTCAATGCGCTCAATGCCCGTACCAACAAGCTCAGCACCGATAGCGGCGCCTACGTGGCAAGCGTCGTCGAGGACGGTCCCGCTGCCAAGGCCGGCATCCAAGAGGGCGATGTCATTACCAAGCTGGGCGACGATGAGATTACGAGCGCCGATGGCCTGATCATCGCTCTGCGCAGCCACGAGGTGGGCGAGAAGGTCGAGATCACGCTCATGCGCGGCAAGGAAGAGAAGAAGGTCACGGTTGAGCTGGGCTCTGACGAGGAGCTGCAGAGCCAGCAGCAGGACGACAGCGCGACCGACACCGGCAACGGCGGCATTACTGACGAGCAGTTGCGCCAGTATCTGGAGGAGCTGCTGGGCCAGCAGGGCCAGGGCTACGGCCAGGGCTACTAACGAGCCGCACATACCGATGCCAGAGGGGGCTGTCCCGTCAATGCGGGACAGCCCCCTCTTTTCTCATCGATCCGTTGGGGATGGAGGAAAACGGATCATTTTGGTTAGTCTTCGTCGCTGGGAAGGCTTCCAAATGCCTCGATGTACTCTTCGTCTGACATCCAGTCAATGATGTCGCCAGGTTTGCAGTGAAGTGCCTCGCACATCGCGGTCAACGTCGAAAAGCGAATGCCCTTGAGCCGCCCCGTTTTAATGCGCGAAACGTTAACGGGCGAGATGCCGATAATGTCGGCAAGTTCTTGAGAGGACATTTTGCGATCCGCCATGACGCGATCGAGTCTCATGACGATTGGCATGCTGCCCTCCTTCTAAATAATGGCGTCAACGTCCGACTGCAAGAGTCGCCCGTACTCAAAGATAGCCGAAAGGGATAGCGCAAACAAAGCGAGAACCAGTGTCCAAGCGTTAAAACCAAAGATACCAATTGCAGTAATACTGACGTCGTTGGGGAGCTGGACGGCACACAGGTTATCGAAGGTAATCGAGACAATTGAAGAAATGAGCAGCAGAAGCCCAACAACCAGAAAACGCCGGCATTGTTTTCGCGTGAATATCGACTGAGTACTGACGACGTCAAAGCAGAAGTTCAAGTAGACAATCAGGCATGCGATTGAGAGCGCCAGGGCCAGAACATCGCGGATGGCAAGTGCGGTAAGGACGGCGCTCGGAATGGACTCACCATTAATATAGAAGGGAGTGGGTGCAAAGAGCACCTCCCGCGCCTCGTTGGCAACGCTGAACGCTGAGAAGGCCGCTATGATTGCTGCGACAGACAAAGTGGCGAGCAACATCACATTGCTAAAACAGCATCGTTTATCTGAGCTTTCCATAATTAACCCCAAAAAGGCTGCGGCAATGCCGCAGCCAAAAAATCCTAAGCATAGATAGTTCTTGCTTCAGAATGCCAACTGCCGTTGTAATAGTAAGTAACAGTTACGACGACGCTTCCGTTGCTGAGTCCGTATCTATAAGTCCAGCTGATGTTGCTTACTCGAGAATTGGAGGTCCAGTTCTTTATGGATTTGATGCCTGTTATCGTTCCATAGGTATCGTTAACAGTGTAAGTAACATGGAGCCTGACGCCGTTCGAATAGGCGAGGGTGGTCTCGGCGGTGTAGATTGAACGACTTTCGGCAACTGGTGAAATGATAGAGGAATGGGTTTCTGCTGCGAAGGCGGGCTGCGCGGTCATGCACGATAACCCAACAAGGCAGACGGCGAGTAAATAAGCAACCTTTTTCATCATTGGCTCCTAACTGTCTGGTGATTATTTTTTAAACTCCTTTCTGACATCGAGCTATTCCTTTTGCGTAATCATGATGGCTGTTGGCGTTATGAGGGCGGGCAGCTTTGTGGGATTGGGATCGCTGCTGGTGTTGACGGTGCAGGTTACGTCAACGTAGACACCTTCTTTGATGGCTCCGACTTCTGCCTTCTTACCATCCTGATCCTTAATGGGGATGGTTGAATCGATTTTGAAGTTGAGGTGCAGCGGTGCGGATTGGAATTGCTCGCTTGCGATAACGAAGCGGCCTTCGCTTGCCCCGCTGGCGGAAGGGTGATACACAGCAACGACTTCGCCCCGCAAGGAAAGGTCTTTCGAAAAGGGAATGTCCTTCCAGAAAAAGCCGAGCAAAGCGGCTGCTATAAGGACAAGGGGGACGAGGATGGTTAGGAAACGTTTGGACTGATTCTTCATTTCAATCACCTCACGTTGATAATACCAAAATATATTGCAAACACAATATAAAATATTAACTGCGATAAATTGAGTTAAAAAGGGAGCATATGAAGTTGCTCGATTCTGGGTGAGCCTGGACAGTTAGTTCAGATACGTATAAATCCGAGGCGGTTCAGCATGCGTTTTGAGCTGTTTTGGGATGGGGAAGGGGTTCGGATGGGAGTCTAGAAGGGGGAACGAGTCGGTCGTGCAGCCCCCGGGGCGGCCAAATTGGCTGGAATGATGACGTCTGAACACGACCAGGCTCGCAGAATTATACGTATCTGAACTAGCTGTCCACCCCGGTCTGGCGGCTGCCGATTCGGTGCGGTTTGAGACCGCTATTCGACCCCGTTGCGACCGGTGGTACTCTTGTATCCGTTTGAAATCGAGCGAAGGAGTGCCGCTATGGAGCAATCGAGCCTGTTTGGTGACGGTGTGGACATCGATACCGAAACGCCCACGAGCGCGGATGCCGCCGCACCGACCGACGCCCGTGCCCAGGCGGCAGCGCGCGCGGCCGAGCTGCGCCACGAGCTCGATTACCACGCCTATCGCTACTACATGCTCGATGCGCCCGAGATCACGGATGCCGCCTTTGACAAAATGCTCGTTGAGCTGCAGGAAATTGAGGCGACCTACCCCGATCTGGTAACGCCTGACAGCTACACCCAGCGCGTGGGCGGCTACGTGAGCGAGCAGTTTACGCCGGTCACGCACATGGCACGCATGTATTCCATGGACGATGCCATGGATCTGGACGAGCTCGACGCGTGGCTCCAACGCACCGAGGATGCGCTCGGCGCCGGTAGCGTCACCTATACCTGCGAGCTCAAGATTGACGGCTTGGGCGTCGCGCTTACTTACCAAAACGGCACCTTCGTACGCGCAGCCACACGCGGCGATGGCACCACGGGCGAGGACGTATCGCTTAACGTGCGCACTATCAAAGACGTGCCCATGCACCTGTCCGAACCGGCGCTCGCCCACATGGGCGCCGACCGCGAGCGCACCATCGAGGTGCGCGGCGAGGTCTATATGCCCAAGGGCAGCTTTGTTCGTCTGAATGAAGAGGCCGATGCCGAGGGGCGCGATCCCTTTGCCAACCCGCGCAACGCCGCCGCCGGCAGCCTGCGCCAAAAGGACCCCAAGGTCACGGCGCGCCGCGATCTTGCCACCTTTATCTATGCCATCGCCGATACCGATCCGCTGCACGTCCACAGCCAGCGCGAGTTCCTCGATTGGCTGCGTAGCGCCGGCTTTAGCGTCAACCCCAACGTGGCTCGCTGTGCTACACCCGCCGAGGTCCACGAGTTCTGTGCCCAGGCGCTCGAACATCGCGGTGACCTGGACTACGACATCGATGGCGTGGTCGTAAAGGTCGATAGCTTCCAGCAGCAGCTCGACCTGGGCTTTACCGCCCGCGCGCCGCGCTGGGCCATTGCCTTTAAGTTCCCGCCCGAGGAAAAGCAGACCGTCCTGCGCGAAATTCGCATCCAGGTGGGCCGCACCGGTGTGCTCACGCCGGTCGCTGAGTTCGACCCGGTGACGGTTGCCGGCTCCACCATCGCGCGCGCCACGCTGCACAATATCGACGAAATCCGTCGCAAAAACGTGCGCGAGGGCGACACCATCATCGTGCACAAGGCAGGCGACGTGATTCCCGAGGTCGTGGGCCCGGTGCTCGACAAGCGCCCGGCCGATTCGGTCGACTGGCACATGCCCGAGGTCTGCCCCGTGTGCGGCAGCCCCGTGGTCCACGAGGACGGCGAGGTTGCCTACCGCTGCGTGTCCATTGACTGCCCGGCGCAGCTCAAGGAGCGCCTGCTCCACTGGGTGAGCCGCGGCTGTATGGACGTCGATGGCCTGGGCGACGAGATCGTCGACAAGATGATCGCCGCCGGCCTGATCCACGATGTCGCAGACTTCTACCAGCTCACGGTCGACGACATCGCCGGCCTGGACACGGGGCGCACGTATGCCAGCTCCAACAGCAAAAAGGGCGTCAAGAAGGGCGACCCCATTCCGGTAGGCCTCAAGACGGCCGAGAAAATCATCGCCGAGCTCAACAAGTCCAAGAGCCAGCCGCTCGGTCGCGTGCTGTTTGCCCTGGGCATCCGCCACGTGGGCAAGAGCGTGGGCGAGGTCATCGCCGAGCGATTCCTGTCGATTGACAAGCTCATCTTGGCGAGCGAAGAGGATATTGCCGAGTGCGAGGGCATCGGTCCCAAGATTGCGGCGAGCGTTAAGCAGTTCCTGGCCGTGCCCGAAAACCTGGCCGTGCTGGAGCGTCTGCGCCAAGCGGGTCTGTCGCTCGAGGTCGACCTGGGCGCCGCACACGCGCAAGCCGCAGCCGATGCCGGCGTGGCGGGCGAGCTCGCCGACGCACAACCGCTTGCGGGTCTGACCTTCGTGCTCACCGGCACGCTCGTCAACCGCACGCGCGACGAGGCGGGCGCGGCGCTCAAGGTGCTTGGTGCCAAGGTTTCGGGCAGTGTTTCAAAGAAGACGAGCTATCTGGTCGCCGGCCCCAAAGCAGGCTCCAAGCTCACCAAGGCCGAACAGCTGGGTGTGCCCGTGTTGGATGAGGCGGCACTTGAACAGATTTTGGCGACGGGTAGGGTCCCGGAGGCATAATGATTTGTTGAGGAACTGCGCAGAGGCTCAGTTCCTCAACATCTCCTTATAGTGTTTGCCTGTTCAATTTCGATATCGTTTCCCTCGTATGATCCAGATGCGTCTACCGACTCAAAGCGTGAGTAGGAAACTCTTGTCCCAACTTTGATTTGGGAAAGCTTGTCTTTGATTCGGCCAGATGAGGGGAATGTAATCCGGGTTTGCTTTCCAGCGTCGGTGTAGCGGGGACTGTTGTCTGTTTGGATTACGAGTTCCGTTCCCTCAATAGAATGAACGCTGCCGGCTCCAAAGACAAGGTAATCATCTCCTCCGCTATAGCGGGCTCTATCTGTGCATGAAGAAACGGATGCAAACATAGCGAAAATCACCAATATCGTAACCAGGGCAAAGGCCGTGGTGCCATAGCATTTTGATGGTGCCATCCGGTCTACCAAAAGACTGTTCCGTTCAATTTGACCATATTGGGCGTTGCATAGTTAATCGCTCGGGGATAAGTGTTCCATCCGTCGAATACTTCGAGCCACTGCAGTTCGATGCCAGAGCTTCCATTATGCCCAGTAAAATAGCCAGTTACCGTGACTGTATGACCTGATAGCTCGACGGATCCTTCACTGTTTCGGCTGTTGATCCACATATGATACAAGCCGATATTCCCTTGATCGATAGTTGCTCTGTACTGAGCGAATTGAGGCTGATAACCGAAAAATTGAGTATTAAGTGCTCTACCCTTTTGAGCGGCAAGACTTTTAAACGGAACAATTCCATCTGGGATGATCGTGCTTCCGTACTCGACGCCCTGATCATTGGTCTTATACGTTGTTGTGCCAGTGACGTTCCATATTTCTTTATAATAATCGGGATTAAATTGATTAGCGTTTGAACTGGTGAGACCGTAATGCATTGATACAGCGTACAAGGCAGAAACGACGCATGCATACTTATTAGTGCGGGCTTCAGCTAATGATTCCGAGACTCCTCGGAACGGTATTCCGTTTAAATCGTCTATTTGGAAATGCAACATCAAGTCATCTTCATTGATAATGACTGCATCCCATGAAGTTGGGTTATTGCTTTGAGGTGCTATACCCTTTTCGGTGACAATTGGGACAGACCGTATATTGTTATAGTTGGTTACACAGTCTCTAGTTCCTGGCACCAAAGTTCCATATTCAATATCGTTGTACGAAATTAGTACGGTTGGGTTTGTGGCCTGTTGGCCGGAATAAGTTGAAATGGCGTTTGATAGAGAAGCTGAAATCGGAAGAATGGTATCGCCGAGGGTTATCTCCTTCAGAAGCCCAGGATATGATGCGTCAAGTATTAAATAACCGTAAGGGCTTCCTTCCCTTGTGACACTGATTTCATAGCCACAGATAAGGCCGATTTGTTGGCATACGGGAACGATTTGCTCGATCTCTAAGTTCGCGGATCCGTCGACGATGGGCAACAGGGAAAGCGCGTAGTCTTGTGCTAGGTCTGATGTAAAAGCGACGGATGAGTTTGAGTCGGCAGCGAATACTCTTGTTGGGCGTGACGCGGATAAGCCGATGATCGAGGCTAGGCCGAGAAGAAACGAGCGACGTGATTGAACTCTGGGCATAATGTCTCCTGCCTATGGGGGGGCAATATGCTGTCATTTTATTTGCTACATAATACAATCTAATTCGGATTAAGGTAAATGGATGGAATTGCTCGATAAATGGTAGTGATTAGCGGACCGGTATCGCGATCCTCGTCACATACGCCCCCGGGTCGTCGCTGATGATGTCGTCGATCAGGGCGATCTCGCGCGAGGGACCGGCGGGTGTCAGGTTGTGCTCGCGCATATAGCTGAGCAGCTGCTCATAGCGTGGGGTTGCTTGCCCGTGCGTGCCGCGAAAGCTAATGGTCAGGCAGCGCGCGGCGGGTCGCGTCTCGAGGTCGCCCACGTAATCATCGGTGTCATCGAGCAGCAAAAAGACCTCGTCGTAGCCATCAAAGTCGCCGGCGGCGAGGCGCTCGGCGCTAATCCCCAACGCCCAAGTTGCCCAGAAAGACAAAGGTCTCGTGCTGGCCCTTCTGCAGCTGACGAATCTGCCACTCCAGCGCATAGGCGTCGGTAGGCTTGACGCGTTCGCGCAATACGGCGCAGCGAAGCTCGGGCGCATCGATTGCGCAAATGGTATCGAGCTCGGTGTTCAGGGCATTGTGAAGCAGGGCAAGCCGGTTGTCGATCTTGCGCGACACGCGCTCCAGCTCGCGGCGCTTGCGCTCGATGAGCTCCTGCTGCTGAGCCAGCTGCCGCTGCATAAGGTTCACGTCGCGCGTGGTCACAAACTCACGGATTAGCGCGAGCGGCAAGTCGAGAACACGCAGGTGGCTGATGGTGTTGAGAGTGGAGAGCTGCCGCGATCCGTAGTAGCGGTACCCACTCGCCGGATCGATGTGTGCCGGGTCCAGCAAGCCCATCTGCTCGTAATGGCGCAACGTGCCCACGCTTAGGTTAAACAAGCGCGCCACCTCGCCAATGCGGAGCAGACCCTCGGTATGTTCAGTTGGCGAGTCGGTCATGGCGCCGCTCCTTTCAATGGACGGGGAAGGGGCGCCAGACTCGCGTCGTCCCGCTACGCTGCCAGCTTGTCAAAAGCCCCGCGTCGGTTGAGCACGGTAAACGCGATAACACAGATGACTGCTGACAAAATCGATCCGCACGGCGAGGCGATGCCCATGGGAAACAACGTATCGGAATAGGCGTTCGACAGCAGCCACGCGCCCGGCACGCGAATGAGCGCCACGGCCAGCACGTTGTGCGCAAAGCCGATGTAGCTCTTGCCGTATGCAGCGAAAAAGCCGCTAAAGCAAATGTGGATGCCGGCAAAGATTGCGTCGAAAATATAGCTGCGCATATAGCCGGTACCGGCGGCGACTGCTGCAGCATCCTTGGCAAAAAAGCCAATAAACGCTGGCGCCACCAGCCACATCAGCACCGTGATCAGGCAGCCGTACACCACCGAGATTGTCATGGCGTCCTTGAGTACCCGACGTGCGCGGTCGCCCTTGCCCGCGCCGGCGTTTTGCGCCGTGAGCGCGCTGACGGTGGCACCCATGGAACTTGGCACAATGAACAAAAAGCTGATCATCTTTTCGACCAGGCCCACGGCGGCGGCGTCGACGAGCCCTCGGTGGTTGGCGATGACGGTGATAAACATAAACGCCACCTGGATGCAGCCGTCCTGCACGGCCACGGGCACGCCAATCTTAAGAATGCTGCCGAGCACCTCGGGCTGGGGGCGCAGGTCGCTGCGCTTTACGTGGATGTTCGTGCGGCGGCTCTTGAGCCACACGAGCGCGAGGGCAACGCTGGCCGTCTGGGCGGTCACCGTGCCGAGCGCCGCGCCCACGGGGCCGAGCCCCATGTGGCCGATAAACAGAAAATCGAGCGCGATGTTGATGATGCACGCCACGCCGATCACGTACATGGGCGAGCGCGAATCGCCCAGCCCGCGAAAGATGGCCGAAAGAATGTTGTATGCGGCGATAAACGGAATGCCGACAAAGCAGATACGCAGGTAGGCGGCGGTTCCTTCGACTGCCTCGGCCGGCGTGCCAATGAGTGCCACAATCTGCGGACACAATGCAAGCAGGACAGCGGCCAGTACCACCGAGACGCCCATAAACAGCGTGATGGTATTGCCGATGGCGGTCTCGGCGCGGTCAAACCGGCGCGAGCCCACGGCGTGGCCGACGATGACCGTCGTTCCCATGGCCAGGCCCACGAGCGTCACGGTAATGATGTAAAGCGTCTGCGCGCCATTGCCCACGGCGGTGATGCCGGCAGCGCCGCTAAACTGCCCCATCATGTACAGATCGGCCATGCCGTAGAGCATCTGCAAAAAGTACGAGAGCATATAGGGCAGGGCAAAGACCGCGATGGTCTTGAGGACATTGCCGCGTGTGAGGTCGTGTTCCATGGGCGGGGCTTTCTGGCTGGGTTCGTTTACGTACCAGTGTAGTGAAAACCCTACAACGATTGTAGAGTCAAGGTTTGTGTTGACGCCGAAGCGAAAAAGTCTCGCGCACCATTATTCCGAGTGAATATGGACACACATCACGAGAACTCGCCGCCGGCGCTAACCTTGCAGAAAACGATTTCGGAATACTTGACACCATTATTCGGCGCGCAATAATACGTGCGTTTGCGAACAACGTTTGATGGGGGTTGAACCTGCGTGCGCAATCTCAAAATACTGTTTTCCTATCTAGGGGCATACCGTCGCGATGCCATCCTCGGCGTGTTCTTTGTGTCGGTCGAGACGGTGCTCGAGCTGTTTATCCCGGTCATCATGGCCAACATCATCGATGTGGGCGTGCCTGCGGGTGATATCAACTACATGCTGCTGCAGGGCGCGTACATGTTGGTGTGCGCTGCGCTTTCGCTGGTACTGGGCTTGGGTTATGCCCGCACGTCCGCCCGCGTTGCCTCGGGCCTAGGCGCTAACCTGCGCGAGGCCGAGTACAAAAAGATTCAAACGCTCGCCTTTGGCAACCTGGACAACTACGACGCCAGCTCGCTCGTCACCCGCATGACCACGGACATCACCGTTATCCAAAATGCTGTGGGCAACGGCTTTCGCCCTATGGTGCGCGGCCCGGTGACGCTTATCGTCGGCCTTATCTACGCGCTGATGCTGTCGCGCCCGCTCGCCACCGTCTTTGCGATCATCTTGCCCGTGCTGGCAATCGTGCTGGGCGTCATCACCTATCGCGTGAGCCCGCTCTACCGCCAACTCCAGACCTCGATGGACCACCTCAACGGCGTGGTACAGGAAGACCTCACCGCCGTGCGTGCCGTCAAGGCCTACGTTCGTACCGAGCACGAGGAGGCCAAGTTCGACACCGTCAATACCGAGCTCGCGCGCACTGCGACAAAGACCTTTGGCAGCGCGGTGCTCAACCTGCCGGTGTTTCAGCTGTCGATGTACGTGGCTGCGCTCTCCATCCTGTGGATTGGCGGCCGCATGATTCTCGCCGGCAAGCTGGGCGTGGGCTCGCTCACGGGCTTTATGAGCTACGTGCTGCTGATCATGAATTCGCTCATGATGATTTCCAACGTGTTTTTGCTGCTCACGCGCGCTCTTACGAGCGTGGGCCGTATCGCCGAGGTGCTCGACGAGGAGCCCTTTATCGCCAACCCCGCGGGAGACCTCGCGATTGCGGCGCCAGCGGACGGCAGTATCGAGTTTCGCGACGTTTCCTTTAAATACCGCGCGGATGCAGCCGAGGATGTGCTCCAGCATATCGACCTTCGCATCGAGAGCGGCTCGACGGTGGGCATCCTCGGCGGCACGGGCTCGGGCAAGAGCTCGCTTGTGCAGCTGATTGCGCGTCTGTACGACGCCACCGAAGGCGCCGTGCTTGTGGGCGGACACGACGTGCGCGACTACGACCTCGCCGCCTTGCGCGACGCTGTGGGCATTGTGCTGCAAAAGAATGTGCTGTTTACGGGTACCGTGCGCGAGAACCTGCAGTGGGGCAATCCGCAGGCGTCGGACGATGAGCTCCTCGCGGCTTGCCGCGCAGCGTGCGTGGACGAGTTTCTTGATCGCATCGGCGGGCTGGACGGCGAGTTGGGCCAAGGCGGCGCCGGTGTCTCGGGTGGCCAGAAGCAACGCCTGTGCATCGCGCGCACGCTGCTCAAGCATCCGCGCGTGCTCATTTTTGATGACTCCACCAGCGCGGTCGATATGGCGACCGACGCTAAGATTCGCGAGCACATCGCTCGGATCCCCGATACGACCGTGCTCATCATCGCCCAGCGCATCGCGAGCGTCATGGATGCCGATCGCATTGTGGTGCTGGACGACGGTCGTGTCCACGGCGTGGGCACGCACGAGGAGCTGCTGGCGGGCGACAACATCTACCAGGAGATTTACGCCTCGCAGATGGAGTTTGCGGGGAACGCGGACGCCGGCGACGGCAGCGACGATGGTTGCGCGAATGATCCGTTTTCCTCCGTCCCCGGAGGATCGCCCTTGGAAGGGGGTGAGCGCCATGCCTAAGACCGCAGCCCAAGCACGCCCGGCCGACCTCAAGCGCACCGTGCGCCGCCTGCTCTCCTACATGGCGCATGCCAAGTTCTCGTTGCTCGCGGTGGGCGTGCTCGCCTCCGTCGCCGCCATCGCGAGCCTCGCCGGCACCTACATGGTGCGCCCCATCGTTAACGGTTTGGCCACGGGCGGGGAGGAACTGCTCGCCAGGCAGGTCATCCTGACGGCGATCATCTACGCCGCGGGCGTGCTCTCGGCCCTGGGCTACTCACAGATCATGGTGCGCGCGGCCCAACACGTGGTGTCCGATATTCGCCGCGACCTGTTCGCGCACATCCAGACGCTGCCGCTCAGTTATTTTGACAGCACGCGCTCGGGCGACATCATGAGTTTTTTCACCAACGACGTCGACACCGTCTCCGAGGCGCTTAACAACAGCTTTGCCAACGTGATTCAGGCCGCCATTCAGGTTGTGGGCACCACGGCTATGCTCATCATCCTTAACTGGCAGCTCACGATTATCACACTCGTGTGCGATGCGGCCATTGTGCTGTATGCGCGCTACTCGGGCGCGCGCTCTAAGCGTTTCTTTGCTGCCCAGCAGGCATCGCTTGGCGACCTGGACGGATATATCGAAGAGATGGTCTCGGGTCAAAAGGTCATCAAGGTCTTTAACCGTGAGGCGGCGAATGTCGCCGGCTTCACCTGCCGCAACGACGAGCTTCGCCGCACCGGTACCGCCGCCGTGAGCTATGCCAACTCCATGGTGCCCATGACCGTCGTGATTGGCTACGTCAACTATGCCATCGTCGCCGTGGCGGGCGGCATGCTCTGCATCAAGGGGCTCGCCGATGTGGGCGCACTTGCAAGCTACCTGGTCTTTGTGCGCCAGGCCGCCATGCCCATCAACCAGTTTACGCAGCTGGGCAACTTCTTGCTCAATGCGTTGGCCGGTGCCGAGCGCCTGTTTGCGGCTATGGACCTTAAGCCCGAGGTGGACGAGGGCTGCGTGGAGCTGGTGCAGACGGGCGACGCCGCGTGGGCGTGGAAGATTCCCGAGGGCCAGGGCGTGGGCGCGTACGGGCACTTGCATGACGTGGCAGCCGTTGATGAGTCGGGCCGCGCGGTGGCCGCCGACGGCATCGAGCTCATGTGCGGCTTGGTCCCGCTTGCCGGCGACGTGCGCTTCCATGCCGTGGACTTTTCCTACGTGCCGGGCGCCCGCGTGCTCACGGACCTCAACCTGTTTGCCAAGCCGGGGCAAAAGATTGCGTTTGTGGGCTCCACGGGCGCCGGCAAGACGACCATTACCAACCTCATCAACCGCTTCTACGAGGTCGATGACGGCGAGATCACGTACGACGGCATCGACGTCAAGCACATTGCCAAGGCCAGCCTGCGCGGGTCGCTCGGCATTGTGCTGCAGGACACGCACCTGTTTAGCGGCACCATTGCGCAGAACATCCGCTTTGGCAAGCTCGACGCGACCGACGAGGAGGTGCGCGCCGCTGCCGAGGCCGCCTGCGCCGACTCGTTTATCCGCCGCCTGCCGCGGGGCTACGACACACCGGTCACGGCCGACGGCGCCAACCTGTCGCAGGGTCAGCGTCAGCTGCTCGCCATCGCGCGCGTGGCCGTCGCCGATCCGCCGGTGCTCATCCTGGACGAGGCCACTTCGAGCATCGACACGCGTACCGAAAAGCTCATCGAGCGCGGTATGGACCGCATCATGCGTGGACGCACCACGTTTATGATTGCGCACCGCCTGTCCACCGTCCGCGACGCCGACGCCATCATGGTCCTCGAACGCGGCCGCATCATCGAGCGCGGCACGCACGAAGAGCTGCTCGCCCAGCACGGCGAGTACTGGCAGCTGGCGCATGGCTTAAAAGAGTTGGATTAACCCGTTCGAGCACGATACTTTGACCCCTCCGTGCCCCTCACCTCGCCTCAAACCATCACAACATTCGACGTTTTTTGCCAAAATCGGGAAAAGTATCGAATGTTGTGATGGTTTTTCTGCCACTCGACCGGGTGGAATCGCTTTCTTGCGCACGAAGGTGTGCGGACCCGTGGGCAGGGGAATAAGGTTGGTTATCCGACTCCATTGGAGGGCTCATGGACCTGCCGATCGTCCTGTCCCATAAGACTGCCTGGCTGTACCACAACGTGGCGCGCCCGTCCGAGCCGCTCTCGCGAGCAAGCAGCCTATACGATGAGGACTCGCTTGCTAACGATGCGGAGCCGACCGCGAGCCTGCCCAAATTGGGACTCAATGCCAAAGGGCTGAGGGCTTCAACGGCAGTCGGGATCGTTACCGACTATCTGGTTTCGCTTGGTATTCCACGAGAAGAGCTCGATCATATCGACACGCTCGTCAACTTCGATTTTGAGCGCTCGACGCCGGCTGGATTTAGGTGCCACGTGTTTGGGGCGCCGGTACCTCCATGCCATCTTATCGAGGTGGCAGAGGGCCTTCTAGTGGTTGATGAGGCCATGTGCTTTGTCCAAGCGGGTTCGTGGATGAGCGAGCCCGAGCAGCTGGAATATGGGTATGAAATCTGCGCCCGATACCATTTGAATCATCTGTCGACAGGCGATTATGTCGAGATGGGGCAGAGGTATACCGTTGCCGACTTGATTGCTTATTGCAATGAGAACCGATCTCGTCAGGGGGCTGTGCGCGCGGCCGCCGTGCTCAAGCGCGTGCACGATGGCGCGCGATCGCCCATGGAGACGGCCACCGCAATCATGGTCGTAGCAAAACGTTCCCAGGGCGGGCTGGGATACGCCAAGATCGAGCTCAACCATCGGGTCGATGTTCCCAGCGAGTTCAAGTATCTCGCAAAGGCCGGGTATTTCGAGATCGACGTATATGCGCCTGCGAGTGGTACGGGGATTGAATACAACGGCTCGGACCATCTTGATAAACAGCGCAGCGCGTCGGATGCGGAGCGTATGACCGTGCTGAGCGCGCTGGGCTTTAGGATGATCGTCCTCACCGGGACTCAGTTTGCCCATCAGCTGCAATTGCACCGGGCGATGAACGCCATCGCACTCGCTATGGGCCTTAAGTGCGATCGAAGCGAGGTGTTCCAGAAACGTCAAAACGACCTGCGAGAATTCGTGATTCGACACTGGGGCGGCGGCCTTTAGGGGCGCTTTGGTCCTTCTGCGGGGTGCTGCGGGCAGGCAAACCATCACAACATTCGACGTTTTTCGCTAAAAACGGGAAAAGCATCGAATGTTGTGATGGTCTGTGCTGAGGATGGGCTTGGAAAGCCGGTTTTGCTCGAAGTGACCTGTCCTGTCGTACGGGTGTCGGCATGATTCCCCCCGTGGGGTATTATGTTTTCCGAAGAATAAAACGCCGCGTGAGGGGAGGGCTGCGTGGACGGGCACGTGCAACATGACGGCTTTGGCCGCGATATCAACTACCTGCGCATTGCCGTTACCGACAAGTGCAATTTCCGCTGCGTTTACTGCATGCCGGCCGATGGCGTGGCGCCCCGTGCGCACGACGAGCTGCTCAGCGCCGAGGAAATCGCCCGCTTTGTGCGCCTGGTGGCGGGAGAGGGCATTCGCCGCGTGCGCCTGACGGGTGGCGAGCCGCTGGTCAGCCGCCGTATCATCCCGCTCATTCGCGACATCCGCGCGATCCCGCAGATCGAGGACATTTCGCTCACCACCAACGGCGCCCTGCTGCCCAAGCTGGCACCGCAGCTCAAAGATGCCGGGCTTAACCGCGTCAACATTTCGCTCGACACACTCGACCCTACGCTCTTTGGAAAGATCACGCGCTTGGGCCGACTCGAGCAGACCATGGCTGGCATCGACGCGGCGCTGGCTTGGGGCTTTGAGCCCGTTAAGGTCAACTGCGTTGTGGTGCGCCGGCTCAACCAGGATGTGGCGGCCCTCGCGAGGCTCACGCTCGACCGCCCCATCCACCTGCGCTTTATCGAGTACATGCCCATCGGCGACGAACACACGAGCTCGCATTGCGCTGTGGACCCGCATGCGCCCGCGCTCAATCCCGAGCTGTGGGACGCGAGCGATACCGTGCCGAGCGACGAGCTGCGGGCGCGCATCAATGCCGGGGCCGCGGCGGCGGGACTGGGCGAGCTCGAGCCGCTCGACATCAACGACGCTCCTGTCGGCGCGGGCCCTGCGCGCTACTGGCACTTTCCGGGCGCGGCGGGAACGGTTGGCTTCATTAGCGCTATGTCCAACCATTTTTGTGCGAATTGCAACCGTCTGCGCCTGACGGCCGATGGCAACGTGCGTCCGTGCCTGTTCAGCGATGCCGAGTATTCGGTGCGCGACGCCCTGCGCCGTGGTGATGATATGCAGGTACTTTCGATTTGGCGCGATGCCGTGGCCCGCAAACCGCAGGAACACGCGATAATTGAGGGCACGCAACGATTTATGTCCCAAATCGGAGGATGATTATATGGCCAAGAGCAGGTACGCCGATGCCACCAAGGCCGCTCGCAGGGCCGCGATGTCTGCCCACAAAGCCACGGCTGCGGCCAGCGATGCCGTTGCAGGCGCGCAGCCGTCTGCCAGCGCTGCCACCGAGCCCGCCCGCGACGCCCGTCGCGACGAGCTGACGCACGTGGATGCCAAGGGCGAGGTGCGCATGGTCGACGTGTCCGACAAGGCCGAGACCCATCGCATAGCCATCGCCGAGGGCACCATCCTCATGCATCCCGAGACGCAGGCTATGGTGCTGCAGGATCGCGCCAAAAAGGGCGACGTGCTTGCTTGCGCGCGTGTGGCGGGCATCATGGCCATCAAACGCACGAGCGACATCATCCCCATGTGCCATCCGTTGCTCATTACCAAGAGCAAGTGCGACATTGCGCCCATCGCTCCGGCGGGGACGCCTGTCGATGACGTGCCCGAGGGCTGGGCGCCGGCGCGCGCGGACGGGCAGGTTGGCTTTCACATGCTGGTTACGGCCGGCGTGACGGGCAAGACGGGTATCGAGATGGAGGCGTTGACCGGCGCGAGCGCCGCGTGCCTGACCATCTATGACATGTGCAAGGCGGTCGATCGCGGTATGGAGATCGTCGACGTGCGCCTGCTGCACAAGGAGGGCGGCCGCTCGGGCGTGTGGGATCGTGCAGAGCGTCAGACCGCTGCTGCTGAGGCCGTGGCCGCTGACGGTGTTGCACCCGCGAGCGCACCC
>CALLSB010000024.1:0-17637 GCA_938014225.1 uncultured Collinsella sp. | reverse complement strand
ACTGCATGGGACTTCAAGGCCGACGAGAAGGGTATGACCTACCCCGAGCCGATGGACGAGATCCCGGCTGAGTTCGCCGACATCGCTGCCACCAAGCGCGAGGAGCTCCTTGACGCTGCTGCCAGCTTTGACGACGAGCTCATGGAGAAGATCCTCATGGAGGAGGACTTCACCGTCGAGGAGCTCAAGGCTGCTCTGCGCAAGGGCGTTCTGGCCAACGAGCTCAACCTCGTCTTCGTGGGCTCCGCCTACAAGAACAAGGGCGTTCAGGAGCTGCTCGACGCTGTCGTCGACTACCTGCCCAGCCCGCTCGACGTTGAGGCCGTCACCGGTACCGATCCGGACACCGGCGAGGAGATCCAGCGTCATCCTTCCTTCGACGAGCCCTTCTCCGGCCTGGTCTTCAAGATCATGACCGACCCGTTCGTCGGTAAGCTCACCTACGTCCGCGTTTACTCCGGCCGCGCCGAGTCCGGCTCCTACGTTGTCAACGCTTCCAACGGTCAGCGCGAGCGCCTCGGCCGCATCCTCGAGATGAACGCCGCCGAGCGTATCGACCGTGACGACGCTGCCGCCGGCGACATCGTTGCTTGCGTCGGCTTTAAGAACTCCACCACCGGTGACACCCTGTGCGCCGAGGGCAAGGAGATCGTCCTCGAGAAGATCGAGTTCGCTAAGCCCGTTATCGACGTTGCCATCGAGCCCAAGACCAAGGCCGAGCAGGACAAGATGTCCCTTGCTCTGACCAAGCTCGCCGAGGAGGACCCGACCTTCCAGGTGTCCACCAACCACGAGACCGGCCAGACCATCATCGCCGGCATGGGCGAGCTGCACCTCGAGATCATCGTCGACCGTCTGCTCCGTGAGTTCAAGGTTGACGCTAACGTTGGTAAGCCCCAGGTTGCCTACCGCGAGACCGCTGGTCACGACGTCGAGAAGGCTGAGGGCAAGTTCGTCCGTCAGTCCGGCGGTCGCGGTCAGTACGGCCACGCCGTCATCAAGCTCGAGAAGATGGAGGAGGGCTTCGGCTACGAGTTCGTCAACGCTATCGTCGGCGGCGTCGTGCCCAAGGAGTACATCCCGTCTATCGACAAGGGCATCCAGGAGGCCCTGAACACCGGTGTTATCGCCGGCTTCCCGGTCCTCGACGTTAAGGTCACCCTGTTCGACGGTTCTTACCACGAGGTCGACTCCTCCGAGGCCGCCTTCAAGATCGCCGGTTCCATGGCTATCAAGGACGCCCTCAAGAAGTCCGATCCGCAGCTGCTCGAGCCGGTCATGGCTGTCGAGGTCGAGACCCCCGAGCAGTACATGGGCGACGTTATGGGCAACCTCTCCGGTCGCCGCGGCAAGATCGAGGGCATGGAGGATCGCAAGAACAGCAAGCTCATCCGTGCCAAGGTGCCGCTGGGCGAGATGTTCGGTTACGCTACCGACCTTCGCTCCCAGACCCAGGGCCGTGCATCCTACACGATGCAGTTCGACTCTTATGAGCCGGCGCCCAAGTCCATCGTGGACGAGGTCATGAGCAAGAACGCCTAAGTTCGAGCTCCCTGTTACGTAATCCTGCGAGAACATCTCTCGCACTCTTTGGAGGTTTAAGTTGGCTACCCAGAAGATCCGCATTCGCCTCAAGGGCTATGATCACGAGGTCGTCGATCAGTCCGCGAAGCTCATCGTCGAGACCGCTCAGAAGACCGGCGCTCGCGTTTCCGGTCCTGTCCCCCTGCCCACCGAGCGCAACCTGTACACGGTTATTCGCTCGCCGCACGTGAACAAGGACTCCCGTGAGCAGTTCGAGATGCGCACCCACAAGCGCCTCATCGACATCCTCGACCCCACCTCGGGCACCGTTGATTCGCTCATGCGTCTCGACCTCCCCGCTGGCGTCGACATCGACATCAAGCTCTAGGCGATATCGCTCATAGCTTAAAGGGCCCCGCTGCCGTTACGGTAGCGGGGCCCTTTTGTTTTGAGTTTAGATTTTGGGATAGCGAATTCGTCTGCCGAGCCGACGGCTGCGGCGCCCTATTCGCTCAGGGGGCGCAAGGATGCTTCTTCGAAGTGGAAGACGCACAAGCCGCTCTCGGTCTCAATGCATGCGCGGCCGCAATCGTCGACCGTTCTAAATATGCCTCGTGCCAGCTCGTCTCCAGCGGGGGAGCGGGCGATAACGTGCTTCCCGATCCAATTAAGGTGGGCGATATATTCGTCGTGGACGGGCGCGAGCGGACCGGCATCTTCTTCCTTGGCGTTGAGGCGCTCTGCCCAGGCATCTGCAGCGTCTATAACTGCGTGATAGACCTCATCGAGGAGCATGTCGACGGCAGGTACGCTCTCGTTGAGATCCGAGAGACCGATTGCCGGCAGGCCGCCATCGGGAACCTCCGAGGGTACATAGTTTACGTTGACACCAATGCCGCAGACGGCGAAAGGTTTGCCTTCGTTATCGCGTGCGGCCTCGACCAGAATGCCGCCGAGCTTGCGTCCTCGCGCGACCAGGTCGTTGGGCCATTTGAGGCCAATCTCGTTTGCAAGACCCTGCTTTTCGAGTGCTTCGAGCACCGCTAGGCCGCTGACGGCGGCAAGACCAGAGTACTTTGCGGGATTAACGCATGGACGCAGGACAATCGAAAGCAATAGGTTGCCGGCGGTTGAATCCCACTTGTGGCCGCGCCGGCCGCGTCCTGCCGTTTGCGCGCGGGCGGCAAGTCCTGTGCCGTGCGGCGCACCCTGTTTTCCTGCCTCGAGCAGGTCATCGTTGGTCGATCCGGTTACGTCGACAATCGTTAATTGGGCATCCATAGCGGCTGCTACCTCCTTATTGAATAAGTGAATGACGCAATGGTGTCGAGAGATAGACACAATGTGAAGCCTTTGTCGCATTTGGACAATTTAATGTTAACACGTCAACAAAGACTGAAATGCGTTATCCTCTCTTGGTCGATGTAAACACGTCAACAACTCAAAGGAGGTTAGTGATGGGTTTCACGATTCTTGGAACAGGCTCGGCGCTTCCTGAACGCAGTGTTTCCAATGACGAGCTGTCTGAGTTCCTCGATACCTCGGATGAGTGGATTTTTACCCGCACGGGTATCAAGAGCCGCCACGTCTGCACCACCGAGTCACTTGACGACCTTGCCGTAGCGGCGAGTGAGCGGGCACTCCAGGTGTCCGGAATCGACGCGAGCCAGCTGGATCTGATCGTCTGTTCGACGACGACGGGTGACCACCTTGTTCCCGCTGAGGCGTGTGCCGTTGCTGAGCGACTAGGCGCGACGTGCCCTGCCTTCGATGTCTCGGCGGCTTGTGCCGGCTTCGTATTTGCGCTCGATGTCGCCGAGGGCTATATCGCCCGCGGTCGCGCCGAGCGCGTGCTTGTCGTTGCTGCCGAGCAGATGACGCGCGCGCTCGACTGGACCGACCGTGCCACCTGCGTGCTCTTTGGCGATGGGGCAGGCGCCGCAGTGATTGAGGCTGGGGGAGACAGTCCCCTTGCCGTTGAGCTTTCGACGGCGCCCGACGTCGAGACGTTGCGCGTTCCCGGTCTGGTCAGTACCTCGCCGTTTAAGGCTTCCGCAGATAGCGCGAGCGTGCTGTCCATGAATGGCCGCCGCGTGTTCAAGTTCGGCGTCAACGCCATCTGCGACACGGTCCATAAGCTTGCGATCGATGCGGGCATTTTGGTCGAAGACATCGATCATTTTGTATTCCATCAGGCTAACGAACGAATCCTGAGCCAGGCGGTCAAGCGCCTGGGCGTGCCGGACGAGCGCGTGGTTCGCACGTTGCGCGAGACCGGCAACATTTCGAGCGCATGCATTCCGCTTGCCCTCGACCGGCTGGCAAACGCCGGTGCACTTCACACAGGCGACACCATCGCCTTGGTTGGATTTGGCGCCGGTCTGGATATAGGTGGCTATCTGCTTCGTTGGAAGTAGTCGCACATAGGAAATAAAAACGCCCTAGGGCACAACCAAAGGAGAACTACCATGGCAGATCAGAAGACCTTCGAGCGCGTTTGCGACGTTATCCGCGAGACCGCCGGTCTTGACGATGTCGAGATGAAGCCCGAGTCCACGCTCGAGGAGATTGGTCTCGACAGCCTGGGCACCGTCGAGATCCTCGTTGCCGTCGAGGACGAGTTTGGCATCCAGCTCGATACCGAGGAGAACCCCAAGACGGTCGGCGAGTTCGCCGATACGGTCGAGGCGGCATTGGAGAAGTAGAGATGCTCAAGACTCCTCTCTGCGATCTGCTCGGCATCGAAAAGCCCGTGTTCCAGGGCGGTATGGCCTGGATTGCCGATGCCTCGCTGGCGTCCGCAGTGTCCGAGGCGGGTGGCTTAGGCATCATCGCGGCCATGAACGCCGACGCCAACTGGCTTCGCGACCAGATTCATGAGCTGCGCGCCAAGACGGATAAGCCCTTTGGCGTGAACGTCATGCTCATGAGCCCGTTTGCCGACGAGGTTGCACAGGTCGTGATTGACGAGCGAGTGCCGGTCGTCGTGACGGGCGCCGGCAATCCCGCCAAGTACATGAAGGCGTGGAACGAGGCGGGCATCAAGGTCATCCCGGTCGTTGCCTCGGTGGCGCTGGCGCGCCTCGTGGCACGTCGTGGAGCCACGGCGGTTGTTGCCGAGGGTACCGAATCGGGCGGCCATATTGGCGAGACCTCGACGATGGCACTGGTGCCGCAGGTCGTCGATGCGGTTGACATTCCCGTCGTGGCCGCCGGCGGTATTGCCGACGGCCGCGGCGTGGCGGCCGCCTTTATGCTGGGCGCCGAAGGCGTGCAAGTGGGTACGCGCTTTCTGGTCGCAGACGAGTGCACCGTCTCGGAGCAGTACAAAGAGATGGTCCTGAAGGCCAACGACACTTCAACGCGTGCGACCGGTCGCTCGACGGGACATCCAGTGCGCGCCCTCAAGAGCCCCTTCACCAACGCCTATGCCAAGAGCGAGGGTTCCGGCGCGAGTGCCGAGGAGCTCGGTGCTATGGGAACCGGTGCGCTGCGTAAGGCCGCCAAGGACGGCAACTACGAAGAGGGTTCGTTTTTGTGTGGACAGATTGCCGGCATGGTCAACGAGCGCCAGAGCGCACGCGAAATCGTTGACGACCTGGTCGATGGCGCCGAGCACGTCCTGAAGGGTGCGTGCGCATGGGTGGCGTAGCGTTTTTGTTTGCCGGCCAGGGTGCCCAGCACCCCGCGATGGGCGTCGACTTGATCGAGACATCGCCGGCGGCCGCCGAGGTGTTCGCCATTGCCGACGAGGTGCGCCCGGGGACCAGCGAGCAATGCCGGAGTGCCTCCAAGGAGGAGCTCTCGCAGACCGAGAACACGCAGCCGTGCGTGTTCGTTCACGACTTGGCTGTCGCCGTTGCCCTGCGCGAGCGCGGCGTGGTGTCTGCCGCCTGTGCGGGATTCTCGCTGGGCGAGGTCGCTGCACTCACCTTTGCGGGGGCATTCGATACGCGAGCGGGTTTTGAGCTCGTGCGTGAGCGCGCGGCATTGATGGCCACGGCGGCCGAGCGTCACCCCGGCGGCATGCGCGCCGTCATCAAACTTGATGCTGCGCAAGTCGAGAACCTGGCTGCGCAGGCCGGCGAGGACTGCTGGCCGGTCAACTACAACAGTCCCCAGCAGACGGTTGTGGCCGGAGCGCCCGATGCGCTGCAGACCCTCGACGTCCTAGTAAAAGAGGCTGGCGGCCGCGCCATGAAGGTCGCGGTGTCGGGTGCATTCCATAGCCCCTATATGGCAGAGGCGACTGAGGGGCTGGCGACGTATATCCAAGCCGGCCACGCGCCGTCTCCGCTGCTGATTCCGGTCATGGCAAACATGACGGCGGCGCCCTATCCGGCGGACCCGCGAGCGGCATCGGATGTCTTGGCCAACCAGGTGAGCCATGCCGTGCGCTGGGTCGATACGCTGCATGCTTTGCAGGATCAAGGCATCGACACATTTATTGAGGTCGGCCCCGGCAAAACGCTGTCGGGCCTGGTCAAGCGTACGCTGAGCGACGTTCGCGTGTATTCGTGCGAAACGGCCGAGCAGGTCGCAGCTATTGCCGACGAGCTCGCATAGTCCACAGGGCTGTAACCCGAAAGGAATGACATGGGCAACTTGAACAACGGCACGCTCGAGCGCAACGACTCACGTCGCGTGGCACTGGTCACGGGCGGTTCGCGAGGTATCGGTCGCGCCTGCGCTGTCGGTCTGGCGGAGGACGGCTTTGATATCGCCGTCGTCTATGCCGGCAGCGTCGATGCGGCGCGCGAGACGTGCGAAGCCTGCCAGGCCGCTGGTGTCACAGCTCGCGCGTATCAATGCGACGTGGCCGATCCCGATGCCGTCAATGCGTGCATCGAGACCGTGCTCAATGACTTTGGTTCGATTTGGGCGCTCGTCAACAACGCCGGCATCACCCGCGACGGTCTGCTCATGCGCATGGGCGACGATGCCTTCGATCGCGTGCTCGATGTCAATCTCAAGGGAACATTCAATATGACGCGCACGCTCACCAAGACCTTTATGCGCCAGCGCGGCGGTTGCGTCGTCAACATGAGCTCGGTCGTGGGCCTGATGGGCAATGCCGGGCAAGCCAACTACGCTGCCTCCAAGGCGGGCGTGATCGGCTTGACCAAGGCGGTAGCGCGCGAGCTTGCGCCCCGCGGCGTACGAGTGAACGCAGTCGCCCCCGGGTTTGTCGAGACGGATATGACGGCAAAGCTCTCGGAGAAGGTGCGTACGGCAACCGAGGAGCAGATTCCCCTTAAGCGTATGGCGCAGCCCGAGGAGGTGGCCGGTGTGGTGCGCTTTTTAGCGAGCGATGCGGCTGCCTACATTACGGGCGAAGTCATACGCGTCGACGGCGGAATTGCGATGTAGAAAGCAAGCCGGTTAAGCGGCTTGGATGAGGAGACCATGATGGAACAGAGAGTTGCAATCACCGGCATAGGTGCCGTATCGCCGCTCGGCAACACGGCGCTTGCCACCTGGGCGGCCATGTGCGCCGGCACGTGCGGCATCGGCCCGATCACGCACTTCGA
Organism: uncultured Collinsella sp.; assembly: GCA_938014225.1. Lineage (GTDB taxonomy): Bacteria > Actinomycetota > Coriobacteriia > Coriobacteriales > Coriobacteriaceae > Collinsella. Next base: position 10,582 of record CALLSB010000024.1, on the reverse strand, counting down.
TACCGATGCGTTTACCGTCAAGGTGGCGGCCGAGGTCAAGGGCTTTGACGGCAACGAGTACTTTGGCAAGCGTGACGCCAAGCACCTGGACCCCTGCGTTCAGTTTGCACTGGCGGCTTCGGACGAGGCCATGCACGATGCAGGCTTTGATGTCGAAGGCGCCGTCGATCGCGAGCGCCTGGGCGTCTACGTGGGCTCGGGTGTGGGCGGCATGCAGACACTCGTCGACAACGTCCATACGATTGCCGACCGTGGGCCCCGCCGCGCATCGCCCTATATGATCGCGATGATGATCCCCAACATGGCATCGGGCAATATCGCGATCCGCCACAAGGCAAAGGGCCCGACCCTGCCCGTGGTGACCGCGTGCGCGACCTCGGCCCATGCGGTGGGCGAGGCGTTCCGCGCCATCAAGCACGGCTATGCCGACGCGATTCTCGCGGGCGGCGCCGAGGCGGCCATTATCCCCGATGCCGTTGCGGGCTTTACGTCCTGCCGCGCATTGACCACCAACCCCGATCCCGCGACGGCTTGCCGCCCGTTCGATGCAGACCGCGACGGCTTTGTGATGGGCGAGGGCGCCTGCGTGCTCGTGCTCGAGAGCATGGAACATGCGCAGGCGCGCGGTGCGCACATTTATGCCGAGGTCGTGGGCTACGGCAACACCGATGATGCCTATCACATCACGAGCCCCGATCCCGAGGCTGCCGGCATTGCCCGCGCGATATCGCTGGCGGTGACCGAGGGCGACGTCAGGCCTTCCGAGGGCCTCTACATCAATGCCCACGGCACATCGACCAAGCTCAACGATTCGTCCGAGACGGCGGGCATTAAGCGTGCGCTCGGCGAGGACGCGGCGCGCGCCGCGCATGTCTCGTCGACCAAGTCGATGACCGGCCACATGATCGGTGCCACGGGCGCCATCGAGGTCATGGCCTGCGCCATGGCGCTCGAGCAGGGCGTGGTGCCGCCGACCATTAACTACCACACGCCCGATCCCGCCTGCGATCTTGACTACACGCCCAATCGCGCGGTTCGCGCTGACCTTACCTGGGCGCTTTCGACCAACCTGGGCTTTGGCGGACACAACGCCGCCATCGCGCTGCGTAGATATACGAGGAGCTAGAGCATGGATTCCAAAAGACTTGCCGAGATAGCCGATGTTATGGAGGACCGCGGCCTCACGCGCGTACGCGTTGAGGAGCCCGATGGCACCGCGGTCGAACTCGAGCGCGCGAGCGCCGCACAGCCGGTTGCCGTGCCCATGCCCATGCCGAGCGCTATGGCCGCTCCAGTTGCAGCTCCCACAGTCGCGCCTGCCGCACCGGAGCCCGCCGCGCAGACGCCTGCCGCCGCACCGGAGCCCAAGGGCACCGAGGTGACCGCTCCCATGGTCGGCGTTTTCTATGCTGCCCCGGCGCCGGGCGACGAGCCGTTTGTGCACGTGGGCTCTAAGGTCAAGGCCGGCGAGACGCTCTGCATCATCGAGGCCATGAAGGTTCTCAACGAGGTAACGGCAGAGGCAGACGGCGAGGTGCTCGAGATCTGCGTGGCCGACGGCGACCTCGTGGAGTTTGGCAGCTGCCTCATGAGGATCGGATAGGTGATATCCATGAACAAAGAAGAGCTTAAGGAACTGTTGCCGCATCGCGAACCGATGCTTTTGCTCGACGAAGCCGAGCTGGTGGGCGACGAGGCCCACGGCAAGATCACGATTACGGGCGACGAATACTTTTTGCAGGGGCATTTTCCGGGAAACCCGGTGGTCCCCGGCGTGATCCAGTGCGAGATGCTCGCCCAAAACTGCTGCGTGCTGCTGATGGGCGATGAGGAGGCGCGCGGCGCGACGCCGTTCTACACGAGTCTGGACAAGGTGCGCTTTAAGCGTCCGGTGCGCCCGGGCGACACGGTTGATCTGGTGTGCACCATCACGCGTGCGCGCGGGCCGTTCCGCTTTGCGACGGGTACTGCGAGCGTCAACGGTGAGGTTTGCTGCCGCGCCGATATGTCTTTTGCACTCATGCACGAAAGTTAAGGAAGGCTTCATGTTCGACAAAGTGCTCATCGCCAACCGCGGCGAAGTCGCGGTCCGTGTTATCCGCGCGTGCCGCGATATGGGCATCAAGACCGTCGCCGTTTATTCCACGGCCGATGCGGACGCACTGCACGTGCAGCTTGCCGACGAGGCGTATTGCATCGGCGGTCCGCGTCTTGCCGAGAGCTACCTCAACGACGATGCTGTGCTCACCTGTGCCGTAAAGTCGGGAGCTAAGGCAATTCATCCCGGCTATGGCTTTTTCTCCGAGAAGGCGAGCTTCGTGCGCGACTGCGACAAGTATGGCCTGGCGTTTGTTGGTCCTTCGGCCAAGGTGATCGACAGCATGGGCGACAAGGACGCCGCACGTCGAACGGCTGCCGCGGCGGGCGTGCCCATCGTGCCGGGCTGCGATTTGCTCAAAAGTCCCGAGGAGGCAACGACCGAGGCTGAGCGCATTGGCTGCCCCGTGCTTATTAAGGCGCGTGCGGGCGGCGGCGGTCGCGGTATTCGTAAGGTCGAGCGCGTGGAAGATGCGGCAAAGGCCTTTATTGAAGCACGCGCCGAGGGCGAGGCCGTTTTTGGCGACGGCGAGTGCTACATGGAGAAGTTCGTCGCGCCGGCGCATCACGTTGAGGTACAGATTATGGCCGATAAGCAGGGCCATGTGTTTTCGCTCGGCGAGCGCGAGTGCTCGGTGCAGCGTCGCAACCAAAAGCTGATCGAGGAGAGCCCCGCGCCGTGCCTCGACGGACACGACGACATTCGTGCTCGCATGCACAAGGCAGCGCGTGACCTGGCTCGTGCCGTCGGCTACGAAGGAGCCGGTACCATCGAGTTCCTGTATTCGGACGACGGCAATTTCTACTTTATGGAAATGAACACGCGCTTGCAGGTGGAGCATCCGGTTACGGAGTTTGTGACCGATACCGACTTGGTCAAGTGGCAGCTGCGCGTGGCAGCCGGCCAGCCTCTGCCCTTTGAGCAGGAGGATATGCCGGTCCGCAACCACGCCATGGAGTGCCGCATCAATGCCGAAACGCCGGACTTTCTGCCGTCATGCGGAACGGTCACCGCGTTGCGTGTGCCGGGTGGTCCGCGCGTGCGCTGGGATTCCGCCATGTTTACCGGTGCGAACGTTCCGCCGTACTACGACTCCATGCTTGGCAAGCTCATCGTGTGTGCGCCCACGCGTGACGGCGCCATTCGCAAGATGCGCTCGGCCCTGGGCGAGCTCGTGATTGAGGGCGTGAGCGAAAACAGCGAGCTTCAGCTCGACGTGCTGGCAAACGACGAGTTCTTGTCGGGCATGTATCACACCGATCTGATGGGGCATCTCTATGCTGATGAATAGAAAAGCGAAGACGGTCAACGTCCTCGAGGGACCGATGACCGAGTCGTGCGCCGAGTTTCCCGCGCGCCACGTGTTTATCAAGTGCCCGGAGTGCCGCCGCGTGATCGATGAGGCACGCCTACACGACAACCTCGAGGTCTGCCCTCGTTGCGGCAAACACTTTCGCGTGAGCGGTCGCGCGCGCATGCGCATGACGGTCGACGAGGGCACGTTTGAGGAATGGGATGCCAGTCTGGCGCCGGAGGACTTCCTTTCGTTTCCCGGCTATGCCGACAAGCTCAAGAGCGTGAGCGAACGTTCGGGCGAGCGCGATGCCGTTGTGTGCGGCAAGGGCAAAATCTGCGGTTGCGATACGGCGCTCTTCTTTATGGACGCCAACTTTATGATGGGCTCGATGGGTTCCGTGGTGGGCGAGAAGATCTGTCGCACATTTGAGCATGCGATCGAGCTGGGACTGCCGGTCGTTGGCTTTACCGTATCGGGTGGCGCTCGCATGCAGGAAGGCGTGACCTCGCTCATGCAGATGGCCAAAATCTCTGCGGCGGTTAGGCGCCATAGCGAGGCGGGCGGCCTGTATATCACGGTGCTCACTGACCCCACGACCGGAGGCGTAACCGCGAGCTTTGCAATGGAGGGCGATATTATCCTGGCCGAGCCCGATGCCCTGACGGCATTTGCCGGCCCGCGCGTGATCGAGCAGAACATGCACAAGCGCCTGCCCAAGGGATTCCAGCGCTCCGAGTTTTTGCTGGAGCACGGCTTTTGCGATGCCGTTGTTCCGCGTGGCGAGATTGCGCTCACGGTAGGCGAGCTGCTGGCGCTGCACGAAGGGCACGCGCCCGGCCTGGGGGCACCGCATGAGATCGTGCATACGGGTCGCCGCGGCAAAAAGTTGGGACACTTGTTCAAGCGCTCGGCCGCACCAAAAACCGCGCTCGAGATTGTCAAACAGACCCGCTCGGCAGATCGCGCCACGGCAGGCGAGATGATCTCGCTGGGCCTGGATGGATTTGTGGAGCTGCACGGCGACCGCTACTTTGGCGACGACGCCGCTGTGGTGGCTGGCATTGGCTGGAAAGACGGGCGCCCCGTAACGGTCATCGCCATCGAGCGCGGCACCACGACCAAAGAGCGCATGCGTCGCAACTTTGGCATGGCACATCCCGAGGGCTACCGCAAAGCGCGTCGCCTTATGCGCCAGGCCGAAAAGTTTGGTCGACCGGTTCTGTGCCTGGTCGATACTTCGGGCGCGTTTTGCGGCATCGGTGCCGAGGAGCGCGGCCAGGGCGAGGCGATTGCTCAGAATCTCATGGAGATGAGCGGCCTTAAGACACCGATTGTCTCGGTGGTGGCAGGCGAGGGCGGCTCTGGTGGCGCGCTGGCGCTGTCCGTGGCCGACCGCATCCTGATGCTCTCGAGCTCGGCCTATTCAGTCGTGAGCCCCGAGGCCTGTGCGTCGATCCTGTGGAAGGATACCGAGCGTGCGGATGAGGCCGCCGAGGCGCTTAAGCTCACGGCCCCCGATCTGCTGGCGCTCGGCATCATCGACGGCATTGTTGACGATAAGGGCCTGTCGCATGAGGAGATCGCCGGTGCCGTCATGTCCTCGGCATTTGATGCCTTCGATACGCTTGGGCAGCTCGACGACGCGACCCTCACAAACCTCCGCTACGAAAAGTACCGCGCAATCGGTCGATACCGCACGATGTGACAAAGGGACAGCCCGCATGTCATATTGGGAAAGGCGTTCCATGCTACAAGTTTCTAACACCTCGTTTACAACGTCGGTTTCATCAAACGCCATGGCCGTGGTGGACTATCTGTCCAAAAGCATGATGTCGGCGCTGCCGTTTATTGTCTGCGCGGCGTTGTTCCGCACCGTCGCTGTCATTATGGGCGAAGGCATGCTGGGCCTGTGGTCTGCCGATTCCGATATCTATCGCCTGTTCTACAGTTGGCTCTATAACGCCGGCTACTACTTTTTGCCCATTTATCTTGGTTGGGCGGCCGCCCGCCAGCTCGGTTGCTCGGAGCAGCTGGGCATGATGCTGGGCGGCGTATTGATTGCACCCGATTTACTCAAGCTTGTCGATGCCGCATCGACGACGGGGGCATCGATGACTTCCGTGTATGGTCTGCTTCCTGCGCCGGTCAACGATTACACGACGACTGTTATTCCGGTTCTCATCTCGGTGCCCGTGCTATGGCGAGTGGAGTGTTTCTTTAAGCGCGTTATCCCTAAGGCCGTGGCGTTTTCGTTCGTTCCGTTTGCGACCATGCTTGTCATGGTTCCGGTTTCGCTGTGTATTACGGCGCCGGCGGGCAGCTATCTGGGCATGCTGTTGGGCCAGCTTATGTTTATGCTTGGCAATTCCGGTGGCATCGTGTCGCTGCTCACGCTCATGGGGCTTGCTGCGGGCTGGGAGTTCCTAAAGATCGCCGGCGTCAGCAACGTTGTCCTATCGCTCGCCTATGCGCAGTTTATGAGCGTGGGAACGGATTCGTGCATTTTGATCGCCGCGACGATGGCAACGTTCGCCGTTTGGGGCATGCCCTTTGGCGCGTCGCTCCGCGTTGCGGATAAGGACGAGAAGGCGCTCATGCTGGGCTATTCGATCTCGGGCGTGCTTGGTGGCGTAAGCGAGCCGGCGCTGTACGGTTGCGGCTTTAAATATGGCAGGTGCCTGACGTGCATGGCCATTGGCGGCGCCGTCGGAGGCCTTGTTGCGGCCGTGGGCCACGTTACGGCCTATACCATCGGCATGACGAATGTCCTCATGGTCATTGGCTTTGCCACGGGCGGCATCTCGAACCTGCTGTGGTGCTGTGCTGCCGGCGGTGTGGCATTTGCGGTGTCTGCGGCGCTGAGCTACTGCTTTGGCGTGGTGCCGACGAAGGGGCAGACGACGGGGGATGGAGCCGATTCGCCCGAAACAGTGGCGAGCGCTGCTGAAGTAAGCGCATAAATCGATCGACAAAGGGACAGTCTCACATGTCACATTCCAAGGTCGTGGCCCGTGTGGGTTGCGGCCTTTTTGTATCTGGGGGACAAAGTGGCTACACTACAATCCGTTTGAGCAATAGATATATAGGTAGTACCGTGGGGGCGGATGTAGATGGTCGAGTGGATTGTTAAGCGCGCACAGGGCGACCGTGCGCGCGTGGGCACGTTGACGGGCGTGGTGTGTATTCTCGCCAATGTTGCGCTTTGTGCTGCGAAGGGCGCAATTGGTGTGGTTTCGGGATCGGTTTCGATCGTGGCGGATGCCATGAACAACCTGTCCGATGCCAGCTCGAATATCGTGAGCGTGCTGGGCTTTAAGCTGGCGAGCAAGCCGGCCGATCCCGAGCATCCTTACGGCCACGGTCGCTACGAGTATCTCTCGGGTCTGGTCGTGGCGGCACTCGTGCTGCTGATTGGCGTTGAGCTGGTGAAGTCCTCGGTTGAGCGCGTCATCCACCCTGAACCTGTCGAGTTCTCGCTTGCCCTGGTGGCAGTTCTAGTGCTTTCGATGGCCGTAAAGCTCTGGATGGCGGCCCTCAACCAAAAGCTCGGTGACCGTATTGAGTCCGATACGCTGCATGCGACCGCGCAGGATTCCAAGAACGATGTCCTAGCCACGGGCGCCGTGTTAGCGTGCGCAATTGTTTCGCAGGTGACGCACATCAATCTTGACGCATGGGTCGGCCTTGCCGTTGGCGCCTATATTGGCTGGAGCGGCTTTGAACTTATTCAAGATACGGTGAGCCCGCTTTTGGGTCAGTCGCCCGATCCTAAGCTGGTCAAGCACATTCGAGACAAGATCATGAGCTATCCCGGCGTTTTGGGCGTTCACGATCTGATGGTTCACGACTACGGCCCGGGCAGGAAGTTCGCAAGCGCTCACGCTGAGATGGCAGCCGAGGCCAGCCCGATGGAAAGTCACGACACGCTCGATAACATCGAGCAGTCGTTTAGGGACGAGGACGGCATGATCGTCACGCTTCACTACGACCCCATCGTGACCGACGATCCAAAGGTGGCGAGCATGCGCTTGCGCATTCACGTCATGGCCCAGGAGATCGATAGTCGCCTCTCGATTCATGACCTGCGCTGCGTGCCGGGTCCTACGCACACCAACGTGATCTTTGACTGCGTGCGTCCCTCGGATCTGCAGATGAGTGCCGAAGACGTAAAGCACGCGCTGACACAACGGGTCGAATCGGAATATCCCAAGTCGATTGCCAAGATTACGATCGACGAAGACTACGTAGGGCATACCCACGAGTAGGGCTGTGCCGGCAAAGCAAGTTATACAGAAGAGGAGAGCATGAAGCGCCTATACCTACTCCGCCACGGCCAGACGGAATTCAACGTCAAAAAGCTCGTCCAGGGTCGCTGTGATTCACCGCTCACCGATCTGGGCCGTCAGCAGGCACGGGCAGCGGCCGCATGGCTCAACGCCCACAGCGTCGTCCCCGACAAAGTGGTCTCATCACCCTTAGGCCGAGCCATGGACACGGCAAGTCTTGTCGCATGCGAACTCCTCGGTCCGGACGCCGCAGTCGAGCCCTGTGAAGGCATTATCGAGCGCAGCTACGGCACCTTCGAAGAAGGCCCCCACGACGCCCTGCCCACCGACGTTTGGGATCCGGGCGAGGACCTGGTCCCCTTCGGAGGAGAAGGAAGCCGCGCACTGCAAGAACGCATGGTAGGCGCCCTCACCAATCTCATGGGCTCCGAGGGCATCGAAACCCTCCTAGCAGTAAGCCACGGCAGCGCCAGCCGCCAATTTATCAAGGCCGCAGCCCCAGAGGGCTTTGAGCTCCCAACAAAACTCCCCAACTGCGCCATCATGATCTTCGGTTTTGACGATGCGCGAGAAGAGGACGATACGCCCCAATGCAAGTTCACCTTGCAACAAATTGTGGACCCTCAACAAAGTCATTAGCCTGAGCGAGCAGAGTTAAGCAGACATCAACGTGGCGTTCCCAGTGTGCGGCGGAGGGGGCGGGCCTGAGACATATTAAGGTTGTCGCGAGTTCCGCACGAACAGGAGAGCACTTAATGTGCTCTCCGTCGTGAGCAGGACTGTAGAGCAGCAACCTTAATATGTCTCAGGCCCGCCCCCTCCGCCGCACACTGGGAACGTGCCACGCACTTTACCTGCGTAAACAATGTGAGTGAAATATGAATCTCGATGGATACGCCCGCAGCCGTGTATACTAAACAGCTGTGTGTAACCAGGGGAGTATTCTGGCTGGACAAAATGCCTGCTTAATAGGGTTGTCAGGTAGTCCGGGCGAAATACAAGGCTGGGGAGCACGTCGTGTAAGTAGTGGTCCTCTAGGGGCGTACGCTCGGTGGTGTACGCATTGTCCCAAGACCACGCGAGAGTTGGGATCATATCTTGATCAGCATGATTCTCGGCCGCAAGATTGGCATGACCCAGGTTTGGGACGAGGACGACAACGTCGTTCCCGTCACGGTCATCCAGGCTGGCCCCTGCGCTGTCTCGCAGGTTAAAACTCAGGCAACCGACGGCTATGACGCCGTCCAGATCGGTTTCGGCGACATCAAGGCCAAGAACGTGAACAAGCCCATGGCTGGTCACTTCGCCAAGGCTGGCGTCGAGCCTGTTCGCTTCCTTCGTGAGGTCCGCGTCGAGAACGGCGAGGAGCACAAGGTCGGCGAGGTCGTCACCGTCGCTGATTTCGCTGATGTCGAGAAGGTCGACGTCATCGGTACCTCCAAGGGTAAGGGCTTCCAGGGTCGCATCAAGCGCTGGGGTCAGCGCCGCGGTCCTATGACGCATGGTTCTCACTTCCAGCGTCACCCCGGTTCTATCGGTCAGTGCGCCTATCCTGCGCGCGTCCTCAAGGGCGTCAAGATGGCCGGTCACATGGGTAACGAGCGCGTTACCGTCAAGAACCTTTCCGTTGTCCGCATCGATGCCGAGCAGAACCTCATCTTGGTCAAGGGCGCTGTCCCGGGTGCCAAGAATGGTCTCGTCGCCATCCGTATGGCCTAAGGGCCCAGCCCATTTAGCCCAGCGTCATACCAAGGAGAACACTTAAATGGCAAAGTTTGAAGTAAAGAACAGCGAGGGCAAGAAGGTCGCCGAGGCCGAGCTCGCCGCTGAGGTGTACGGCATCGAGCCGAACATCCACGTTATGCACCACATCGTCAAGTGCCAGATGGCCTCTTGGCGTCAGGGCACCCAGTCCGCTAAGGGCCGCTCTGAGGTTTCCGGTGGCGGCAAGAAGCCTTGGCGTCAGAAGGGCACCGGCCGTGCCCGCCAGGGTTCCATCCGTGCTGCCCAGTGGCGTCACGGTGGCGTTGTCTTCGCCCCCAAGCCCCGTTCCTACGCTAAGCGTATGAACAACAAGGAGGTCAAGCTGGCTATGCGCTCCGCGCTGTCCGCCAAGCTGGCCGATGGCGAGCTCGTGCTCGTCGACGACTACGGCTTCGAGAAGCCTTCCACTAAGGCTGCCGTCGCCATGCTCAAGGCTCTCGGCCTTGAGGGCAAACGTCTGACCATCATCGTTCGCGATGAGGACGTCAACGCCTACCTGTCGTTCCGCAACATTCCCAAGACGTTCATCATCACCGCTGACGAGGCCAACACCTACGATCTCGTCAACAACAACGCCGTGCTGATGCCCGCCGACATTGCCGCTCACTTCGGGGAGGTGCTTGCATAAATGACCGCCCACGAGATCATCATCCGTCCGATCGTGTCCGAGCGTTCCTTCTCCGGCATGGAGCTGAACAAGTACACGTTCGAGGTCGCCAAGGATGCTAACAAGTATCAGATCAAGGACGCTGTCGAGGAGATCTTCGGCGTCAAGGTCGTTCGCGTGAACACCCTGACGGTCAAGCCCAAGACCAAGCGCGTGCGCTATGTTGCCGGCAAGACCCGTTCTTGGAAGAAGGCCATCGTCACGCTGGCCGAGGGCGACACCATCGAGGTCTTTGGCAACCAGGCCTAAGACTCGCTGCTGTTGAGTGAGCTCATGCCTCCCAACTAGGGGAGGCGAGAGCTCAAGGTTTTGGGCGTATTAAATGGACACGCCCGGAACCGTGTATACGTCCGGTGTCATCGCACCCGAGGCAGAACCTCGAATCCCTGTCTGCGATGGCTAACGGATTCCTATTGAAAGGGATTGTAATGGCTGTAAAGCACCTTAAGCCGACCTCCGCTGGTAGGCGG
>CALLSB010000023.1:0-4830 GCA_938014225.1 uncultured Collinsella sp. | reverse complement strand
GTCAACCTTGTTCTGCTCGAGCGAAAGCACGATGCCCATAACAAAGGTGACGAGGAACGGGTGGGTGTTGAAGAACTCCAGGTTGTGGCTCATGGAAGCCGCGAGGTCGTTCTTGTTGGTGTGGATCTTCTCCAGACCGGGGATGATGGAGTAAAGCCAGCCAGCGGCCTGCATGCGCTCGTAGTTGAACGATGCCTGCAGGAAGCAGGAGCGCCAAGCCATCTTGTTGAGGGTCTTCTGGTCGAGCTGCGGAGCAGGAGTGAGATCCTCGTAGTGCTCCGGGATCACATACTCATTAGATGCCATCTTCGAAGTCACCTCCGTCAGAAACAGCTGCACCCTTCAGCTCGGTCTGCTGCTGGAAGTCCCAGAAAGCGATGCCGAAGCCGATGAGAGCGAGGATGAGCAGAGCAGGGGTTGCCAGCGAATCGTTGGCAACGGTGATGAGCGCGAGGCCAAAGCCCATGAGGAAGAAGCCCCACATATCGCGGTTCATCATAACCTTGAGCAGGACGGCGAAGCCGACGAAGCGCATCATGCCGCCTGCAGCGGACAGACCGGTCTGCAGCCAAGTCGGGATGGCAGAAGCGATGGTCTGACCGATGGTAGCGCCAGCGATGAAGAACAGGGTGACGACGACAGCGAAGATCAGGCCGAGCAGAGCCATGGCGAAGTAGTTCAGGCGCTCGATGCCCTTGGTGTCCGCGTTGTGAGCCATGTTATCGGCCGTGGACATAAGCGGGGACATAAGCGTGAAGACCAGGGTAACGCCAAGCTGGCCAAGCAGAGCGAACGGAATGGCGAGGCCGACTGCCGCGTTGGGCTCGAGGCCCGTGGCGATAGCGAGAATGGCTGCCATGATGCCGCCGATGACGGCGTTAGGCGGCTGAGCGCCTCCGATCGGCATGTTGCCGATCGTCATGAGCTGATAGGTACCACCCACGAGAAGACCGGTGTTGAGGTCGCCAAGGATAAGACCGATGACGGCGCCGGTGACGATGGGCTGATAGAGAGACTCGAGGAAGTCAAACTGGTCGATTGCCGCGATGAACGTAACAACGAAGACCAGAGCGATCTGGATGATCGAGTATTCCATCTTGCTCCTCCTTTCAAAATGTATGTACGCACTTTGGATATCACGTACAGAACGTCAGGGTTTCACTCCTGACAACGTGGATCACGAGGATTACGAGAAGAGCTTGCTCGTGTCCTCAACAGGCGTGCTCGGAACGCGCCTGATCTCCAACTCCACCCCCAATTCCTGCAGCTCTTTAAACGCAGCGACATCCTCGTCGTTAACTGCGACGGAGGTGGCGACTTGGCGCTTTCCTTCCGACATGTGCATGTTGCCGATGTTTACCTTCTTTATAGGCACACCGCCCTTGACGAGCGTAAGCACGTCTTCCGGTGTTTCGGCCACGATGAAGATCTTCTGGCGCGGGCTCGCCTTGCCAATGACGTCGATGGTCTTCTGCAGGGAGAAGAAACGCGTAGCGACGCCGGCGGGAGCGGCCATCTTCATGAGGTTCTGGCGCATGGTGTTGGACGCCACGTCGTCGTTGGCGACGAGGATGAGGTTGGAGCCCAGGGTGGAGTTCCACTGGGTTGCAACCTGACCATGAACCAGTCGGTTATCGATGCGGGTAAGAAGAATGTTGGGTTCTGCCATGTTGATCAGCTTCCTTTCGATATTTGCTGACGACAGTTACTTGATCTCCTGAATCGCGTAACGCGAAACATCTACGACGGCTCCGGATCGGACTTTGATCTGGACCTTCTCGCCTTCGATGCCTTTGACGGTTCCGTAGATACCGCCGGCGAAAAGAACCTCCTGACCCGGCTTGAGCTCGGTGTGCAGCTCCTTGAAGTACTTCTGCTTCTTCTTCATGTTGATTTGCGACCAGATGGTGTAAATCAAGCCCATGATGACAAGCAGGCCTAAAAGGGCGACCGAGGAGCTCAGGACGTTGGCTCCGAAATCGGCCATTAGATGCCGTCCTCGTCGCCGAAGATATCCTCTTCCTCGGAGCCGGCAACGGATGCGACCGTCTGGGCGGTGATGCCCGTCTGGCCAACGGTCACGGCCTGCTCGCCAAGCTCGGCGAGCGTGGCATTGCCGCGGAGGAACAGAAGCTCAATAACCATGGGAAGGTTGGTGCCAGTCAGAACCTCGACGTTGTCGACATCCTGGGCAATCATCATCGACTGGTTGAACGGGGTGCCGCCAAGCAGGTCGGTAAAGACAAGCACGCCATCGCACTCCTCGCGCATGGCGGTAATAGCGGCGCGGAGATCCTCACCGTAGGATGCGGCCTGGTCGCCCTCAAAAGGAACGACGGTAAAAGCAGGCTGGTCGCCGGCAACCATAGCGATAGCGCTTGCAAGGCCGGGTGCGAACTGTCCATGACCGGTAAGAATAAAGCCAACCATTCAAATTTCCCTTCCGAAGGTGTGTACAATCTGAGTCCGATGATTTTCGGAAGCCAGCGGGCACTCGCCCTTAAAGCTTCTTAGAAAGCGTTCTTTGAAGACCAGTGGTTTCTAAACTGGTAGTAACCACGTGACGTGTTGTTGTCACTATATCACCCCAGAAGAGGTCGCTTTCGTTGATTCATACGGTAAAACGTTTTTGCACCGCTCACGGTGATAAATCGACCGTTTACCGGTCGTTAACACTTCTACCTGCGGTTTTGAAACCGTTTCGAAATGCTTTGGCAAAAAATCGGATCTTTTCCTGTGTCTAAACAACGCAGGGCGGCTAAAAATAGCGTGTAGAAAAATTGCAGGTCATTGTGAAGATATGTAAATTGGTCTTTTTGACTTAATACCAGTTAGAACCAGTTTTGAGATTATCGGTGAACGGTAGTTTTCGACCGTTCACCGGTTACTTGCAATCGTTTGCAGCTGTTTTCCCATATGAATTAGGGGAACCCGATGGAGCGCTTGCGCGATCACAGGAAATTTTGGCATTTGTCCTTATCCCCCACGCGCCAAACTCCGGCATCCAAAATGAGCTAATAGCTCACGCTAATCGTTTTCAATCATTACTTACTCAGTATCCGTAATTATTTATCGTTTATCGTTAATTCTGATATGATACAAGTATCATCCCAAACGCCGATTGGAGGGGTTATGGTCCATCGAAACGCATCTATATCGAATGAAACCATCAGCCGCGAACAGACGGTAGCCAAACTGAGGAAGCTCGCTCGCATCTGCAAATGGGCCACGATCTGCATTACCACCGCGCTCGCTCTGGGGCTCCTCGCAGTCATTGCGATTGACCTTCTACTCATATTGCCTGGCCTCTCCCAAGGCCCGTGTCTCCAATCCGTAGAACTTCAAGCCGGCAAGGGGCCATGCCTTGCTATCGTCGGTACCGATACGCAGGCCCCACTTATGCTCGTCGCACACGATGGTCACACTGCCATAGGGAGCCTCTTGATGACATGCCTCGCGCTTACCATCGCAATAAGCGTGCGCAGGCTTTTCTTCAACATTGAAAAGGAAGGCAGGCCCTTTGACCTTGAATGTAACCAGACACTTCGTCGAGTAGGACATTTATTCCTTATCGGCGGCGTTGCCGTGAGGCTTCTTGGTGCCGTAATCACGGGAATGATACTCTCAGGATTTGGTGGCAGCTTTACGGATGCGTTCGTCGGCCAGTTATTCGAGTCCTCCATGCTCTTTGCAGGCCTGATTATTTGCCTGATTGCCAGCATCTTCCGCTACGGGTATATCCTGCAAAAACAAGATGACGAGTTGCTCTAGGGGGAATCCATGATTATTCTGCGGCTTGACCGCATGCTCGCCGAACGCAAGATCTCATCCAAAGAGCTTGCGGAACGTGTGGGCATCTCCCAGGTCAATATGTCACGCATTAAGACGGGCAAGGTTTCTGCCATACGTTTTTCAACTCTTGACGCGATATGCCGGGCACTCGACTGCCAACCAGGTGATGTGCTGGAATATATGCCTGACGATGAAGCCGATAATCTTTTTGGACTTAAAGATTCATAGGCATAATTTAGCCACCAGCGCCCAAACGCAAATAGCCCGCTAGAACAACATCCGTTCTAGCGGGCTATTCAGATATTTCGGCTACGCGCTCGGTGGCTCAGACAAATCTTTACGCAAACAGGCCGTAGATGCTGATGTTGGCCTTGGCATAGAGGCCGTTAGCATACTCGGTCCACTTGGAGCTGGCGCTCGAAGCCTGCGAGGAATACTGCTGGTAGGCAGTGTAATAGGCGGTCATGGCCTGCTTGTAGGTAGCGCTATCGGCCGTAAAGGCATCGTCAGCGAAGGCCTTGGCATAGGTGCTATCGGCGTCCTTCCAGGTGCCCTTTTCGCTATCCCACTCGTCGCCGGCAAGTTTGATGATGTAGTCGGCGTAGTCCTTGCTCGCGGTCTCCTCGTTGCCGTCAGCAGGCTCGGTCGGGGCGGTCGGCATGCTTGCGGAGCTATCGCCCACCTTCTTCTTGTAGAGCTTCTGCAGCGTCGCGGACTGACGGACGATCTGCTTGGCCTGGTCCTTGGACACGCCGTACTGCGTGGCCATGGTCTTGTAGTCGGAGGTGCCGATGGAATCCTCGGCGTACTTCTTCATCTCCTTGGAAGAGACGGTGATGCCCTCGTCCTCGGCAGCATCGAGCAGAATCTTGTTGCGCACGTAGGACAGGATGACGTCGGCAGAGGGAGCGGTGTAGTTGCCATCGCCATCCTTGACGGTGTCGAGGCTGTACTGGCTCTCGATGGCCTCGCGCGCGGTGATGTCGCTCTTCTTGCCGTTGTAGCTGTAGCTTGCCACGGTCGAATCAAGCTGGTCCT
>CALLSB010000022.1:0-7681 GCA_938014225.1 uncultured Collinsella sp. | reverse complement strand
CGCGCGGCAGCCTTGCGGCCGAGCGAGTGCAGCGAGTTGGGGTTGACGCCGGCAAGCTCGCTGTCGTCGTACTCGCGCTGCGCAAGGAGCGCCTCGGCGCGCATGGGCGTCGAGGCGGCGTAGTCAAGATTCACGGGTATGCGGTTTTGACCTGCGGTCATAAGGGTTTATGCCTCCTGTGCGGCCTCGTTGCCCAGCTTCTGCAGCAGCGCAACCTCGGCAGCGGGATCTTCGGACTTAAATACGGCGGAGCCGGCCACCAGAACATCGGCACCGGCCTTAACGACCTCGGCGATGTTTTTGGAAGAGATGCCGCCGTCGACCTCGATCATGGGCGACACGCCGTGACGCTCACACATGGCCTTGAGCTCGTGCAGTTTGGCGATGGTGCCGGGGATAAAGCTCTGGCCGCCAAAGCCGGGGTTCACGCTCATGAGCAGCACCATGTCAACAATGTCGATGATGCTATCGAGCATGCAGACGGGCGTGGCGGGGTTGAGCACCACACCGGCCTTGACGCCGCGCTGCTGCAGATGCGTGAGCGTGCGGTGCAGGTGCGTGGAGGCCTCGTAGTGCACGGTGATCATGTCGGCACCGGCGTCGGCGTACCAATCGACCGTCTCGTCGGGGTTCGACACCATCAGGTGCGCGTCGACCGGCACATCGGTGGAGCGCTTGACGGCCTTAAGGATGTCAACGCCAAAGGTGAGGTTGCCGGTAAAGTGACCGTCCATAACGTCGAAGTGCACAAAGTCGGCGCCGGCGATTTTGTCGAGCTCGCCCTTGAGGTTGGCCATGTCGGCCGAAAGGACGGACGGAGCGATTTTGATGGAACCCATGGTAGAAGCCTTTCTGCGCTAGTCGGTGAGTCCGTAGAACTCTTGAGAAGGGACGCGTTCGGTAAGAATCTCGAGCGCCCTATCCAAAGTAACACCGTTGTAGAGCGTTTGCTCCACGGCAAAGGTGAGCGGAATGTCTACGCCCAGCGAACGGGCAAGTTCGCTGACGCTGCGGGCCGCGACGGCGCCCTCGACCACCATATGCGTGCGCTCCTGATACTCGTCGAGCGACACGCCGTGGGCAAACTCGTAGCCAAAGGTGCGGTTGCGTGAATGCTCCGAGGTGCAGGTGGCAATGAGGTCGCCCATGCCGGCAAGTCCCATACAGGTCATAGCTTGACCGCCGCGGGCGTGCACCAGACGGCTGATCTCGGCCAGACCGCGCGTCATGATAAGGGCAAGCGTGTTGTCGCCTGCGCCCGAGCCGGCGGAGATGCCGCACACGATGGCGATGACATTTTTCATGGCGCCGCAAACCTCGACACCGGTCATGTCTTGCGAGAGGTAGATGCGGAAGGCCGTGGACAGGAGCAGGTCCTTAAAGGTCTCCCCTATCTGCGGATTTTTGCTGGCGATGACGGCGGCAGAAAGTCCGCCGCGGCAGATTTCCTCAGCATGGTTGGGGCCCGAAAGCGCCGCGACACGTGCTTCGTTGCCGATCTCGCTGGCGATGACCTCGCTCATGAGCAGGCCGGACTCGGGCTCAATGCCCTTGGTGAGGCAGAGCACCGGGGTATCGGCGGCGATAAAGGGCGCGGCCTGGTGGCACACGTTGCGAAGGTGCGTCGAAGGAACGGCAAAGATGATGGCCTCGGCGCCGTCGAGTGCCTGCATCAGCTCCGTCGTGGCGAAGACGTTGCAGGGCAGCTCGTAGCCCACCAGATAGCGCGGGTTGCGGTGCTCGCCGTTGATGCCGGCGGCCGTCTGCTTGCCATGGGCCCACATGGTCACGCGCTCGGCTCGCGCGGCGGCAAGGCCGGCGACGGCGGTTCCCCAGGAGCCAGAGCCAATTAGCGCAACATTCATGACTCTCTCCTACTTATCGTCGGGCTCGGTGACGCGCTTGGTAAACGAGAGCTTGGACTCCTTACCGGTCATGAGCTTTTTGATGTTCGCGCGATGGGCCCACACCACGGTGATGCCGATCATCGCCATGCAGAACTTGAGGCCCAGGCTGCTGTACGGAAAGACCGCGCAAGCAGCGATGGGAAGGCCGATGGCAGCGGCAAGCGATCCCACCGACACATACTTGGTGATGGCGACGGCCACGATAAACATGCCCAGCAGCGACAGGCCAATAGGCCAGTACCAGGCGAGGATGACACCCAGACCAACTGCGATACCCTTGCCGCCGTGGAAGTTGAGATAGGGCGAGAAGATATGGCCCCACACTGCCGCCAGGCAGATGACGCCGAGCATCCAGTCGCCGGCGGCACCGGGAGCCATGATGCTCACGGGGAAGCCATAGCCCACGCTCGCGATGAACGGACGCGCGATAAGGACGCAGATGGCGCCCTTCAGGCAGTCGAGCAGCAGCGTGAGCGCCGCGACCTTGGGGCCGGCCACGCGCAGCGCGTTGGTGGTGCCGATGTTGCCGGAGCCTGCCTTGCGAATGTCGGTGTGGTTGAACACGCGGCCCAGGATAAGACCAAACGGAATCGCCCCGATAAAGAACGAGACCACGGCGCAGATGGCGGTCAGCAGAATCGGATTATGCATCCTTTTGCTCCTTCTTCCTAAAGAAGAGTCGAATGGGTGTGCCGGCAAAGTCGAAGGTCGAGCGCATGCGGTTCTCCACGTAGCGCTGGTAGGTGTCGTTGACCAGATCGCTGTGGTTGACGAAGAACGTGAACGTCGGCGGGTTGACGCCCGTCTGGGTCACGTAGTGCATACGCAGGCGGCGCTTGCCGTCCACCACGGTATGACCGAACTCGCGCAGGTCGGTGAGGAACGTGTTGAGGCGCGAGGTGCTGATCTTTTGCGAGCGCGTCTTTTCGGCGGCGTCGACCATCGCCCAGATCTTCTCGACGCTGCGGCCAGTGAGGGCAGAGATGCGCAGGTACTGGGCCCAGGGAGCCATGACGCCCAGACGGCGGTCGATGGTCTCCATGCAGGCCTCGCGCTTACGGTCATCGTCGAGCAGATCCCACTTGTTGAGCAGCACCACGATGGCGCAGCCGCGCTCGATGGCAAGACCCATGACCTTCTGGTCCTGCTCAGTGACGCCCACGGAAGCATCGACGACGAGCAGCGCCACGTCGGCGCGGTCGATGGCGCGCAGGCCGCGGACCATGGAGTAGTACTCGAAGTTCTCGTACACGGTGCTCTTCTTGCGAATACCCGCGGTGTCGACCATGCGGTAGTGCTTGCCGTTGCGCTCCACGACGGTGTCGATGGCGTCGCGCGTGGTGCCGGCAATGTTGGACACGATGGAGCGGTCGGCGCCCAGGATGCGGTTGAACAACGAGGACTTACCGGCGTTGGGGCGGCCGATGATGGCGACGTTCAGCGCGTCGGGGAACTCGTCGGCGATCTCGTCCTCCTCCTCGGGCAACAGGGCCACGATGTCGTCGAGCAGGTCGCCCGTGCCGTGGCCGTGCAGGGCCGAGAGCGGCGTGGGCTCACCGATGCCGAGGGAATAGAACTCCCAGATGCTGTCATTCTCGCGATCGGGGTTGTCGAGCTTGTTCACCAACAGAAAGACCGGCTTGTCGCAGCGCTTGAGCATGCGGGCGACCGACTCGTCCTCCTCGGTGACGCCGGTGCGACCGTCGACCACAAACAGGATGACGGCGGCTTCCTCGGCGGCGGCGAGCGCCTGGTCGCGGATGGACGTGGCAAAGACGTCGTCGCTCTTGAGCGGCTCAATGCCGCCCGTGTCGACGATGGTGAACTCGCGGCCGTTCCAGTCGGCCGTGTGATACGAGCGGTCGCGCGTGACGCCGCGGGACTCATGGACGATGGCGTCCGAGGTCTGGGCCAGGCGGTTGACGAGCGTGGACTTGCCCACGTTGGGGCGTCCGACGACGGCGACGATAGGTTTCATCTGCTCTCCTTTAATGGGTAGGGTCAGTGGAAGTGTTAGAGTCTGCGGGCACAATGCCAAGGATGCGCTCCAGGGTATCGAGCAGCTCATGCGGCATGGTCGATACCACATGAACCTCGGCGCCGCGACTGGTAAGGCTTGCGAGTAAATCGTCACGATGATACTCGTCAAGCGTCATGCCGTCAGCGTTGAACATGAGCTTAGGCACAAAGAGCATAACCCCCGAGAGGTCCTGCGGCAGCTGTTCCAGAATGTCGCAGGCGACGATGAGGCCGGTCACGTCCACGTTGCCGCCAAAGTAGCGATTCTTGATGGCCGTGACGGTGCCGGCGAGCCCCTGCGGCGATTCCACGAAACGTGCCACGGTGTCGCGTGCGCTGGCGCCCGAGAGGCACAGCAGGTGCTGGCTGCGAGCGGCGATGGCCTCGCGGACGCGGGCCAGTCGCTCGGCATCGGCGGCAAGCACATCGTCCGTCTCGTCTAGGTATGAGCGGATCATGCCGATACCGTCGTAGTACTGCGGATAGCCGTCGTAAAAGTCCGCCTCGGGCGGATCGATGCCGGCGTCCAGGTAGAACTCGTCGCTCATCTGGAAGGTGTGGCGGCCAAAGCGCTCGTAAGCGCGGTCCTGGAAGGGTCGGATCATGGCAATGGTTTCGCGCGCGAGCTCGGGCTTGTCGCTGTATGACCAGCTAAAGCGGTTCTGATGCTTGGTAAAACCGAGCGGCACAATGCCCAGGCTTGTGATTTGCTCGTGCTCCTCGCAAAAGCGCAGGGTCTTTTCCAGCTCCTCGCCGTCGTTCATGCCGGGGCACAACACGATCTGCGCGTGAATCTCGATGCCGGCGGCCATGATGGTCTCGAGTACGTCCATGCCGCGCTGGGCGTTGCGGCCCATCATACGACGGCGGACGTCGGGGCTCACGGCATGGACCGACACGTTCATAGGGCTCATGTTGCGTTGGATGACGTTTTGCACGTCCTCGTCAGTGAGGTTCGTGAGCGTGACGAAGTTGCCCTGCAAAAAGCTCAGGCGGTAGTCGTCGTCGCGAATATAGAGCGTGGAGCGGCCGCCCTTGGGGAGCATCGTCATAAAACAGAACACGCAGGCGTTCACGCAGGTGCGCATGCCGTCGAAGATGGGGCCATCGAACTCCAAACCCCAATCCTCGCCGGGAAAGCGGTCGAGCTCGACGGGGGTGACGGTGTTGTCGCGCGGGTCGAGAACCTCGAGGTCGACGGTGTCGTCGTCTGCTTCCCAGAGCCACACGATCATATCGGTCAGCTGCTCGCCGTTGACCGTGAGCACGCGCATGCCCGGCTCGATACCCACATCCCATGCGGGCGACTCGGGACGCACATTCTTAACGAGCGCGCCCTCACCCGGCTCGGGGTCGCGGCTGCGCCCGTAATCGGCCACCTCGGCGGCGTATGCGGGTACGGTCTGGTCCATGGTTAGCGGCAAAGCTCCTTGATGCGCTCGACGGCGCGCTCGATGTGTTCTTGCGGGGTGGAGGCTCCGGCGGTGATGCCGATGTGGTGAGCGTCGGTAAACCACGCGGCCTGGAGCTCGGAAGTTTCCTCGATGTGATACGTGCGCTCGCAGGCGTCTGCGCAAATTTGCGCCAGGCGGCGGGTGTTGCCCGAGTTCTTGCCGCCCACGACGACCATGCAGTCGCAGCGGTTGGCAAGTGTGGCTGCTGCCTGTTGACGCTCACTCGTGGCGGCGCAGATGGTGTTGATCACACGCAGCTCCTGCACGCGCGGGGTGATGGCGGCCACGACCTCGGCGAGGTTCTGCGCGGTCTGGGTGGTCTGCACAACCAGGCCTATCTTGCCCTTGAGCGACAAGGCGTTGGCGTCGGCGGCACAGCTCACGACCTGCGCATCATTGCCGGCGTGGCCCAGAATACCTTCGACCTCGGGGTGACCTGGCTCGCCTACGACCACCACGCGATAGCCCTCGCGCACCAGTCGCTCGGCGGCCACATGGACCTTCTTCACGTAGGGGCAGGTGGCGTCGACCACGGTAAGGCCACGCTCGCGAGCGGCATCGATCACCTGCGGCACCACGCCGTGGGCGCGGATGATCACGGTGCCGGTTGCGGCATTATCCAGGTTCTCGGCCAAGCCAACGCCTGCCTCAGCGAGCTCGCGTACCACGATGGGGTTATGGATGAGCGGCCCCAGGGTGTGGACCTGAGCGCTCTCCCCTGCCTGCGGCGCGGCGGCCAGAGCCATGTCGAGCGCGCGCTGCACGCCGTAGCAAGTGCCGGCATGGGCGGCGATTTCGATGGTGGGGGCGTCTGACTTGCCGGCAACGGCCTCGACGGTATTCATGACATCCTCGCCCATGGCTAGAACCTGCCCGGATGCTCGGCGCACAGCTCGTCTCGCATAGCGTAGACGCGGTTCATGGCCTCGGACTCAAACCATTCCAGGCGCTCCGTGCGCTTAAGCCCAGCCGGTGCGTCGGAAAGCGAGACGGCCTTGCCGGCGCGGATCCAGCACTTCTTGGGACGCATGATCTTTTTGCCTGCAGGCGTGATGTCGGACCAGCCGCAGATGGCGAGCGGGTTCACAGGTGCCTTGCCCATCTGGGCGATGAGCGCAAAACCGCCGTGGACCTCGGGCTTGATCTCGCGCGAGCGGATGCGCGTGCCCTCGGGGAAGATCAGGACGTCCTCGCCACGCTGCAGCGCATGCTGAGCGGCGCGCAGGCACTTCATATCGGCAGTACCACGCTCCACGGGGATGCCGCCAACGCGGCTAAAGGCCCAGCGCACAATCTTGCTCTTGGCGAACTCGGACTTAAAGATGGGACGAATGCGGCGGCCCCCAAAGAACAACGCCGTCTCAACGGCCAGGAGCTCGGCCATCGAGGTGTGGTTGCAGATGACCACGCTGCCGCGGCCTTCCTGGCGCTCAAACAGCAGGTCAGCGTCCTCGACTTTCCAACGCCACATGAACTTGGAGAAGGCCCAAAGGATGGCCATGACTACGACGACGGTGCCGCGGATGAGCGCTGGGAACTCGGCGTAGGGGGCGTTGTAGTAATCCTCGGGCGTCTGCTTAAACAGGCGCATGGGTTACCTCCTTTGGTTGATGAGGTCCTCGATTATCGAGACGACCTCATCGATGGTGTGGGCGGTGGAGTCGACGTGCACGGCGTCTTCGGCGGGCACGAGCGGGGCGACCTCGCGGCTGCTGTCGAGCTTGTCGCGCTGCTTGAGGGCGCCGAGGGTCTCGTCGACCTCGGTCTCGAGCTGCTCGGTGGTGAGCGGCTGCGCATCGTTCTGGTGGCGCTGCAGCACGCGGCGACGGGCGCGCTCGCGCGGGTCGGCGGTCAGGAAGACCTTGACCTGCGCGTTGGGGAACACGACGGTTCCGATGTCGCGACCCTCGGCCACGATATCGCGGTTCTCGGCGGCGCGGCGCTGATGGATGAGCATGGCGGCGCGCACGCCCGGGTAGGCCGAAACCTTGGACACGTTGGCGTCCACCTGCGGGGTGCGAATGGCGGCCGAGACATCCTGACCGTCAATGCTCAGGCGTGTGTCCTCGCCGGTGCCGTTGGTAAAGCGGATCTCGATCTGCTCGGCGAGGGCATCGATGGCAGCCTCGTCGTCCAGGTCGATGCCGCGGTCGAGCGCAGCGAAGGTGACGGCGCGATACATGGCGCCCGTATCGAGCTTGTTAAAGCCCAGCTGGCGGGCGATCTCCTTGGCGATGGTAGACTTGCCGGAACCGGCGGGGCCGTCGATGGCGACGATCATACAATGCTTCCTTTCGGTGG
>CALLSB010000021.1:0-3383 GCA_938014225.1 uncultured Collinsella sp. | reverse complement strand
ATATAGGCGACGGGATCGTTGGAGCCCGATTCGACCTCGAGCAGCGAGTCGGTGCCGCCCCTCAGCGACAGGCTGTGCTCGCGCAGAACGCTAAAGACGCTGGCCGCGTCGGTGGACGCCACGACCGATCCCAACAGCAGGCCGCCGATCCAGTCGAAGCCCAGTACAAAGTGGGCGAACACGCCGGTGATGCCTGCGGTGATGACGACGCCGAGCGTGCTCAGCAGCACCGCCGGCGCGGCGACGGGCTTGGCGCGGTCGATATTGGTGTTAAAGCCGCCGTAGAACATGATGAATAGCAGCGCCGTGCTGCAGACGGTTTCGGTGAGCGCGTAGTCGCTAAAGTCGATGTGTGCCGGGCCGTTGACGCCCAGCAGCATGCCGAGTGCGATAAAGATGAGCAGGGTGGGGAAGGGGAGTTTTTTGCCGACGGGTTTGATGGTCAGGCACAAAATGATGACGAGGCCGATAAAGAGAAGGATCTGGTTCATGGATGGTGTCCGCTCCTGGGTGGTTGGCGTGGCACGGTCAGTTGTCTGCGGTTATTTGTACCCAAAGATGGTGGGTTTATGGGGTTGGATTGCGGGCGTGCGCGATATCGTCATAGACGGCTGCTCGGAAACCCTTTCCAGCTTTATTGCAACGGAGTACAATGAGTAACATTTAAGTTCAACTTGAAGTTTTAGTTGCGGCGTCGGGCTTCGGCCGCAATGCAAGGAGAGGCGTACCATGGCGATCTATGTGACATCTGATGCTCACGGGCACGTGCGTGCGCTTGACGAGGCCCTGTCTAAGATCTCGTTGACGTCCGACGACACGCTGTACGTGCTGGGCGACATGATCGATCGTGGGCCCGATCCGGTCGGCGTTATTAAGCTCGTACGCTCGCTGCCCAACGCCCGCGTGCTCAAGGGTAATCACGAGCAGATCATGCTCGATGCCATCATTGGTCAGGATCCGCTCGATGCCGAGACCTGGGATATCAACGGTGGCTGGACGACGCGCGAGCAGCTCAACGACATGGAATTTGAGGCATACGAGGAGCTCGTGCGATGGATGGCCGCGCTGCCGCTCTACGCGGTGGTCGAGACCGAGGAGCGCCCGTATCTGCTGGTACATGCTGGAATCGAGATGAAGGCGGCGCGCGCGTTTTTGCTTGAGCATGGTGTCGATTGTGCCGATGGCGTCGGAGCGGTGGGTGCTGATCGCGAGCTGCTGCAGCAGATGCTCGCAGTGCAGTCGTCCGATGACCTGCTGTGGATTCGTCACGGCTATTGGGATGTGCCGACCGGGCTGCTTTCTGCCGAGGGCAAGGGTCCGGTCGTGGTGAGCGGTCACACGCCAACGGTGTCGCTCGGGCGTTATTGCGAGGTCGGTGGTCTTGCGGGGCTCGATGAGGAGTCGGGCCGCGGGCAGATCGTGCGCCTGGGCGGCGAGGATGCCGCCGGTGTGCCCGATCGCATCGACATCGACTGCGCTGCCGCCACCGGCTCCGAGTTCGGTCGCGTGGGCATCCTGCGCCTGGACGACGGGGCGGAGTTCTACGCGAACATCAACCCGGGCGAATAATCGGTGCAAGGGGTAGCTAATTTGGGACGGGGCTTTTTTGACTACTTTTGCCCTTCTGCCCGCTAATTGATTTCTCTGGGACGGGGATTAAATAATCATTTGGCTGCCCGCTGGCTAAGTGAGTAGACTTTTTTGGAAATGCCGAGCACCCAACATATTTGCCTCAATAAAACCGCAGGTCACAGACTTGTGCTCTGTTGGTGTGGTCGGAGATTCGGTAAAA
This sequence comes from uncultured Collinsella sp., assembly GCA_938014225.1. Classification (GTDB taxonomy): domain Bacteria; phylum Actinomycetota; class Coriobacteriia; order Coriobacteriales; family Coriobacteriaceae; genus Collinsella. The sequence goes on along the minus strand of CALLSB010000021.1, from coordinate 1,591 downwards.
GTCTACTCACTTAGTTTTGCGTGATGAATATTGTCCGCAACGAGACCCCAGACGGGGTGATTCCATCGCAAATTCCGGTGACCGGGCAGCTAATTAGGCGCCGTATGGGTTGCGGTCGCGTTCTATGCGCTGGCGGATGTGGGCGTACTCGATTATCAGCAGCACCAGGAGTAGGGCCATGATGGCTAGGTAGCTCACTACAGCGCCCATCAGACCCAGCAGCTTAATCAGGATCACCGGCAGCACCACGCTTACGGCGAAGCAGATCAGGTAGATCTTGGTGACGTCTCCAGCGTGGCGTAGCACCGTGATGATGGCGTAGATAAAGTCGATGGCCGCGGTGACGCCGCCGGCGACGACCATCAGCAACGCCAGCGTACGGTAGCGCTCAAAGCTGAGGCCGTACATCAAGCTCATGAGGGGAATACCGGGACCTGCCATAAATGCGGCGCACACGCCGGTGATGACCACGATCAGCGCCATAACGGCAACAATAATCAGGTCAAAGCGATGACGCTTGCGAGGATTAGCCCAAATGCTCGACAAGCGCAGAAGCTGCGGTTTATAGATAAATCCAATGTTCAGCAAAATAGCCTGCGCCGGAAAGAACAGGGCATTAAAGTACAGCTGATATTTGTATGCCAGCGTGCCTTCCATCACAAACTTGGGCATGCTCTCAATTAGGTTGAACAGGAACAGTGCACCAAAGAGCGGGGCGCACTGGACAAACAGGTGGCCGACCTCGCGCAGGCTCACGCGGCGCGATTTTTCGGTCTCGAGCAGGGCGAGCGGCGCGGTGACCAGCACGAGCGAGGCGATCGCGGTGACACCCATGGCCATGGCCGCGATGGGCATGCTGCGCGTGAGGAACAGCGCCACGCTGAAGACCGCGATGACGCCGACGGAGCGTAGCGTTTGGCTCATTCCAGCCAAGTAGAGTTTGTCGGCCTGCTGCAGGCGGCCTTCGTACACGTCGGCGACGCCATCGATGACCTTATACAGGTAGACGCCCAGGCCGATCGTCGCCATCTGCGCATCATAGCCGCGGGCGCTGCTGTACATGAGGCCGCAGCCTAGGGCGAGCGCTCCACAAAGCCAGCGGTTGAGCTGGTAGGAGGCAAAGGACGTCTTTTCGTCGATGTCTGAGACCTGGAAATTGCGCACGCCGTAGTTGCACGCGATCATGATGAGCGTGCCGGTGACAAAGGCGATGGAGAATTTGCCTGCTTCTTCGGCGCCCACGAGCTGCGTAGACACGATGGTGAGCAACGGAAACGCCAGGCCCCACACGGCGGTGCCGAGGGTGTTCCAAAGATAGTCGCGGCTGGTGGCGTGCTCCTCGTATTCCGCTTCCTGCATGGAGAAGCCGCCGCCGTAGACGGCGCCGAGCAGACGGTTCCACCAAGCGTTGATCATGCGGCGGACGGGGCCGGGCTCCCGATCGCGTTCGCGCCGGCGACGTGTGGCTTGGCTGCTATCGGGTCCGCCGGCGTTGCGCTGGCTCAGCTCCTGGATGCGCGCGAGCTCTTCGGCCGTGTGGGAGGCGGGGAACAGGCCGTTCTCGATGCGGCCGCCCTGGGCCTTCGCGGCG
>CALLSB010000020.1:0-13349 GCA_938014225.1 uncultured Collinsella sp. | reverse complement strand
GCAGCTCGTCTCGCGCGGCATCGGCCTCAGTCGTCACGGCTTGGTGTGCGCGTTTGGCTTCGGCAATGGGGGCTTGAGCCTGTTCGACGGCCTGCTCGGCTGCGGCAAGCGAGTGCTCAAGGTCGGCGGTGATGCGCGGGACATCTTCTTCGGCTTTTCGCAGGGCATCTGCCGTGTCGGAGATCTGCATCGAGAGCTCGCTGGTGCGCACCGTATAGTTGGCGGGATTTGCCGAGGGATTGCGTTGCAGCTCGGCATACTCATGACGCAGCGTCTCGAGCTGGGCGCGCGTGGCGTCGACGGTTTGTTGTGCGGCGGCAATGCCGGCGTCTCGCTCGGCCTGCACCTTGTCGCGGATGCGCTTGGAATCCTCAAGACGGCGAACGAGGCGGTTGCCGGTCTCGCGCGAGCTCGCCTCGCGGGCCTCCACGGCATCGAGCGCGGCCTTCAGGCGGAGCTCAGTCGCGTCATCCTCTGTCTTCATTTGTTCGAACTGCCCCTTGAGCTCTGTCGCTTTGGCGGCGTGGGCATCACGGTCAATCTCGGCTGCCGCAGCGGTCTTTTGCGCTGTGGCGATCGCCTGGCGCTGGTCGGCGACGATCTGGTCGTAGCGGCCTGCGATATCCTGGCGCGTCTCGAGTTCCTCGGCCTGATCGGCAATGCGCTGCTCAAGTTCGGCCAGGTGGGCGCGGGCATCGGCAAGTGCCTTTTTCGCGGCGTTCATCTCGCGCATGGCCGAGGCGCCCTGGGCGATAAAGGTGCCCACGGCGTTCGCAGTGTTCGAGACAGCGGTCCCCAGATCGCGGCTCGCGGCGGGGGAGTGCGGGGCGGTCGGGCGAGCGGTGTCGGCAGCGTCCGCATCGGCAGCCTGCGGCGCGGCGATATTGCCGGTACCGCCCTCGACCACAGAAAAGCCTGCTGCGTGCGGATCGACCGCATCGGCGCCAATCGTGGGGTGCTCGAGCTGCAGAAACGAGGGCATGGTGCTGCCCTGGTCGGCAACCGGAGTCTCGCCGGGCACAAAGGTCGAGGCCGCCTCGGCGGCCTCCTCTTCCTCGGCATCGATATCGGCATCGGCGACGGCGTCTTTCATCGCTTTGACAGCATCCATCATGGAGTCCATGACGGCATCGAGCTCTTCTTCCGAAGACACCTCGATGGGGCCCGCTGCTTGCGGGGCGTCGTCCTGTACAGGGGCGTCGTCCTGAGCGGGCGCATCGTCGTTTTGCTCATCGGCGTTTTCTGTTTCGGGGGTTTCCGCCGTAGCGCTTTCGTTCAAGATGGGGTCGTCGATGTCGATACCATCGCAGGTCACAGCGTCAGTATCTGCGGTGACGTCTGCGGAATCATCAATATGCTGTTGAGTCTGGGGGTCCAGCTCGTCTGTCATAGGCATGTGCTCCTCATCGTTGTTTGTCACCCTATGATAAAGTCTCGCGCCGACATCCCGCGCGCCGCAGCAAAGTTTCAAAACGTGTTCGATGGCTCGCGTCGATAGCAAAAATTCGGCCGCTCTACCCAATTTTTACTTGACAATCCCTTCGCCGAAAAACGTTATGCCGTTCGCCTGCCGAGGCCTTTTCTTTTCACTTGAAGAAGCTAAAGTTGCATTTCAGCTTTTGGCGCGTTTATTTTGGATGCGCGCAGTCGGCGGGCGTGCCCGTCGCGATTTGAAAGGACTTCGTATGGGACTTTTCACTGGTAAGACCGTGATCGTTACCGGCGGCGGCAAGGCCACGCTCAAGGACGGCTCCGCTGGCTCCATCGGCTACGGCATCGATATCGCTTTTGCCAAGGAGGGCGCGAACCTCGTCATCACCGGCCGCAACGTTGCTAAGCTCGAGGCTGCCAAGGAGTCTCTTGAGGCCGAGTACGGCGTCAAGGTTCTGCCTGTTCAGGCCGATGTCTCCGCCGGCCAGGACAACGAGGCCGTCGTGCAGAACGTTATCGACAAGGCGATTGAGGAGTTCGGTCGCATCGACGCCGTCGTCAACAACGCTCAGGCCAGCGCCTCGGGTGTGACCATCGCCGACCACACTATGGACCAGTTTAACCTGGCCATTTACTCTGGCCTGTATGCCACCTACCTGTACATGCAGAAGGCCTATCCGCACCTGAAGGAGACCAAGGGCTCCGTGGTCAACTTTGCTTCGGGCGCCGGTCTGTTTGGCAACTATGGCCAGTGCAGCTATGCTGCCGCCAAGGAGGGTATCCGCGGCTTGACCCGCGTCGCCGCCAACGAGTGGGGCAAGGACGGCATCAACGTCAACATCGTGTGCCCGCTTGCCTGGACTGCTGCGCTCGAGAACTTCCAGGATGCCTATCCCGAGGCGTTCAAGGCCAACGTTCACATGCCGCCGGCGGGCCATTACGGCGACGTCGAGAAGGAAATCGGCCGTGTGGTCGTTCAGCTCTGTGGCCCCGACTTTAAGTATATGAACGGCGAGACTGTCACCCTCGAGGGTGGCATGGGCCAGCGGCCCTAAGAGTTACGGCGTTTTACCAAACGCCGTAACGGGCCGACGCTGCGCGGTCACCAGGGCGACAACTTGTCATTCAAAGAGGGCGGCATGACCAGAAGGTCTATGCCGCCCTCTTTTCATGCCAATTTGTTCGCCCTGGCGACCGCTCGCTGGCGTTGCCAGGGCATCGGCGTTTGCGTTGCTGACGAAAAGTAGTCGTTGGGGACGTTCTTAAATGACTAGTCGAAAGGGACACTCTTGTTGGCACTTGGGGACAGTCCCTGAGTGCCGGCAGATTGGGACACTCCTTTGCAAGATGGCGCTGAAGACTGTCCCCGACGACTAGTCATTTAAGAACGTCCCCAATGACTATGACCTCTTTGCGCCAGTTTCTGTCGAGTCGGTGCGGGTTGTTGGTTGCCCGTATAATGGTCTGCGTATGAACCGCAACCAAGGAGTTCCAGTTTATGGACCAGAGCCTTTTTAAATTCGACCTGATCGCCGAGGATCCGACGACGCACGCGCGCGCCGGCGTGCTGCATACCCCGCACGGCGACATCGAGACGCCGATCTTTATGCCCGTGGGCACCAAGGCAAACGTCAAGGGCATCCCCACCGAGACCGTTAAGCAGCTCGGTGCGCAGATCGTGCTCGCCAACACCTACCACCTGTCCATGCGTCCCGGCGAGGACACCATCGCCGAGCTGGGCGGACTGCACAAGTTTATGAACTGGCATGGCCCTATTCTTACCGACTCGGGCGGCTTCCAGGTGTTTAGCCACAATGACGCCGTCAAGCTCACCGACGAGGGTGTGCGCTTTATCGTCAACGATTACGACGGCCGCCACGTGTTCTGGACGCCCGAGGACAACATGGAAATCGCCATGAAGCTCGGCTCCGACATCTGCATGCAGCTCGACCAGTGCCCCGGCTATCCTGCCACGCGCGCCTACGTCGAGCGCGCGGTGGAACTGTCGAGCATGTGGGCCGAGCGCTGCTACAAGGCTCACACCCGCGATGACCAGGCACTCTTTGGCATCGTCCAGGGCGGCATGCATCTGGACCTGCGCCTGCGATCGTTGCGCCACCTGGAGGAGTGCGGCGACTTCCCCGGCTATGGCATCGGTGGCTACTCGGTGGGCGAGGACCACGAGACCATGTTCGAGACGCTGGCGCCGCTCGCGAGCGAGTACATGCCTAAGCACAAGCCGCGCTACCTGATGGGCGTCGGCAACCCCACCACCCTCGTGCGCGGTGTGGGCGTGGGCATCGACATGTTCGACTGCGTGCTGCCGACGCGCACCGGCCGCATGGGTACGGCGTTCTCCAGTGAGGGTCGCCTTAACTTCCGCAACGCGCGCTTTGCGCACGACGACGGCCCCATCGACCCCACCTGCACCTGCCCGGTGTGCACGGGCGGCTACAGCCGCGCGCTCATCCGTCACATGGTCACGCAGAAGGAGATGCTCGGCGGTATTCTGCTGTCGATGCACAACATCTACTACCTTCTCAACCTTATGCAACGTGCCCGCCAGGCCATTATCGAGGGCCGCTACGGCGCGTTTGTGAGCGACTGGATGAACAGTCCTGCGGCGGTGGACTACTAAGAGCGGCTCGGGCGCTTGCAGAGCGCGGGCAACGGCAAGGGGCGAGCGCCGGCCGGTCATCGCGTTCGCTAAGACCGTCTGCGCGACCGCTGACCGATAGCTTGCAAGCACTTGATGCATCGTGGGTACCATACCGAATAGTTGATGTTCGGGCGGGTGTTTGGCGCATGGCGTCGACCCCGCCCGTTTTCTTTTTCTCGATAGGAGTACCCATGATTAAGAACGAGAATGTTGAGGGCGAGCCGGCCTACGACGAGACGTACCGCCGCGGCCCCGTGGTCATGCGCGGCCCCATGATTCCTAAGGACAATACGTACGCCAACCTGCTGGCGCCCGAGGAGTCGACCGACTGGCTGCATGCTGATCCGTGGCGTGTGCTGCGCATTCAGGCAGAGTTTGTCGACGGCTTTGGCGCGCTTGCCGAGCTCGGGCCCGCGGTGACCATCTTCGGCAGCGCCCGCACGCCCAAGACCGATCCGCTCTACAAGGCGGCGCGTACCGTCGGGCGCAAGATTGCGCAACGTGGCGTGGCGGTCATCACCGGTGGCGGCCCCGGCATCATGGAAGCGGCTAACAGAGGAGCGGCGAGTGTCAACGGCAAGTCAGTTGGCCTGGGCATTGAATTGCCACACGAGCATGGGCTCAATAAATACGTGAACCTCGGCATGGACTTCCGTTACTTCTTTGTGCGCAAGACCATGTTCGTCAAATACAGCTCGGGCGCCATCGTGTTTCCCGGTGGTTTTGGCACGCTCGACGAAATGTTCGAGGTGCTCACGCTGGTGCAGACACACAAGGTCAAGCGCATGCCGCTCGTTTTGGTGGGCACCGAGTACTGGCAGGGCCTGTTCGACTGGCTTAACGGTCCGGTGATGGACGCCGGTATGATCAGCCCGCTCGATCCGGAGCTGGTGCACATTACCGACGACCTCAACGAAGCCGTCGACATTGCGCTCGGCGGGCTGATGTAGAGCAATCGTGCCCACCGCGACATGGATATGCATGGCAATCTGATGCTATCTAACGTCAGTTTGCCATCTAAACTGGGTATACTGATGTAAAAGATGAGGCGAGGAGGTCGCGTATGTCTACTGCAACGGTTAAGCCCACGACGGTTCGCATCGAAGAGGGGCTCAAGGAACAGGCGACTGAGTTCTTGGACTCAGTTGGCTTGAGTCTCAATTCGTATCTCAACCTTGCTGTTCGGCAGCTGGTAAATCAGCGAAAGATTCCTTTTGAGATTGTAGGAAGGGCGGAGGTGCCCAACGAGGCGACGAGGCGTGCCATGGTAATCGCCGAGGCTCATGAGTTGGGGATTTTGCCGGACGATAGCCCGTCATTCAACGACGCTGATGAGCTTATGTCATTTCTTGATGAGGAATAGCGATGTTCGAGATCAAAGTCGAGGCTCAATTTAAGGCGGACTACAAACGAACGATGCGCATGCATCCGCAGCTAAAGAGTGAGTTTAAAGCGGCGGTTGCAGAGCTTGTGGCTCATGGGTCGCTTCCGGCGGAGTACGGCGCCCACGAGCTCTCAAACCCGGGCGGCAATTACAACGGCCACATCGATTTCCACCTATCCGATGGCTTGGTCGATGTGGTCGTTCTATATCTGCCCCATAAGACTAACCCAGTGATCAGGCTGGTGCGAATGGGCACTCATCAGGAGCTTTTTCAGGGTCCGCTGGGCTGATCGCCGATTTCAAGGTTGCGGTGGAATAGGGATTGATTTGCGGCTGATAAGCCAAAAACAGTCCCTATTTCACCGCAACTGATGTGGGTGTCCCTAGCGAGTTGGCTGGTAGCGGGGGCAGTAGCTGATGGCGATGGCGTCGACGCCTACGTGGGTCGCGATGGTGCAGCCGATGGGGCCGGTGCCGGCGTCTACGTAGTCCTGGCCTGCGAGCGCTTGGTTGACGAGCTCCTGCTCCTCAGCGGCACCGGTTGTGAGCACGCGTACGCTTGAACCCGGGTGTTCTGCCAAAAATGCGAGGCAATCGGCCATGGTGTTGGCGACGATGCGCTTGGCGCCGCGGCCCTTCTTGATGGCCTTGATCTCGCCCGATTTCCACTCCGGCGAAACGGCCAGGCGAATGTTGAGCATCTGCGTCAGCTGGCCAGCGAGCTTGGGCGCGCGGCCGTTCTTGACCAGGTTCTCGAGCGTGCGCGGAATCAGCAGCAGATGGGCGTCGGGCAGCGTCGCGCGGATCTGAGCCTCGGTCTCGTCTAGGCTGCGGCCGTCCTCGCGCATGGCGAGCGCGTACTCTACCAGCAGACCCTCGGCGCCCGAGCCGGTGCGCGAATCGATGCAGCGCACGTCGAGCTCGTGGGTATCGGCCACCTGGCACGCGTTGGCGTAGCAGGCAGACCACTCGCTGCATAGCGAGATAAAGATGGCGCTATCGTGGCCGTCGGCGAGCACGCGGTCAAAGAGTGCCTTGAATTCACCGGCACTCGGCTGCGAGGTGTGCGGTAGCTGCTCGGAGCCTGCCATGCGGGCGACGTATTCCTCGGCGGTGATTTGCACCTGGTCGAGCAGATCCTCGCCCTCGATAATCACATGCAGTGGAATCACGTAAATGCCGAGCTCTTGGGCACGGGCGGGGGAGATGTCCGACGTGGAGTCGGTTATGATGGCAAAAGACATAATTGCACCTTTCGTTGGGGCGTTTGCGCGCCGCCTTCTGAGAGCAAAGTGCGACAAGTATAGTAGAGTCATTCCACATTGCTAGGTTCAATTGTTGAATAGTCAACAGTTTGAAGTGTCGGTGTGGAAATCATCAACTGGGGAAGAGGGATGCCGATGGAGGCACTGGAGATATGCAAGCGGCCGGTCGTGCTGTTTGATTTCGATGGCACGGTGGCCGATACAGGCCGGGCGGTGATGACCTCGACGCGCAAGACGCTTGCTGCGCGCGGGTTTTCGGAAGCGCAGATGGGTGACCTGCGCCGTATGATCGGGCCTCCCCTGTGGAAGAGCTTCCACGACTTTTATGGCTTCTCGCGCGAGGAATCGCTTGTGGTGGCCGACGAGTACCGTGCCTTTTTCGATGAGCTGGGGCCGGATGAGTACCCCGTGTTCGATGGAATCTCCGAGCTGCTCGACAGCCTTGCCGCGCAGGGGCATCGCATGGCGGTCGCGACGTCTCGCATGGAGGCGAAGTGCATCGATATGGTGCATGAGCTGGGGCTTTGCCAGTTTGAGGCCGTGGTTGGCATGAATCCGCCGCAGGGGCGCGAGACCAAGGCGGATTCGGTCCGCGATGCGCTGGCGGCCCTGGGCGCGACGGCCGACGGTGCCGTGATGATCGGCGATCGCTTCAACGATGTGGAGGGCGCGCACGCGATGGGCGTGCCGTGTATCGGCATCTATTCGGGCGCGGCGGCACCGGGGGAGCACGAGGCCGCGGGCGCCGATGCGGTGGTGCACTCGGTGGCCGAGCTTGCTAAACTTTTAACACATAAGTATGTGATGTGAGAGGCGGGCGCGCTCGCCGCTCATTGGTAAGGAGGTTGTCCATGAATCAGGTGGAGCAGAGCGTCGCTGAGTATGTCGACGAGGTCTGGGAGGACGTTGTCGCCGATATCGAGCAGCTGGTGGGCTATCCGTCCGTGGCCGTTGCTACCGATGCGGAGCCCGGTGCGCCGTTTGGCCGCCCGGTCCGTGATGCGCTTGATTGCGCGCTCGGTATCGCGCAAAAGCTCGGCTACCAGACGAGCGATGACGAGGGCTTTGTGGGCATTGCCGATATTCCGGGCCGCGGCGACAAGCAGCTCGCGACCATCTGCCACGTGGACGTGGTTCCCGCCGGCCCCGGTTGGAATACCGACCCGTTTGCGATGGAGCGTCGCGAGGGCTGGCTGCTCGGTCGCGGCGTTATCGACGACAAGGGTCCGGCGGTACTGTCGCTCTACGCCGGCGCCTATCTGCTCAAGCACGGCATCACCCCGCGCTATACCTTCCGCGCGCTGCTGGGCTGCGATGAGGAAGTGGGCATGTCCGACGTTCACCATTATCTGGAGAACTATGCAGACCCCGACTTTCTGTTTACACCCGATGCCGAGTTCCCGGTCTGCAATGCCGAGAAGGGCCAGTTTGGGGCGACGTTTGTGAGCTCCAAGATCGACGGCGGACGCATTGTGTCCTGGAGCGGTGCCGAGGCGAGCAACGCCATTCCGTCGCAGTCTATCTGCGAGCTCGCGATTGCCGCCGATGAGCTGCCGGCGCCGGTCGAGAACGCCGACCGCCTAGAGATTACGGCGCTCGATAACGGACATGCGCAGATTTTCGCTCACGGCATTGGCGGTCATGCCTCGATGCCCGAGGGAACGATCAATGCCGTTGGCCTCATCGTGGCGTATCTGCGCGAGGCCGAGGACGCGTTTGGCGCACGCGATGAGCGCCTGCTGACGCCTGCCGAGCACGAGTTTGTCAAGTTTCTGGCCTTTGTGCATGCGGATGCCTATGGCCGCGGCCTGGGTATCGACGCGACGAGCCCCGCGTTTGGCCCGCTCACCTGCAACCCCGGCGTCATCCGCGTGGCGGATGGTCACATTGAGCAGGTAATCGACGTGCGCTTCCCCGATAGCACGAGCGCCGATACCATCCGCGAGCAGCTCGAGCCGCTCGTGGGCCGCTTTGGTGTGACGTGCCAGCTGGGTCGCGCGAAGGTGCCGTTCTCGGTCTCTGCCGATGATCCGGCCGTGAAGGCGCTTATCGATACCTATAACGAGTTTACGGGTAAGCATGCCGAGCCCTTCGCCATGGGCGGTGGCACGTACGCGCGCAACTTTGCTCGCGCTGTGTCGTTTGGCCCCGAGGAGACCGGCCTTGAGCTTCCTGCATGGGGTGGCCAGATGCACGGCCCCAACGAGTGCGCCAACGAGGAACAGCTCAAGCAAGCTCTCAAGATCTATATCGTGGCGATCCTTCGTTTGAATGAATTAGAGCTTTAAGGTTACGCGGTTTCCCAATCTAAGTTGCGGTGGAATAGTTCCTAGAATGGGCCATTTGATGGCCAAACAGGAACTATTTCACCGCAACTTTGCTTTTATTGGTGTAAAAGGTGCGCCATATTTGGCGCTGGATTGTTATTCGTTTGTAAAGCCCTGCCGCGCTTGCGGTAAGGGTTTATCAAATGCCCGTAAGAAACCGCAGTTGGCGCGGGTGCTGCCCGGTCGGGATCGTATCTTTCCAAACAGCAAAGCGGGCGGGGTGCCCGCGAGTCGCATGTATGAAAGGAAGATCATGCTCGATCAGGCTTATTCTCGTCGTCAGTTCCTCGGCCTCGCTGGTGGTCTTGCCAGCATCGTCGGCCTCGGTCTCGTTGGTTGCGGTGGCGCAGGCGCTTCCAACGCTGCCGACAAGGGTAGCGCCGCTGCTGCCGAGTCCGTCTCCGGTGAGGTGACCTACGACGGTGCCTCCTCGTTCCAGGCTCTCGTCGAGGCTGCTGCCGAGAAGTTCATGGATGCCAACCCCGACGTCTCCATCTCCGGTTCGGGCAACGGTTCGGGCAAGGGCCTTACCGCTGTTGCCGCCGGCACCGTCACCATCGGTAATTCCGACGTCTTCGCCGAGTCCAAGCTCGAGGCCGATCAGGTCAAGAACCTCGTCGACCACGAGGTCGCCGTCGTGGGCATGGGCCCCGTCGTCTCCAAGAACGTGACGGTCGACGATCTGTCCTTCGAGCAGCTCAAGGGCATCTTCTCCGGCCAGATCACCAACTGGAAGGAGGTCGGCGGCGACGACGCCACCATCGTCGTCCTCAACCGCAAGGCCGGCTCCGGTACCCGCGCTACCTTTGAGGCCGCCGTCTTTGGCGACGAGGCCGTCGACTTTAAGGGCGACGCCGAGCTCGACAAGTCCGGCGATGTCCAGACTCAGATGGCCAGCACCGACAACGCCATCTCCTACCTGGACTTCTCGCACTTCGATGACTCCAAGTTCAACGCCATCAAGGTCGAGGGCGTCGAGCCCAAGAGCAAGAATGTCACCGACGACTCCTTCAAGATCTGGGCGACCGAGCACATGTACTGCTCCAAGGACGCCGACGAGGCTACCAAGGCCTTCCTGGAGTTCATGCTTTCCGACGACGTCCAGGGCAAGCTCGTCGAGGAGCAGGGCTTTATTCCCGTCTCTGCCATGAAGGTCGTCAAGGACGCCAGCGGCAAGGTCTCAGCTAAATAAGTAATCGCCCCCGGAAAGGTTTGCAATGGCAAAACAGCTGCCAAAGCGCGACCTTGAGAACGTGGGCCTGGGCGTCACGGGCGCGTGCGTTGCGCTCGTGACGCTTGTCGTTGCCGCGCTCATCTTTATGGTCGCCCAAAAGGGCCTCTCGGCTTTTGTCAAGGACGGCGTCTCGGTCGTCGAGTTTTTCACCGGTACCATGTGGGACCTGGCTAACACGGCCGAAAACGGCCTGCCTTATACCGGCGCTCTGCCCCTGATCGTCACCTCGTTTGCAGTCATGGTGCTCTCCACGCTCATCGCGCTGCCCATCGCCATCGGCTCTGCCATCTTTGCGGTCGAGATCCAGCCTAAGTTTGGTTCCAGGATCTTTCAGCCGCTTATTGAGCTTTTGACCGGCATTCCCTCGGTCGTCTTTGGCTTGATCGGCTTTCACGTGGTTGTCGGCCTTATGAAGAGTGTTTTCCATGTGAGCACGGGCCTGGGCATCCTGCCCGGCGCTATCGTGCTGGCCGTCATGATCCTGCCGACCATGACCACGCTTTCGGTCGATGGCCTGCGCGCCGTGCCCGACAGCTACCGTCAGGGCTCGCTTGCGCTGGGCTACACCCGCTGGCAGACCATCTGGCACGTGGTGCTCAAGTCCGCCATGCCGTCGCTCATGACCGCAGTCATCCTTGGCATGACCCGTGCCTTTGGCGAGACGCTCGCCGTGCGCATGGTCATCGGCGGCATCGAGGCCATGCCGACGTCGCTGCTGTCGCCGGCGTCTACCATCACCACCACGCTCACCACGTCTATGGCGGTCTATGCCGAGGGCTCGGCCCAGGACGATGTTCTGTGGGCGCTCGGTCTGCTGCTGATGGGCATGAGCCTCATCTTCATCCTGATCATCCACCTTATCGGCCGCAAGGGGGCGAAGGCTCGTGGCTAGCACGCGCATCCACATCGACGAGGCGAGACTCGGGCGCGTCCAAAAGCAGGACCGCATCGCCACGGGCGTGCTGACGGCGATCGCCGCCATCGTCATGCTCATCGTCGTCTCCATGGTGGCCTACATCCTGTTCGAGGGCATCTCGACGCTGTTCCAGCCGGGATTTCTCACGCAGCCCGCGCGCGCCAACGGAACCCAGGGCGGCGTACTCTACCAGCTGTTCGACTCGTTCTACCTGCTGTTGATCACCCTGGTCATCTCGGTGCCCATCAGTCTGGGCGGCGCGGTCTTTCTGGTTGAGTACGCGCCGAATGGGCCCATCTGCGACATTGCCTCCACCGCCATCGAGACGCTGTCCTCGCTGCCCTCCATCGTTGTCGGCATGTTCGGTTTCCTGGTGTTCTCGGTGCAGCTGGGCTGGAAGTATTCCATCATCTCCGGCGCCGTCGCGCTCACCATGTTCAACATCCCCATCCTAGTGCGCGTGATTCAGCAGGCGCTCGAGGACGTGCCACAGGCCCAGCGCGATGCGTGCCTGGCCATGGGCCTCACTCGCTGGGAAGCCACGCTGCACATTCTGATTCCCGAGGCCATGCCCGCCATCGTGACCGGCATCGTGCTTTCGGCCGGCCGCGTCTTTGGCGAGGCCGCGGCGCTGCTCTTTACCTCGGGCATGAGCTCGCCGGTGCGTCTGAACTTCTTGAGCTTTAACCTGTCGAGCCCCACCTGCGCCTGGAACGTGTTCCGCCCCGGTGAGTCGCTCGCTGTGCACATCTACAAGATTTACGGCGAGGGCAGCCCCGAGGCTCAGTAGATCGTCTGGGGCACCGCGGCACTGCTGATGATCTGCGTGCTGCTGTTTAACGTAGTCGCCCGCATTGTGGGCAAGCAACTGGCAAGGAAGATGACGGCTGAATGAGCGAGATGAAAGCAACGCCCGCAACCGAAGCGGCATCGTCCGAGACCCAGGACTTCCTGTCGAGCGTGGGGGAGAGCGAGAGGCGCGTGCGCGTGAGCGGCAAGGCCGTGAGCGACGAGGTCGTGCTCTCCACCAAGGAGGTCAACGTGTACTATGGTGACCACCATGCGCTGCACGACACGTCGCTCGACTTTCATAAGGGCGAGATCACAGCGCTCATCGGGCCTTCGGGCTGCGGTAAGTCGACCTTTTTGCGTAGCCTCAATCTTATGAATCGCGAGATTCGCGGCTGCCGCGTGGAGGGCGAGATCAACTACCGCGGGCGCAACGTGAACACCAGGACCGAGAATACCTACGAGCTGCGTCGCTCCATTGGCATGGTGTTCCAGCAGCCCAACCCCTTCCGCAAGTCCATTCGCGACAACATCACGTTTGCGCTCAAGCGCCATGGCATCACCGACCGCGACGAGCTCGACCGCATGGTCGAGGAGAGCTTGCGCGGCGCGGCGCTGTGGGACGAGGTCAAGGACAAGCTCGACAAGAGCGCCTACGCGCTTTCGGGCGGCCAGCAGCAGCGCCTGTGCATCGCGCGCACGCTGGCGCTCAACCCCGACGTGATCTTGTTCGACGAGCCCTGCTCGGCGCTCGACCCCATCTCGACGTTGGCGATCGAGGACCTTATGTCGTCGATTGTGGCCGAGCGCGCCATCGTCATCGTGACGCACAACATGGAGCAGGCGTCGCGCGTGTCCAACCGCACGGCGTTCTTCTACATGGGCGATATGGTCGAGTACGACGAGACTGACGAGATTTTCCAACGGCCCAAGGATAAGCGGCTGAATGATTACCTCACCGGCATGTTCTCCTAGTCCGGGACATGCTTGAGGCCTGCAGCGGCCACGGTTGCCGCAGGACTGATTGGAGAGGCGGGTCATCTCTTGCGGGAGATGGCCCGCCTTTTGCTCTGCGACCGAAACGACCACCACAAAGGGGACAGGCGCCTTCGTGGTGGTTTGGGGTGGGGCTCGCTGCTATCATGGACAACGTTGAATTTCTACGAAGGAGCAGGGCATATGGCGATTCTTTTGGGATGCGATTCCGTCAGCCTAGAGTTTCCCACCAAGCATATTTTCGATAGCGTTACGCTCGGCGTGGGCGAGGGCGACCGTATTGGTATTGTCGGTAAAAACGGCGACGGCAAGTCGACGCTGCTGAGCGTGCTCGCCGGCACGTTGGAG
>CALLSB010000019.1:0-42438 GCA_938014225.1 uncultured Collinsella sp. | reverse complement strand
ATATCGCCGCGTTTCCCACGATTTAGTTTGACCAAAGGAGTTTTTAATCCATGATTTCCATGCGTGAGGCGTATGAGAAGATCGGCGCCAATTATGATGACGCGTGCGCTCGGCTGATGGGCGAGGAGATGCTTGCCCGTTTTGCCCTCAAGTTTTTGGATGACGAGAGCATGGACAAGCTGGAGGCCGCCATGGCGGCAGGAGACACCGAAGGTGCGTTTATGGCAGCGCATACGCTCAAGGGCGTGAGTCAGAATCTGGGATTCGATAATCTGTACGAGCCTGCGGTCGTGGTGACCGAAGCGTTGCGTGGCGCTGATGCCGTTGACGGCGCTCGCGAGGGAATGCATGCGCTGCAGCAGCAATATGCGGCTACGATGTCGGCCCTGCGCGAGGCGGCCGAATAAGAGCTTGCGAGCCTTGGACTGTATGCTGGCCACGTATAGGCAAAAGGGCGCCCCGTCGGGCCATGTGGCCGGCGGGGCGCCTTTTTGCGTTGTGTGATTCGCGAGCTAACGGGCCTGCTTAACCTTTGCCGCTGCCTCGACAAACGACTTCCACAGGTTAAAGTCGGTCTCGAGCGTCTTCCACGTGTACTCAGGGTGCCATTGTACGCCCAGGCAGAACGGCTGGCCTTCGACTTCGATGCACTCGGGAACGCCGTCGGTTGCTTTGGCGACCAAGCGCGTGCTTTTACCCAGACGGTCGACGCAGCAGTGGTGTGCGGAGTTGGTCTGGATTAGCCTGTACCCGCCAACCGCGCGTTCCAGCATCGAGCCCGGCACGACCTCGACGGGGTGCACGGGATCGTTGAGCACGTGGGTGTGACGCCACTGCGTGCGACCCTCGCGCGCACCCAGGCTCGGCACGTCCATGCACAGGGTGCCGCCGGTGGCGACGTTGAGCAGCTGCGTGCCGCGGCAGGTGGTAAAGAGTGGCTTTTTGGCGCGGAGCACCTCGTTAACCAGCTTAAACTCAAAACGGTCGCGAATCTCGCAGCACAGTGTGGGGTCGTAGGGGCGCTCGTCGCCCCAGCGCTTGGGGTTGACGTCCGGGCCGCCGGGAATAGCGATGCCGTCGGCGATATCGACGTAATGACGGATAACCTCAATGTCCTCGGTGATGGACATCTGCAGCGGCAGGCCGCCGGCGGCAAGAATGGCATCGACAAAGACACTTGCGATTTCCTCGTTGGGGGAGAGCGTCTCGCTCAAAAACGGCTTTGCCTCTTCCCAACGCGGTGCGACGAGGATGAGTGGGCGGTCGGCGGGGTCGACGTCGACATGCGGGGTGTAGGACGATGAGGTGCGGGTTCCGATCATGGTTGCGGCTTTCGAATCCGGGTGGACATGGCACAGGGGTGGCGCGGGGCAAACGTTACTGATGAATTTGCCCGCGTGGCAATTGGGTTAGTGGCCCTTGATGGAGTTGAGGAAGTCCTGGGCGCGCTTGGTCTGGGGATGGTCGAAGAACTCGTCGGGTGTGCCGGTTTCCACGATCTGGCCGTCGGCCATAAACACGACGCGATCGGCAACGCGGCGGGCGAAGTTCATCTCGTGCGTGATGACGATCATCGTCATGCCCTGCTGGGCCAGACGGACCATGACCTCGAGCACCTCGTTGATCATTTCGGGGTCGAGGGCGCTCGTGGGCTCGTCAAAGAGCATGGCCTTGGGTTGCATGGCAAGCGAGCGGGCGATGGCCACGCGCTGCTGCTGGCCGCCCGAGAGCTGTGCGGGCACCTTATCGGCCTGCTCGGCCACGCCCACGCGGCTCAGCAGGTCCATGGCTCGCTCACGAGCCTCTTCCTTGGACACGCCCAGCACGTCGACCGGCCCCAGCATGACGTTCTGCAGTACGGTCATATGTGCAAACAGGTTGAACTGTTGGAACACCATGCCCAGCTCGGCACGCATGCGGGCAAGATCCTTGCCTTCTTGCGGCAGGGGCTCGCCCTCGATGAGAATCTCGCCCGAGTCGATGGTTTCCAGGCGGTTGATGGTGCGGCACATGGTCGACTTGCCCGAGCCCGAGGGACCGATCACAACGACGACCTCGCCGCGGTCGACCGACAGATTGATGTCGTTGAGAACGTGCAGCTCGCCATAGTGCTTATCGACGTGTCTGAGCTCGATCAGCGGCTGATTGCCGGTGGAAGAGGTGCTCTGTGCCATGGTACTCGGCTCCTTATGACTCGAAATGGTAAAGCGTTAGCGGATGATGGTCGCGCCGGTCTTGTGCGAAACGTAGACAGCGGCCTTGTTAATTGCGACGTTGATGAGGATGTAGATGACCGCGATTACCAGGTAGACCGACACGAGGGCGTCGTAGTTGGTAATGAGCACGCGGGCATTTTGCATGAGGTCGGGGTAGCTCACCACGTAGGCGACGGTGGTGTCTTTGACTACGACCACAAGCTGCGAAATCAACGACGGAATGATAAACCGAATAGCCTGCGGCAACACGATTTTAAAGGTGATTTTGGCCTTGGAGAGACCGAGTGCCTGAGCGGCTTCGACCTGGCCGCGCGGCACGGCGTTGACGCCGGCGCGGAAGATCTCGGCCAGCACGCCGGCGGCAGCGAGCGCGACGGGAAGCGTGAGCATCCAAAACGACGGCAGCGCGATCTTGTACTGGGGCAGCACCAAAAAGAAGAAGTAGATGAACAGCAGGCTCGGCACACCGCGGAAGAAATCGGTGAGCACGCGGCAGACCAGCTGCAGCGGCTCGATGCCGCTGGTGCGGCCGAGCATAAGGGCTAAGCCCAGTACCAGCGCAATGACGCCGGCGGTGAGTGCGACTTTAACGGTGCCCTCAAAGCCGGCAAGCAGGAACTTCCAAGTGGTGAGGTGCGTAAAGAAATACCAATAGTGGACCGAAAGCTGACCGGTCACATAAAAGCGCTGCAGTACCAAGGCGATGAGCGCCGCCACGGCAACCAATGAGATGGCGGTGCCGATGCGAATCTTGGCGCGCATCTTGGGGCCGGGAGCCTCGTAGAGCGCATCGCGCATGGTAAGCGCGGAGGTGGAGTGCTTGCTCATCGGAGGATCCTCACCTTCTTATCGATATAGTTGCCAATGTGGCTCACCACAAAGGCCGTGCCCAGGTAGCCGAGCGCCGAGATAAAGAACGCGGCGACGCCGCCGAGCGAGCGCGTGTTGATATAGCTCACCACGCCGGTGAGCTCCTGCGGTTGCAGCGGCACCTGACTGCCGAGCGCGGTGGTGAGCATGACGGCGATAAAGAGGTTGGTCATGGGCAGCACGCTCGAGCGCAGCGCCTGCGGAATCACGATCTTGGCGAGGATACGGCTAAAGTTCATGCCCAGCGAGCGGGCGGCTTCCACCTGGCCGACGCCGACGGTGTTGATGCCGCTCATAAAGTTCTCGGAGCCAAAGGCCGAGCCCAAAAGGACCGTGGCGACGATAACGCAGGTGCGGTAGGGCAGGACGACCTTGAGCGGCGGCAGCGCGTAGACGACGATGATGAGCAGTGCGATGCCTGGGATGTTACGGAAGACCTGGACATACAGGTCGCCAAAGACGCGCAGCGGCTTGAGCGGCGACACGCGCATCACGGTGACGGCGACGGCCAGTGCCATGGCGATGGCAAACGACTCAAGCGTCATGCCCCAGGTTGCTAGCAGCGCGTCGATATAGTTCTGGCCATAGAGCGACCAGAGCTCGGAGAGACTCATGCGGACCTCCCGCCGATAAGGAAAGGGGCTTCCGTGTGTACGGAAGCCCCGACAACTCTGTGAGGAAACAGTTTACCGCAATAAAGCGCATCGTGCGTTTCCATATGGTTTCGTTGCGGCTGTTACTAGGCTCGTTGCCTAGGCGCCGATCTCGGGCAGCTCGGGAACATTGGTGTCGCCCGTACGGTCGCCGATGCAGATCTGCCACAGCTCGGTCCAGGTGCCGTCGTCCTCGATCTTCTTAAGGAAGTCGTTGACAAAGGTGACGCCGTCGGAATCGAGCGGCAGACCGATGCCGTAGGGCTCCTTGCTGCCGAAGGGCTTGCCGGCAATCTTGTACTTGCCGGGCTCGCGGACCAGGGCGCTCTGCTGCATGTTGTTGTCGATGACGTAGGCGTCAACACGACCCTGCTGGAGTGCCTGGCGGGCCTCTTCGTCGGTCTTGAACTCCTGCTGGCTGGCCTTGGGGGCGAACTCCTCCAGAATGGCAGGGCCGTTGGAGCCGGACTGGACGGCGACGTTCTTGTCGGCCAGGTCGTCGACGCTCTTGATGTCGTCGTTATCGGCGAGCACCAGGATGGCCTGCTGGGTGTAGTAGTAGGGACCGGCAAAGGATACGAGTTTCTTGCGCTCGTCAGTGATGGTGTAGGTGGCAAAGACAGCGTCGACCTGGCCGTTCTGCAGGACGGACTCGCGCGTGTCCGAGGTCACCTGGGTGATCTCGACCTTGTTCTCGCCCAGGATGTAGTTGGACAGGAGCTGTGCGATACCGGCGTCGAAGCCGCGGGTCTGACCGTCTTTCTCGTTGAGGAGGGAGAAGAGCGTGGAGGTCTGAACGCCACCGATCTTAAAGACACCGGCGTCCTTGACGGCCGTCGCCCAGGTGCTGGCGGCGATGGCGTCGTCATCGGCCTTGGGGCCGTCGTTGACGAGCTTGTCGAACGCCTTGGCATCGAGCGTGGCGGAAACCTCGGTATCCTCGGAGCCCTTGGAGGAGCTGGCGGCGGAACCCTTGTCGGCCTCGGCGCTGGTGTCGGAGCAGCCGGCAAGACCAAGGCCGGCGACGGTTGCGAAGGTGGCGGCGACAAAGCCGCGGCGGTCGAGAACGACCTGCTGGGAGAGGTTCTTGCTCATGGTAGAACACCTTTCTCAATAAAATCCCTAGCGGTTGAGTAGAGTTATACCCTATCGCGCTCAAATGGGTCAACACGAAATAACTCAGAAACATACTTACCTTATGGGTAATTCTACCTACCAAAAAGGGACAGGTTTATTTTGGCAGGTTTTATCTGGGCAAACGTCGCTTATTACAGCTGAGATAGCGCTTTGCAGACGGCATGGTCGGTGCGGCGGCATGTCTTGCTGCTTTGTCTCAATCTGTAACAGTTAGACGAGGAAATGGGTTCTACCTGTTACAGATCGAGATTTTCTCTTCAGGGGAATTCGAATGTCTCAATCTGTAACATCTGGACGGTCAAAAGATCCCTATCTGTTACAGATTGAGACAAAGGTCTGGGACTACGACGTCTTATCTCGATCTGTAACAGTTAGACGGGAATTCAGGCCATAGATGTTACAGATTGAGATAATCGCGTCGCGAAAATAAAAACCTCCGCAGGGGCGCTTTCCTTGCGGAGGTTTTCTTACTCGTTGAGTAGTCTCGCGGCTTCGGCGGCCATGTTCTCGACCGTCATGCCGTTCTGCGCGAGCAACTCGTTAGGGTCGTAGCGGTCGGGGAAGCCCTTGGCGATGCCGAAGGTGCGCGTGCGCAACGGCGTGCATGCCAGATAACATGCTACGCGCTCGCCCCAGCCGCCGTCCAAGATGCCGTCCTCGAGGGTGACGACAACGCGATGCTCGGCGGCAAGGCTGTCGAGGAACTCGCGGTCGAGCTCGGTTGCAAAGCGCGGGTTGACGAGCGTGGCCTCGATGCCGTACTCGGCAGTCAGACGGTTTGCCACGCGCTCACCCAGCTCAAAGAAATCGCCAAGCGCGAGCACGGCCACATCGCGGCCCTGACGCACGACGCTGTAGCGCGCGACGCCGTAATCGGCGTCCTCGGCAGGTGCCAGATCGGGGCGGCTTACCAGGCCGATGCCCGGTACGCGGATTGCCACGGGATGCTCGCGGTGGTCGAGCGACCAGCTCAGCATGGACAGATATTCCTCCATGCAGGCCGGCGCCAAGTAGTGCATGTTGGGAAGACCGCCCAGCATGGAAATATCAAAGAACGAGAGGTGCGTCTCGGACGTGGTGCCAAAGATTGACGCACCAAACACCAAAATGGTTGCCGGGGCGTCGTTGAGGCACAGGTCGTGCCACAGCTCGTCGTAGGCGCGCTGCAAAAACGTGCCGTACACACCAAAGACTGGCTTGGCGCCCGAGCGCGCAAGCGCGGTGGCAAAGGTCACGGCGTGCTCCTCGGCAATGCCCACATCGACGAACTGTTTGCCGGCGGCAGCGCGAAGCTCGGGTGTAAAGCCCATGATGTAGGGCGTGGCGGCCGTGATGCCAACGACCTGTGGATCGCGCTCGATGGCGGCGCTGAGCGCCTCGCCCGTAATGTCGGCGTAGGTGCGCGGCGCAGGCTCGCTCGGATGGCCCGGGCAGAGCTTGCGCCCGGTCGCCATGTCAAACGGACCCACGTGGTGCCAACGCTCGGGGTCGCTCTGGGCCGGCTCAAAGCCCTTGCCCTTGGCGGTGGAGACGTGCAGCACGATGGGATGATCGATATTGCGCAGTTTCTGCAGCGCGTCGACTAGGGCCAACACATCGTTACCGGCGTCCAGATAGCGGTAGTCGAGCCCCATCGCGCGGAAAACGTTGCGCTCACAGGTGCCGTTGCTGGCGCGCAGCTCGGCCAGATTGTGATACAGGCCGCCATGGTTCTCGGCAATGGACTGGTCGTTATCGTTGACGATGATGATCAGGTTGCTGTCGAGTTCGGCGGCATTGTTGAAGCCCTCAAACGCCAAGCCGCCCGAAAGCGAGCCGTCGCCAATGATGGTGATGACGTTGTAGCTGTCGCCCGCCAGATCGCGGGCGTGTGCCAAGCCGCAGCCCAGGCTCACCGATGTGGAGGTGTGGCCCATGGCGAACAGGTCGTGCTCGGACTCGTCGGGATTGGCAAAGCCAGAGGCCTCGCCAAAGCGCTTCGGATCGATATAAGTGTACGCGCGCCCAGTCAGCGCCTTGTGGGCGTAGGTCTGGTGCGAAACGTCAAAGAGAATCTTGTCGATAGGGGAGTTAAACACGCGATGGAGCGCGACCGTAAGCTCAACGACGCCCAGGTTGGGGGCAACGTGCCCGCCGACGGCGGCGGAGCTTTCGAGGATGGCGTGGCGAATCTCGTCGCAGAGTTGCGGGAGCTCGGCACGATTAAGAGCCTTGACGTCCTCGGGCGTTGTCGTTTGCGTAAGCAGCATCGTTGTGGGTTACTCCATGCGAATCGAGCGCCGGCGCTCCCTCGGCCGACACAATTGCACAAGACAGTCTCGCACATTTTGGCGTTTGATATGTGACGGCGGCGCGGTAATTCGCCAACTGGTGGGGCAAAACGTTTTGTCCGATGCCATACTGATGTGTTCCATGATGTTTTTATCGATTGTGCACAGGCCGTGGCTTGCCGCCATGAGCCGCCGGAAGGAGGCAGCATGTCCGATGCCGTTCGTGCCGAGAAAATCGCGCACGAGGTCGAGTATGCCGCCCGCCAGCTGGCCCAGGCGGGCCGCTTGGACCTGACGCGCGAGTTTATCCAGCATGGCGACGTGACGGTCTATGCACATGTGACTTCGGTAGCGCGGGCGAGTCTGTCCTTTGCCGAGCGCCTGGGCCGCGTCGGTGTTTCGGTCGACCGCGCCTCGTTGCTGCGCGGAGCCCTGTTACACGATTACTTTCTCTACGATTGGCACGACCCCGACCCAAGCCATCGACTGCACGGATTCCGGCATCCATTTTTTGCTCTGGCGCGTGCCGAGGAAGATTTTGAGCTGACGCCGCGCGAGCGGAATATTATCGTGCGCCATATGTTTCCGCTGGTGCCGGTGCCGCCGACGTGTCGTGAGGCATGGATTGTGTGCCTAGCGGATAAATGGTGTGCTCTGCGTGAGACGGTCGCCGGCCGCCTGCCGCGCAAGGACGAGACGGACGATAGCGTGAGTAAAGCATCGAGCGAAAAGAGGAGAGGGTAGACGGTGGGGACCGCGATTGATATTGCGTTTGGCGGCGCGACGCTTGCCGCCTGCCCACTCTCGGCGCTGGTGCTCTCGTTTGCCTTTTACGGGTTTTGCGGTTGGGCATGGGAGTCGACGGTCTGCGCCATGCTCAATCACGGACGATTTGCCAACAGTGGCTTTTTGCTGGGGCCGTGCTGCCCCATCTATGGCGCGGGCGGCATTGCCTGCTGGCTGCTGTTGCGTGGGATTCCGGATGCCTCGAGCCGGTTTGTCGCTGCAGCGCTCGTATGCAGCGTGATTGAGTACAGCGTAGGCGTGCTGTTGGAAAAAACAACGGGCGCTCGCTTTTGGGATTACTCGCACCTGCCGTTTAACTTGCACGGACGCATCTGCCTGTACTGGGCCTGCGCGTTTGGCTTGGGTGCGTTGTGTATTTGCCGTTTAGTGGAGCCGGCATTGCTGGGGCTGCTTGGCCATCTGCCGGTGCTGATTGTGCGGCTGTCCGCCTTTATCGTCGCGGTCGCGATGATGGTCGACGCGGTGTGCTCGTTGGCGAGCTGGCGGCGTCTGTCTGATCAGCTGGAGCGGGTCCGGGCCGACCTTGCCGACCGCATCAATGAGTCGCTTGCCGATGCCTCGGACTCAGTGCTCGAACGTATTCCCGATTCTACGATTGACTCGGTAGCACAGACGCACATCCGTAGCCGTGCCGTTAACGCGTGGCTGGCCGAGCTGGGTGACGCCGCGCTCGATGCCCTGCGCGAGAAGGCTTCGATGCCGACGTTTATCGCGGATGGTGCTCGCGGCCTGGCGCTTGCCGCCCGCCGCGTGGCCGATGCCGCGCCGAGCATGCCGCGTCCGTCGCTCAGTCGTCGCCTTGCCGGCAAGCGCATGAGCCGCCCGGTGCCGAGCGTGTCACTCAGCCGCCGCGACCTACGCTTCTTTAACGCCTTCCCGCGTCTGCGCATCAATCGCTACGAAGGTGTCATTCGGGCTACCGACCTCCGCGACCGAGCCCGCGAGCTGTTCCGCCGCTAGCCGGGACGGGCGCGCTCACGGCTTCCTTGCTCGCGTATTTCCCGTTCGTTTCGCGCCCGTTGCCGCGCCGTTTCCAAGATTGCGGCACCGTTTCCATTCGACAACGCTGCGTTTAACAACGCCGTATCTGGTCTACACCAGTTGCCCCTCGGCCGCATTATGGGCGCCGACAACGTTCATGCGACCAAGGGGGAGCGAATGTACGATACGGGATCGACAACGTTTATGCTCATCTGCACCATGCTCGTGTTTTTAATGACACCGGGTCTGGCGTTTTTCTATGGCGGCCTGTCCAGGCGCAAAAATGTCATCAACACCATGCTCATGTGCTTTGGCGCCATTGGCCTGGTTGGTGTGCTGTGGGTTATTGCCGGCTGGTCGCTGGCCTACGGCGGCGACGGTTCCAGCCCGTTTATTGGAGGCCTTGACCAGCTGCTGTGCCTGCCGGTGCTCGGCCAGGTGCTGCGGGCGGCCGAGGGCAATGCTGCGGACGGTGTCGTCTACCCTCAGATCATCAACATCGCCTTTCAGATGGCGTTTGCCATGATCACTGCTGCTATCGTCACGGGCAGCCTGGCCGGCCGCGTTAAGTTTGGTGCCATGACGGCCTTCCTGGGCATTTGGCTGCTTGTGGTCTATGCGCCGCTTGCCCACATGGTTTGGGGCGGCGATGGCTCCTTTATCGGTGACATTATCGGCGCACTCGACTTTGCCGGCGGCGACGTGGTGCACATTTCGTCCGGTCTTACCGGCCTGATCCTCTGCTTAATGCTTGGCCGTCGTCGTGGCTTTGGCATGGTGAGCTACCGTCCACATAACGTGCCGTTTGTGGCGCTGGGCGCCGGCCTGCTTTGGTTTGGCTGGTTTGGCTTTAACGGCGGCAGCGAGTTTAAGGCCGACGCCGTGGCGGCACTTGCCATCCTCAACACCGTGACGGCCAGCGCGGCGGGCATGGTTTCGTGGCTTGCCGTCGAGCGCGTGCATACCGGCCGCCCCACGCTGGTGGGTGCCAGCACCGGTCTGGTTGCGGGTCTTGTGGTGGTCACGCCCGGGGCAGGCTTTGTCGAGCCGTGGGCAGCGCTGGTCATGGGCCTGATCGTCTCGCCCGTCTGCTACTTGGCCATCAGCCATCTTAAGACCAAGTTCGGCTACGACGATGCGCTCGACGCGTTCGGTTGCCACGGCATTGGCGGCATCTTGGGCGGCGTGCTCACGGGCCTGTTCTGCGTGCCGGAGCTCTCGTGGACCGGTAAGGGCGGCCTGTTCTACACGGGCGACGCGTCGCTGCTCATCTCGCAGATCTTGGGCATTGTGGTGACGGTCGCTATTGTGCTGGTGCTCGATTTGGTGATCGCCGCGGTGGTCAAGGCGCTGTTCCACGGCAGCCTGCGCGTGGACGAGGCCGATGAGACGCTGGGCTTGGATGCGAGTCAGCACGGCGAGAGCGCGTATCCCTCTTTCTCGGGACTCGATTAGCAGCTTCCCCAAGCACCGCACCTTGCCGTTCAATCGTCGCTCACGTACTTAAGTACGCTTCGCTCCTCTTTCACGGCAATCTGCGGCACTTGGGAAACCCGCGTCTCATGTAAAGGGATACGTTGATTATTGAGAGGAATTCATTATGAAAAAGATCACGGCTATCGTGCGTCAGGAAAAGCTTGAGGTTCTCAAAGACGCGCTGTTTGCTGCCGATGTTCGCGGCATGACTATCAACCAGGTGCAGGGCTGCGGTGCACAGCATGGCTGGAAGGAATACGTGCGCGGCAACGAGTTGCTTGTCAACACGATCCCTAAGGTACAGTTCACCCTTATTTGCGCCGACGAGCATGTCGACGGCATTGTCGAGATTATCTGCAACGCTGCTCGCACCGGAGCCGTCGGCGACGGCAAGATCTGGGTCGAGCCGGTCGAGGAGGTTATCCGTATCCGTACCGGCGAGCATGGTCCCGCCGCGGTGTAGGACGATCTTTCGCCTAACGGGCGCGCTTCTCTTGGGGCGCGCCCGTTCTCGTCTACAATATCGTGCAGACGAAGGAGAGGCACGCCCATGATCAAGATGTTTGCGAGTGACTTAGACGGAACGCTGCTGAACGCCCTGCACGAGGCAGATGGGACTATCCGCCGTGCCATTCGCGAGCTGATCGAGGCCGGCCTGCATGTGGTTCCCGCGACCGGACGCTCGACGCTGCCGATCGGAGAGCATGGCTTTACGGGCCTGGCGCTTGACGCCTGCTGCTCCAATGGATCAATCGTACGCGACAGCCATGGCGAGGTGCTCAAGACCTGGACCATCGACCCTCAGATTACCGAGGAGCTGCTCAAGGAGTTTCCGGATATCTGTTTTGACTGCTCCACGCCCGATGGCATGTTTTCGAGCGGATCGTTTGAGATGCACCAGGCGGGCTTTAAAAAGGACAGTCCTATCAAGCGCATCGTGATGCGCGGCATGCGTGCGCGTGGCGGGTATCACGAGGAGCAGTATTTCGACCAGTCAATCGGTGACATCCTGCGTCATGACGTGTGCAAAATCAACTGTCGCGTGACCTCGCCCGAGTTGGAGCGTGACCTTAAGGCGTACCTTGCCGAGCGCTCCGACCGCGTGGTCAACGCACCGTTCGATCCGGTGATGTTCGAGATCACGGACGTGGCGTGCAACAAGGGTGAGAGCGTGGCCTGGCTGGCGGGTTACTACGGCATTGCCGAGGACGAGGTCGCGGTCTATGGCGACGGCGGCAACGATATCGCCATGCTCAAGCGTTTCCGCCACAGCTATGCGACCAAAAACGCTAGCGATGCGGCTAAAGCCGCCGCGAGCGCAACTATCGGCAGTTGCATGGTCCACGCCGTCCCCAAACACATGCTCGCCACCATGCACAAGCAAAACTCTCGCACCGTCATCGAATAATGTGACAAAGGGGCAGCCCCTTTGTCACAGGGGTCTGTGTTCTTGGAATACGAACATATATTCGCATATACAACTACGCTTTGATAGAATCGGTATCGTTGGCGGCAGTTCCATGTGCCGGGCAGCGCCCTCCACCTGATGGGAGGTGATGCCCATGACCGATTTGATTGATTTCGTGAGACTTCTGACCGCTTTGGTCTCGTTCTTCACGGCGCTCGTCGGCCTTTCCGAGGCACTCAAGCAGCGTTCGAAGCGCAACAGAAGGGGTCGCCGCCGCTAAGGCGTTGACCCCCTAATGCAAACAACGGCGCTGCCCAGCTTTCCAGAACTTGGGCTGCCGTCGACACTATTCTACCCACGAATGACATTTTGAACAATCAGCAATGCCGCTCCAAAAGCCAGGCACAACTGGCACAACCTAGGCGGTCGCTGAATGTGACAAAGAGGCTGCCCCTTCGTCACATCCCAAATATTGCCTTTACGTGTTGATGCACACGGTGTGCAATAATACTCGCACTGTGCAATAGCGCACAGGCTGAGTAACAAGGAGGACGTTTGTCCCAGCTCGAGAAATGTGATCGCCGGTCCCTTCGCTCGCAGCGTGCCCTTCGCCAGGCACTTGCCAGCGAGCTTGCCGAAAGCGGCGACCTTTCGCGCATTAATGTCGCGTCGCTCACCGAGCGCGCTGGCCTTACGCGCCGCACGTTCTATTCGCACTACCGCGATATCCCCGACTTTATCAATCAAATCGAGGGCGGCTTGCTGGCCGAGATCCGTGAGCGCATTGAGCTCATCACCGCAGCTCAGCTGCCCGATCTCTACCACAACATCGATGAGCTCGAGCCGGCGCCCGGTTCGGTTGAGCTGCTGCGCTACCTTGCGGCCAACCGCGATTTGATCGGATCACTGCTGGGTCCGGGCGGCGACCAGGCCTTCATTAAAAGAATCATCGATACCGCTCGTGAGGCTGTGGTACCGCGTGCGCAGACGGGCATTTTGGGCTTGGCGCTGGGTACATTCTTTGACTACTACGTTACCTATGTCGTGAGCGCCGAGGTCGGCCTGATTCAGCGCTGGTTTGAGCGTGGGCTCACCGAATCGCCCGAGGCCATGGCGCGCATTATGACGGTTATCGCCTTTGTGCGTCCCGGCGACCTATATGGCCAACCCATCGATATCAACGTGCCGGAATACGGCTTGAAGCTATTGAACCTGCAGCTCGAGGACGCGGTCGACACCACCGCAACCGTCGAGTCCAACAACTAAGAGGAGAGACAATGAGCAAACTCGTCGAGGGCATCAAGGACCGCATGGTCGCTGCCGCACGCGAGGCCGCGCCCGCCGTGGTGGACGCCGCGCAGAAGGCCGCGACCGCGGCTGCCGAGAAAGTTGCCGAGGCAGTTGCCGATGCCAAGAACGTGGCAGGGGAGACTTCCGTCGTCAGCGAGCCCGCCACCGCCGCTGAGCCCGTAGCCGCCGCCCAGGCCCCCGAAGGCGCGATCTTCAACCCCGAGGCCGCCCGCGGCAACCTGCACCTGGGCATCGACGTGGGCTCCACCACCGTTAAGCTCGCCGTGCTCAACGACGACAACCAGATCGTCTACGCCAAGTACCAGCGCCACCACACCGACGTCCGCGCTTGTGCCCGCGACCTGTTCGAGGGCGCTGCGACCGTGCTGCCGACGGCCCAGATGACCTGCGCCATTACCGGCTCGGGCGGCCTGCTGCTGTCCCAGTGGCTTGACCTGGAGTTTGTCCAGGAGGTCATCGCCAGCAAGCGTGCCGTCGAGACCCTCATCCCGGCCACCGATGTCGCCATCGAGCTGGGCGGCGAGGACGCCAAGATCATCTACTTTGACAACGGCATCGAGCAGCGCATGAACGGCACCTGCGCCGGCGGTACGGGCGCGTTCATCGACCAGATGGCAACCCTGCTGCACACCGATGCCAGCGGCCTTAACGAACTCGCGGCCAACGCCACCACCATCTATCCCATCGCCAGCCGCTGCGGCGTCTTTGCCAAGACCGACGTCCAACCGCTGCTCAACGAAGGCGCCCGCCCCGAGGACGTGGCCGCCTCCATCTTCCAGGCCGTCGTGACCCAGACCATCTCGGGCCTGGCGTGCGGCCGTCCCATCCGCGGCAACGTCGCTTTCCTGGGCGGCCCGCTGCAGTATCTCTCCGAGCTGCGCCACCGCTTCTACCTCACGCTCAACCTGGACGAGGAGCACCGTATCGTGCCCCAAAACGCTCACCTGTTCGTGGCGAGCGGTGCCGCCATGGCGCATGAGTCCAACAAGCTCAGCACGTTCCCGCAGCTCATCGAGGCCATCGATGCCCTGGGTGACACGCAGGGTGCCGAGGTCGAGCGTCTGGATCCGCTCTTTGCCACCGACGAGGACTTTGCCGAGTTCAAGACCCGCCACGACCAGGAAGTCGTCCCCAAGGGCAAGCTCGACGGCTACACCGGCCGCGTGTTCATCGGCATCGACGCCGGCTCCACCACCATGAAGGCCGCGCTCGTGGGCGAGGACGGCCAGCTGTTGCACACCTGGTACGGCAACAACAATGGTGACATCCTGGGCACGGCCAAGGTCATCATGGCCGATTTCTACAACCACATCCCCGCCGGCTGCACCATCGGCCACGTGACAACTACGGGCTACGGCGAGGCGCTGCTCATCGAGGCGCTCAAGGCCGACTCCGGCGAGATCGAGACCGTTGCGCACCTGCGCGGCGCCAAGGCGTTCCTGCCCGGCGTCGAGTTCATTCTGGACATCGGCGGCCAGGACATGAAGTGCCTGCGCGTCAAGGACGGCGTTATCGAGCACATCATGCTCAACGAGGCCTGCTCGTCGGGTTGCGGTAGCTTTATCGAGAGCTTCGCCGTCTCTATGAACATGGACGTGCGCGCGTTCGCCAACGCTGCCATCCATGCCAAGGCTCCGGTCGACCTGGGCAGTCGCTGCACGGTCTTTATGAACTCGCGCGTCAAGCAGGCGCAAAAAGAAGGCGCCACAGTGGGCGACATCGCGGCCGGCCTGTCCTATTCCGTCATCAAGAATGCCCTGTTCAAGGTTATTAAGCTGCGCGATCCCAAGGAGATCGGCAGCCAGGTGATTGTTCAGGGCGGCACTTTTATGTCCGATGCCACGCTGCGTGCGTTTGAGCA
This sequence comes from uncultured Collinsella sp., assembly GCA_938014225.1. Classification (GTDB taxonomy): domain Bacteria; phylum Actinomycetota; class Coriobacteriia; order Coriobacteriales; family Coriobacteriaceae; genus Collinsella. The sequence goes on along the minus strand of CALLSB010000019.1, from coordinate 27,448 downwards.
GCTCACCGGCGTTCACGCCGTGCGCCCCGACATCGCCGGCTGCATGGGTGCCTATGGTGCGGCCCTGCTCGCTCGCGATCGCGCCGGCGCCGATGGCACCTCGACCATCCTTTCAGCCGAGGACATCGCGCACCTCACCGTGACGCAAAAGCATGTCCGCTGCGGCCGTTGCTCCAACAACTGCCAGCTCACCGTCAACGATTTTGGCGGCGGCAGGCGCTTCATTACCGGTAACCGCTGCGAGAAGGGTGCTGGCCACAAAAAGCAGAAAACCGAGGCCCCCAACCTCTTCAAAAAGAAAAACGAGCTGCTCTTTAACCGCGAGGTGCTGAGCCCCGACGAGGCCCCGCGCGGCACCGTCGGCATCCCGCGCGCACTCAACATGTACGAGAACTACCCCTTCTGGCATGCGTTCTTTACGCGCCTGGGCTTTAGCGTGCAGCTGTCCGACCAGTCGAGCAAGAAGACCTACCAGGCGGGTATCGAGTCCATGCCGTCCGAGAGCGTGTGCTATCCGGCCAAGATGAGCCACGGCCACGTGATGAACCTTATCGACCGCGATGTCGATTTCATTTGGATGCCGTGCGTGCGCTGGGAGCGCAAGGAGGATCCGACGGCTGGCAACTGCTATAACTGCCCCATTGTCATGAGCTACCCCACGGCGCTGGCGCTCAATATCGACGAGATTCGCGAGCAGAACATCGAGTTCCTGTATCCGTTTGTGCCCTATCACGACAAGACCGAGCTCAAGCGCCGCTTGTATCAGGTGCTCGCCGTCGACCGTGTGGCCGATGCTGAGGCCGGTCGCGGTCGCGTGCGTGGACCCAAGATCACGCGCTCCGAGGTCGATGCCGCCGTCAACGCTGCTTTTGAGGCTGATGCGCGTTTCCACGAGGACATCCAGACCATGGGCGAGGAGGCCCTTAAGTGGGTCGAGGACCACGGTGGCCACGGCATTGTGCTCGCCGGCCGCCCTTACCACAACGACCCCGAGATCAACCATGCCCTGCCTGAGCTTATCTCGAGCTTTGGCTTTGCGGTCTTTACCGAGGATTCGCTCGCGCATCTCGTGAAGCCCGAGCGCCCAATCCGCGTCGTCGACCAGTGGATGTACCACAGCCGCCTGTACGCCGTCGCCCGTTTTGTGACGATGCGCAACGACCTGGACCTGATTCAGCTGAACTCCTTCGGCTGCGGCCTGGACGCCCTCACCACCGACCAGGTGCAGGAGATTCTGGAAGCCAGCGGCAAGATCTATACCGTGCTCAAGATCGACGAGGTATCCAACCTGGGCGCCGCGCGCATCCGCATTCGCTCGCTCATGGCCGCGCTCAAGGACCAGGAGGCCGAGCGCCTGGCAGAGGCCATGGCCGCGGGCGAGGCCTACGAGCAGGGCGATGCCGCGCCGGTGGCGCCCTCCACGGACGCTCCCGCGTTCGCGAGCCGCAAGTATACGTTCGAGGCGCAGCGCGAGAGTGCCTCGACCGCATGGCCCAAGGTACCCTTTACCGAGCAGATGCGCGAGGAGGGCTACACCATCCTGTGCCCGCAGATGGCGCCGATCCACTTTGACCTGGTCAAAGAGGTATTCCGCGGTGCCGGCTACAACTTGGAGCTGCTGCCCTCGACCGACCATGACGCCGTCGAGGCGGGCCTGCGCTACGTGAACAATGACATCTGCTATCCGTCGATTCTGGTGACGGGCCAGATCATGGAGGCCATCGAGAGCGGTCGGTACGACCTGTCCAAGACGGCCGTGGTTATCAGCCAGACCGGCGGCGGCTGCCGTGCCACCAACTACATCGCGCTCATCCGCAAGGCCCTGCGCGAGAGCGGCCATCCCGAGATTCCGGTGATCTCGCTTTCAGCTGTGGCGCTCGGCGAGGACAACCCCGGCTTTAAGATTACGCCGGCGCTGCTTAAGCAGGCAGTCTACGCGGTGCTCTTTGGTGACGTGATGATGCAGATGCTCTACCGCTGCCGCCCGTACGAGGCCACGCCCGGCGCCGCCAACGCGCTCTACGAGGAGTACATGGCACGCGCCCGCAAACTGGCGCCCAAATTCAACCGCCACAACTACACCAAGCTGTGCCGCGAGGCCATCCGTGCGTTCGACACCATGCCGCTTGCGGGCGAGGGCACCAAGCCGCGCGTGGGCGTGGTCGGCGAGATCCTGGTCAAGTTCCATCCCACGGCCAACAACCACGTGGTCGACGTTATCGAGCGCGAGGGCTGCGAGGCCGTAGTACCGGGCCTGCTCGACTTCTTCCTGTACTCCATGAGCAACGCCGAGCTGCAGAAGGACGAGCTGGGAAGCTCTGCCACTACGCGCGCTGGTATGCAGGCGCTCATCAAGCTCGTGGACTGGATGCGCACGCCGGTGGAGGAGATGCTCGAGAAGTCCCGCCGCTTTGAGGCACCCGAGCGCATCGGCACCATGGCCGACAAGGCCCGCACGGTGCTTTCGGTGTGCAACAACATGGGCGAAGGCTGGCTGCTCACGGCCGAGATGCTCGACCTGATTGACCATGGCGCGCCCAACATTATCTGCACGCAGCCCTTCGCGTGCCTGCCCAATCACGTGGTGGGCAAGGCCGTGATCAAGGAGCTGCGCCGTCAACATCCCGAGAGCAACATCGTTGCGGTGGACTACGACCCCGGTGCATCCGAGGTCAACCAGCTCAACCGTATTAAGCTTATGATCAGCGTGGCAAAGGAGAACATGCGCGCCGGCAAGGGCTTTAAGCTCGAGAAGGTGGCGCCGCTCGCGATGGACGAGGTCACCGGCCAGATGCGTGCCCATGATGGCTGCGTGAGCTGTGGACCGGCCAGTGAGGAGGCCGTTGCATTGGTCGCCAAGCGTCTGGGGCGCGGTATTAAGAAGTAGTTGGCCTACTTCGAGCCGGATATAAGACAAACGGGCGGTAGTCGTACCGGCTACCACCCGTTTTTGCTGGACATATGTTGCGCAAATGATCTCGCTGCAGCCTTCCGTGGGCTTGCCCGATTTTTGGGCTGGCTCGGGCTTTGAGGACAAGTTGCTGCAGGCCCAAGGCGATTTTTCGCTCAACGCAGGCCAGCACAGTGTGACCTATCTGCCAAACGACGAGACGACCGTGATTGGTCGCTACCAAGTGCTGTTATACGACAACAACTTTGGTGCGGCCGAGAACTGCCCCAAGTTCGATTGGGGCCAGCTGGGCGCCGCGGTGGTGACCGACTACAGTAAGGGAACGCATTCGTTTGGGCGCATCTTTACGGTGGACGAGGTGGCACGCACCTACGAGCTCGAAGACCAGATCGCGGTGCCGTTCTCAGGCTACGTTAGCAGTGCGCAGCGCGTCGGCAATTCGAACAGCATGCTCGTGGCATCGGGTCAGGCCACGACCTTCACCGAGTACGATCGCTACGGTCTACCCATCGCCACCTACGAGATGGAAGTCGAAAAGTACATCTACCGCGTGTACAAGTACGAGCTGTAGCACTGTGCTTAGGTTTGACCAATGGAGTATGAAAACACGCCGCTCGCCGATATCCCCTCCGCGAGTAGCAGCCATATGGTTTGATGTCAGAAGCATATAGTTGTCGACAGCCTGCTGGCGACGTTCCCCCTGATATCGGAGGTTCCAGGTGTGTTTCGCGCTCCGTTAAACAACTATCGGTTGGGCTAACATGGGTCGCCGTGCTATTTCGATAACCCTTGCAGTGGTCTGCCTGGCTGTGCTCCTGGGCGCTACGGGGCTGTTTGCTATAAGCCGAGAAACGTCCTATATGCAGGAATGCGCTTCCGAAGGGTTTGCCATTGACGGTTACTATCGGGACGACAAGACGAGTCTGGAAACCCTGGCCTTTCTTGAAGAGGATAACCATCAGTGGCAACTGGTCGACAAAGACGGCAGCTGCGTTGACGGGCAGTTTAAGCGTACGGACGATCCCAATATCCTGGTATTAAAGAAGGAAAACGGCGAAGAGTTCGGCACGGTTCACGTTGCATATATATCGCGCCGACGCAATCAAGGGCAGATTTACCTAATTAGAAATACTAAGGTGACCCGATTTTATCTTGTGAGCACCGATCCGGCGTTTACGGTGGAGTCTGGCGAGGTCGATCTGGACAGTTGATTCACGGCTATAAAACAGCGAGCGGGGCGCGGGTGTGAACTGCACCCCGCTATTTGCTCGTGTCCGTATCGCGCCTGCGCCTCGTCGTAACTTGCGTCCGTGCGAGCATTCATCCCGCGCTCTGCATCACTTCACATCGAACTCCACGCGATCGAGTTCGGGCACGTTGAGGTCGATGAGCTTGCGGGCGACGTGGCGGTCGTGCGTTCCGAGCGCCTCGCTCGTTGTCACATGGGCGACAGTTTGGTGCTCGACGATGCCCTCCTCCTCGCCTTCGGTAGCCGAGGTCTCGACGGCGACGGTGTAATCCTTAAAGCCCGGCAGCACCGCGGCGAGCTCGCGCGTGGTTTCGGTGACGCCATAGCCGTCCTGCACGCCGGCCTGCGCCGAGCCAATGGACCCCGCGGTCATGACGATGCAGGGGATGGTAAAGATCATCGTGCCCACAATGATGCGGCGGCGCACCTTGCGTGACAGCTCGTTGACCTCGGCGTCTTCCTCAGCGGTCACAATACCGTCGCCGTTCAGGTCGCGCTTGAGCGGCACGCGCAAAAGAAGCAGCACGGCTTCGGCAGCCAGCGCGATAAAGACCACGTTGATGCCAAACTCATAAAGCGCCGAGAGAAACAGTGACCCGCTTGCGATGGCGATGCCGTAGCCCGCCGCGCACAGGGGCGGCATGAGCGCGGTCGCCACGGCCACGCCGGCGATGAGCGTGGCGGGTTCCTGGTCGCGCGAGTTGCCCAGGCCACCCGCAAAGCCGCCCGCGAGCGCGACGGCAAGGTCCCAGACGGTGGGTGTCGAATTGTCGAGGATAGCGGCCGTGGTGGTGCCAAGGGGCGAGAGCTTAAAGTACAACGTGGACGTGACCAGGCAAAAGGCCATCTGTAGAGCCAAGCTCGCGACGGCCTCAAGGGTAATCTCGCGGTCGAGCGTGGCGATGCCGTATGCCATGGCAAGGACCGAGCCCATGAGCGGGCAGATGAGCATGGCACCTACGATGGCGATGTCCGAGTCGATATCGAGACCGATGCTCGCGATGAGCATGGCGATGATGAGGATACACAGGTGAGAGCCAGTCAGACGCGCCCCGTTTACAAAACGCTTGCGGATCACGTGATAGGGCGCGCGTCCCTCGCGAATGTTGAACGCGCGCTTTAAAAAGCGACCAGCCTGCTCGGCAGCCTCACTATGGGCAGGGCGGATGCCGTGGCGCCGGTGATGGCGTTCGCGTAGTCGCTTGATCTGTTGTTTGTCGAGTTCCATGTCCACCTCGTTCCAGCGCGGTCCGCGCAACGCGCCCGTTGTCCTAACTCTACACCGTGGCGGGCGGGGTGCCTGTTGGATGCGGAATCCGATAGGGCGGATGACGCGGGAGCAAATGCAAATCACAGGCTCAATTCCATCCCGCGAAAATATGATGCACCAGCTCCTTCAAATGTGACGAAATTGTGAAGCACAGGAGCACGAATTTCAAAAAATACGCTGGTCGCCAATGTTGCGCAACAGAATTCAAAAATCAGCTCCTACAATTTGAAGCGTATGGATACATCCGTGTCAAAGGGAGAAAGCCATGGCAAACTACAGTCCACAACACTTTGAGCCTCGGGCCAAGACTGTCAACGTCAAGGGCGTTGCTAACCGCGCCGTCGCAACCGTTTTGACGGCGGGCCTCATCGCTCAGCCGCTCATGTCGCCGCTGGCGGCAATCGCCGCACCGTCAACCGATAACGGCGATTCTGTTCAGGGGGGGGGGTAGTTCTGTAGAGAACACCGTTGCCGCCGGTAACCAAGCGGTCGTAAAGACGGCTGCCCAGCTGGCCGAGGAGTCGGCAAAGCAGCTCAAGGACGCTCAGGCCGCCTACGATGCCGCCCAGAAGAACGCCGATGCGGCGGGCCAGTCTCAAAAGCAGACGCAGCAGCAAAAGAATCAGGCCTCGCAGGCTGTAAGCGACAACGAAATCGAGCAGAACGCAGCAGAAGTCGCCGCGCTCCAGGAGAAGATTGACGAGCTCAAAGCCGCCGTCGAAAAGACCGAGCAACAGCAGAAGAAGCTGGGCGACCTGAACGATCAGCTCGATCAGGCCAACAAGAGTGTCGAGGATAAGACCCAGGCGCTCAAGGACGCCAAGGCAAAGCAGGATGAGGCCAAGAAGGCCCTCGATGATGCCCAGGCCAAGCTCGAGGCCATGGGTATGGACGAGTACGAGGCCGCCAAGAAGGCCGTCGAGGACGCGCAGGCAAAGCTCGATGACGCCAATAAGGCCGTTACTACTGCACAGGCCAATCTGGACCAGGCCAAGGCTGCCGAGGCCAGCGCCCAGCAGGAAAAGCAGAATACCGAGGCAGCTTTGACGACTGCCCAGGCCAAGAAGCAGGAGACTGCCGCTGCGCTCGCAGCCGCAACCACCGCGCGCGATAACGCCCAGCAGAAGCTCAGCCAGGCGCAGGCCGCGCTCGATGCCGCGACCTCGGGCACGGGTATCGACCTGAACGCGCTCGAGGCTGCCAAGGTCACTGCCGCCAGCGAGCTCGCGACCGCGCAGGCCGTGCTCGATGCCGCGACGACTGCAGACGCCACCGCACAGGCGAACCTGCAGGCTGCGCAGACTACCGTCACCGCCGCGCAGGAGAAGGCCAACGCCGCCAACGCTGCTATGGCATCTGCCCAGTCTGCATACGATGCGGCAAACAAGGAGTACAACGCCGCCGCCAGTAAACGTGACGCCGCGAAGTCGGCATACGAGCAGGCCCAGCAGACCGAAGCAGACAAGAAGACCGCGTACGATAAGCTTGTCGAAGTTCGCAAGCAGAAACGCGGCGAGTGGGAGACGGCATGCGCCGCTTCGAACGCCGCGGAAAAGGCTTATGACGCTGCTAATGCCCAGGTTGAGGCTCTTGAGCAGCAGATTGCAGACCTAAAGTCCAACATGACCGTTGACCAGGAAGTCATCAGTCAGGGTATGTTCGGCTTCATGAACTACATCATCGGCGGCAGCCAGTTCACAGCCACGCAGAAAAAGAACGCCCAGGATGCCGTATCGATGCTGACCGGTGCCGATGATAAGGCCGAATGGTATGACCAGTACGTCGATCAGGACATGTCTCGCGACACCAACCCGCTTTCCCTGGAGCAGATGCGCAACGCCCTGACATATCTCGACACCCAGAACAACCTCCGCAAGGCGAACGGTCAGTCGGCGCTCAGCGTCAGCCTCCGCATGACTGTGGCGGCAGCCCTTAATACATCATATTCATCGAACATCTGGGGACACTCGAACTGCTATTTCGACAACGGGGAAAATCTTGCCGGCGGAGGCGGCGCATATACCGGCGGCGAGACCGAGGATACACTCGGTTGGCCCTACACCGGCCTCTACACACAGGAGAAGGAGGCATTCGATAAGTACGTCGCGCAGTATGGCGACGAACTCGGCAGCCACCGATATGATTCCTATTACATCTACCAGAACTACAACAGCATCTATCACGAGTGCGTGCATTATCTCAACATCATCGATTCCGCCACGGAAGCCATCGGTATCGCGACCGGTAGCGGTAAGAACACCGATTCCGAGGTAACCATTTTCGACTATAGTGGAAGCACGGGGCAGAAGGACTTCACTGTCTCCGAGTTCAAGAAGCTCGTCACCGACTACATCGATTCCGCCTACAATGCAGGCGGCACTCAGGAGCAGAAGGAGCAGCTGAAGCAGCTTCAGAATAAGTTGGCAGAGGCACAGAAGAACTTCGGGACTGCCGGAACGGCTTATTCTAACGCATTGGATAAGCAAGAAAGCGCTCGCGACGCCTATACCGCAGCCGACACGAACGTGAACACCGCCAAGGGCGAGTACGAGAAGGCTAAGTCCGGTACCGCCGCCGCGAAGACGGCATACAACGCCGCGAAGGACGCGCTCGGCGGAATCGACATCGAGTCCCTCAAGCAGAACCTCGATACCGCCAAGGGCGAGGCTGCCACTGCCCAGGCAGCTCTCGATAAGGCAAACGCCACGCTTGCTGACAGCAAGACGAAGGCAGCCGAGGCCGCTGCTCACAAGGCGAAGGCTCGCAGCGCCCGCGATGCCGCCAAGGCAAAGTCCGAACAGGCCAACGAGGCGTATGGCAACGCTACCGCTTCGGTCAAGGACCTTGCCGCCAAGCGCGATGCCGCCCAGGCGGACCTTGCGAATAAGCAGGGCTCGCTTGACGAGGCAAAGAAGGCCGACGATGCCGCCCGGGCTGGTGTAGACAAGGCCCAGGCCGCAGATGTCCAGGCCGCGACCGCTCTTTCGGACGCCAAGCAGGCAGTTGCCGCCAAGACGCAGGCCCTGTCCGACGCACAGGCGAAGGTCAAGGCTGCCGAGGGCGAGCTGGCCGGCGCAAACAAGGCCTTCGAGCGCTTCGCCGGCGCTCAGAAGGCGGTCGACGACGCCAAGACCGCCTATGACGCTGCCGTGGCCAGTGTCGCCGATGCCCAGAAGCAGCTCGAGGCCGCCAACGAAGCCGTCGTCGATGCGAACCTCGATATCGTCAAGGCCAAGGCAGAGCTTGCCAACGACGAGGCACTCAAGGCTGATCTTGAGGCTGTCGACCACAAGGCATCCCTTGCCGCGGGCACGACGGGCAACGAGAAGCTGGTCAAGCTGAACGCTGCCTACGCTCGCTATAAGGCTGCCGTCGATGCCGCTGCTGGTCTCAAGGCTGCTCTGAGCGATGCCGATGCCAAGCTGTCCGATGCCAACGACGCCTATGCCGCCGCGCTTGCCGAGCTTGGCGATGCCAAGGATGCCCTGGCTGCCGCGCAGGCCGAGTACGACAAGTATCATCCCAAGGCCGAGCCGCAGGCCAAGCCTCAGGTTGCGCAGGCTGCTGCAAAGGCTCCTGTCGCCAAGAAGAAGGCCACGTCGGCCGCGCTCGCCCAGACTGGCGATGACTCCGCTCTTGCGGGCGAGGTGTTCGTCATCGGCGGTATCACCCTCGTGGCCGCTGGTGTGACGCTGAGCGATCGTCGTCGCAAGCAGATGTAGCGTTTCGAGCGTAGATTCTGCAACGAACTTCGGTTCATAGCAGGAACGCTTCGATAGCTTAACCGATAAGGCCGGCGCGCTGTTAAACGCAGCGCGCCGGCCTTTCTTTGTTTCGATATCAAAAAGCCCGGTCAGCAGCCGTGAAAGCTACCGGCCGGGCAAGCCGTAGGCAATATGGTTGCTGTCGAGCAGCTGCTCAGCTTAGCCCAGCAGGCTTAAGCCAACAGAGACAAACGCCAGGATAACGCCGACAATAGACTCGCCACCGAGCAGGCCGCTGGCGACAACCAGGCCCTGCTCCTGGAAGGCGGCGTCCTTGGCGGCCTTTTCCTCGTCCGAAAGACCGGCCTCGGCGTCGCGGTGAGCGGCCCACTTGTCGTAGGCGAGCTTAACGCAGGAGCCCAGGAAAGCCGTGAGCGACATGTAGAACGGCAGGTACACGCCCAGGCCGATCATCATGGCCGGAATGCCGAGCCAGTACATGACGATGCCGGCGATAAAGCCGCCCGCAAACCACGGCACGCTCGGGATGCCCGAGACCATGGTGGCGACGACGCTTGCCTGCGCGGCCACAAAGCTCTTGTCGGGTCCAAAGGCGTCCGGACCATAGGCGGTTACGAGCGCGACCATGACGGCGGCAGCGACCAGGGCGCCCACGATGCCGCCGATGGCCTGGCCGACCCACTGTGCACGCGGATTGGTGCCCAGCACGGCGCCGGCCTTAAAGTCGTTCATGACGTCGCCCGCAAGGCCGCACGCTACGGCCACGATGCCGGCGATAAAGAACAGTTTAACCTGCGCGAGCTGCGCGAAGGCAGCCACGATGAGCATAACGATGAGGCCAAAGATCTCCATGGGGTCGATGCCCGTCTGGCCGCAGCTCTGTGCGCTCATGATGGTGGTGACAAAGGTGAACAGCGTCACGATGACGGCCGGGACGGGACCAAGGTCGAGCGCGATGGCGACGATCACGGCGATGGCGGCAGCGCCCAGGCCGATGATGCCGGCGTCGAGTTTAAGGGAGCCCGAGATGAGCGACTGCTCGTCGGTGTCGGTGGAGCTGTCGGCGGCAAGACCGCGGACGATACCGGCGACCTGCGGCAGGATGTCCTTGAGGACGACGGCGACGCCAAAGCCCATCATGAGGCCCATGCCCAGGGACTTGACGATGCCTTGCGCAGTCATAACGTCGAACAGACCGGCAGCGGTGCCGCCCACGATGATGCCAAAGTTGCCCAACAGGGCGCCGGCAAACCAGAAAGCGACCGGGGCGAAGCCCACGAGGAAGCCGATGGACAGCAGCATGGGCGAGTTGTAGATGGCAAAGGTCACGCCGGGGATGTTGAGCGTGCACAGCATGCTGGGCACCACGCCCAGGGCGTCGCGCAGCACGCTGTAGATGCCTGCGATGGCCATGGAGCCAAAGAGCTGCTTACCGGTCTTGCCGCCGGCCTCGGTGGCGCGTAGGGTCTGAGCTGCGGCGTTGCCGGTGGGGAACTCCAGCGCGGCGTCCACGATAAAGTGACGGTGGATGAGCGCGGTGGCCAGCAGGCCCAGGATGGTGCCGGCGAGCGCCACGATAAACATGTCGAGCCAGCTGATCTGGTCGGCATAGCCCAGCATCCAGGCGCCCGGGATGGTAAACGCCAGGCCGCCGGCGACCATGGCGCCCGCGGACATGATGGTGTGGGTGACGTTGGCCTCGTTGAGGCTGGCGTTGCCCATGAGCTTCAGGAAGAACAGCGAGATGACGGCAGCGAAAATGATTGGCCAGGGGAGGGCGCCCATCTTGAGGGCCGTGTAGGCCGAGCTTGCCGTGATGATCACGCAGCCAAGGACGCCGATGACGACACCGCGCAGCGTGAGTTGCCCGCGCATCGAGGCGCGGTTCGAGGGATTGCTCATATTGAACTCCTTTGCGTATATCCGCTTCCCCCGGGAGCGCCGCTACGGATGCGGCGCGGGAAGTCGGGTTACCAAAGGCCGTCGCGTGAGCTCGCAAACGACCGCGCATCAGTATAGCCGCAACCTAGTCATTTTGGGATGACTGGTTTAGGTAGGCGATATACTGCTGGGCAGACGAAAGGAGCGCCGACGATGCTTAATGGGTGCGCATATATATTGACGGTCGACGTGGGTAACACGTTCATTCGCTTTGGCCTGTTTGCAGAGGATTCGGCCGCGGCGCAGGAATGCCCGCTTGCGACGTGCGAGATCACGACGCCATCGAGCATTACGGCCGACGAAGCGCGTATGCGTCTCGCTCAAGTCATGACCGCGCTGGCGGCCGATGCGGGCATGCCCGGCGCGCTCGTGCCCACGGCGGCCGTGCTGAGTTGCGTGGTGCCGGCGCTCGAGCGCCCGTGGAAGGCGGCGCTTTCCCGTACCTGCACGGGGCGCGTGCTCACCGTGGGGCCGGGCCTCAAGACCGGCATGCCCGTCCACTACGACGACCCGGCCGAGATCGGCCCCGACCGCATCGCCGACGCCGTGGCGGCCCGTGCCGTCTACGGCTCTCCGTGCATCGTAATCGACCTGGGTACCACGACCAATATCGAGGTCATCGACGCGCACGGTACCTTTGTGGGCGGCGTCATCGCGCCGGGTCTGGCGCTTGGCGCCCGCTCGCTTTCGGCTGCTGCGGCGCGTTTGCCTCAGGTCGAGCCTTCGGCGCCAACGCACGTCATCGGTCGCAACACGCGCGAGGCCATGCGCTCGGGCGTGGTTCTGGGCGAGGTGGCCCGCATCGACGGCATGCTCGACATGGTGCTTGCCGAGATGCGCGCGACCAAGGCGGCGGGGGAGGGCAGCGTGCCCATTGTCATCACCGGCGACGATGCCGAGGCGCTCGCGGCGTTGGTCGGCCACAGCCTGACGGTAGACGACGCACTGACGCTGCGGGGTCTCGCCGAGCTGTACCGCATCAACCAAAAGCCCCGCCGCGTGTAAAAGTGAGGGCGCCGGCGGGACAAACGCCTCCACCTTTCACCTGCTACAATGGGTCAAACTATTGCGATTACGGAGGTGTCTGCCATGTCGGACGATCTTCATCAAACTTCGTCAGGCAAGCGCCTGGACGTTATTAGCTGGGACGAGTTCTTTATGAGCGTGGCCATCGCCGCGCAGCGCCGCAGCAAGGACCCCAACACGCAGGTGGGTGCGTGCATCGCCAACACCAACCACCGCATCCTTTCGGTGGGCTACAACGGTACACCCTCGGCGCTCAACGACGACTTTTTCCCGTGGGGTACGAGCGACGACCCGCTGCAGGACAAGCACAACTACGTGGTCCATGCCGAGGCCAACGCCGTGCTCAACTACCGTGGCTCGCTCAAGGACCTCGAGGGTTCCACGGTCTACGTCACGCTGTTCCCGTGCCACGACTGCGCCAAGATTTTGGCTCAGGTGGGCGTGGGCGAGGTCGTCTACCTGGACAACAAGTACGCCGACACCGATGATGGACGCATCAGCCGCCGCATCCTCGACTCCTGTGGCATCAGCTACCGCCAGGTTATCGTCGATGTCCAGATTGGTACCGGGGGACAGGCTCGACAGTAATATGCGTTGTCGCTATCTGACGACGAACGCAGCTCAAAGAGTCCCGTCCCAAATTGACTACTCGTGAAAGTCGCGTCTGCGCGCATGGACGGCTCGTGAGCGGGTACATGGCTGTAGTAACATAGCTTCTGTCCGCGGGCGCGCCCGCTTTATTGTGAGAAAGGAGCCCCTGTGGCTGTTAACGAAGAGCTGCTTAAGAAGGTTCTTGAAGAGATTCGCCCCAACCTGCAGGCCGACGGCGGCGATATGGAGTATGTGGGCGTCGACGACGAGGGTGTCGTCAAACTGGAACTGCAGGGCGCTTGCGCCGGCTGCCCCATGAGCTCGCTGACCCTGTCCATGGGCATTGAGCGTATCCTGAAGGAGCATGTGCCCGGCGTTACCCGCGTTGAGCAGGTCAATGCTTCCGGCGAGGCCGAGGACCTGTACGACGAGTACGCGCCGTTCTAAGATGCGAAAGCTGCGGACGGCATACTCCGCATAGACGTTACGCCCAAATATGCGGCTGCGAGCGCAAGGCCCGCGGCCGCATTTGTATGTAGGGAGTAGGAGGGTCGACATGCTCAACGACTTCTACCATATGCTTGATCCTGTCGCGATCTCGGCGGGCCCCATCACCATCTACTGGTACGGCCTGGCCTACGTGGTCGGCGCCCTGCTCGCGGCGGTCGTCATGTACCGCACGCAGCGTCGCTGGGGCTTTAACATCACGATTGACGACCTTACGAGTGTCGTGGTCGGCGTGGTCTTTGGCCTCATTATCGGTGCGCGCCTGTTCTACGTCGTCTTTTACGGTGATGGCTACTACTGGGCGCACCCGCTCGAGATCTTTGCCACCAACGAGGGCGGCATGAGCTTCCATGGCGGTTTGGTGGGCGGCATCATCGGCGGCGTGCTCGTGTGCCGCATGTACAAGCTCGACGCCTGGACCATCGCCGACCTTGCCGTTATCGGTGCTCCGCTGGCCTTGTGCCTGGGCCGTTGTGCCAACTTTGTCAACGGCGAGCTGTGGGGCAAGCCGACCGATCTGCCATGGGGCGTGGTCTTTGGCGGGACTGCGGGCGAGATGCCGCGTCACCCCTCCCAGCTCTACGAGGCATTTCTTGAGGGCATCGTGCTCTTTTGCATTCTGCAGGTGCTCAGCCGCAAAAAGCCGCTACTGCCCCAAGGCACGTTTATGGGCGTGTTCGTGATGGGGTACGGCATCGTCCGCTTCCTCATTGAGTTTGTGCGCGTGCCCGATGCCCAGCTGGGTTATCTGCTGGGAGGCGTCATCACCATGGGCCAGCTGCTGAGTCTGCCGCTCGTGATTGCGGGCCTGGCGCTCATCATCTTCGCCCGACACCGCAATCGCCCCCAGCGCATCTACCTCGACGCCTAACCAAGACCACCACAAAGGGGACAGGCACCTTTGTGGTGGTTTGCTGGGCAACGATGACAGAACCGTAACGTTTCCCCAGATAAAACCTGCCAAAATAAACCTGTCCCTTTTTGGCAGGTTTCTAGAAAGGCTCTTTGGACTGTGAAGGATTCCGATCTCTCCACAACGGCTGCGCGCGACGCTGCCCGCATTGTCTGGTTTAAGCGCTACCCCGCCAAGCAGACGCTCATCGCATTTTTGCTCGCGCTGTTGGCGACCACGGCGTTTTCCATCGATCCCTCCCCGGTGTCGAGCAACGCAGTCTTGGCGATTGACCCCAAAGCCTCGGGCATGCTGTACGTGTGCTACGAGGTGCTCCTCTCGTTTGCCGGCCATACCGACGCGGTCATGCTGCTTGCACTTGCCTTCCTGCTCACCTTGCCGTTTCGCTACGTGTTCTTTGGCCGTGGCGACACCTGGCGTCCATCGATCATTCTGCCGTCGCTGTTCTTCGCCATCTGCATGGTGTTCGGCCGCAGCTACGATCTCACCGACTCGGCCGAGATTGTCCTTGGCGACAAAGCCCGCATCATCTGCGCCTGGATTGGCGGCGCGGGCTGGATGCTCCTAGCGATCGTTGCCTTCTACCTTGCCTTTGAGTGTCTAGATTGGCTGAGCTCTCGGCGCATTCCGTTTTCGGAAGCGCACTTTGGCCGCGTATGGCGTGTGGCTCACGCCGTGCTCTCGGTCCATCCCTTTGCCGGGTCCTTCCTGGTGCTTATGATCGCCTGGGCGCCCACGCTCATCGCTTCGCTGCCCGGTCTTTTTATGGGAGATACGGGTGCGCAGATTCGCCAGTGGTTCAACTATCCCAACGGCACGAGCGACTACCTGCGCCTACTCAACCCCAACGTGCTGCTCAACGGGCATCATCCCGTAGTGCACACGGCCATTATCGGCTCGTGCGTTCAGCTGGGGCTTTCGCTGTTCAACAGCGCTAACGCGGGTCTTGCCATCTACACCTGTGCTCAGTTCGTCATCACGGCCGCCTGCATGGCCTATTCCATTTCGTCGCTGCGCAAACTGGGCGTGAGCCTGCCGGTTCGCGGTGCGATCCTGCTGTTCTTTGCGTTTATGCCGATGTTCTCTAACTACGCGGCGTTGCTCACCAAAGACGTGCTCTTTGCCGACGCGTTTTTGGTGCTGCTGGTACAGACCGTCAAGCTCGTGGCATGTGGCTTGCCCCGTCGTGATGCCAATGCCGAGCGAGCGGGCGAGAAAGCCCCCGTGCTCTTTGCGCGCCACGACTGGCTGCTGCTCGCTCTGGGCGCCATGGGTTCCACGTTTCTGCGCAACGGCGGCCTGGTGTTTCCCCTGGCGGCATGCGTAATCGCGGCGGCGTTTTGCGTATGGGACGTGCATGTGGCTCGTCGTGCAGCCAAGCAGACTGGCGCTGCGCCTTCGGGCGCCATCCCGCGTTTCCGCTGGGTTGGCGTTCTCGCGGTGCTCGCGCTCTGCCTTGCCTCTAATATGTACTTCACCAAGGTCTTTATGCCGGCGCACGACATTACGCCCGGCTCCAAGCGCGAAATCCTCTCGATTCCGTTCCAGCAGACGGCTCGTTTCGTCCAAAAGCACGACGGCCTCAACTCGGGCGTCAACCCTACGGTTAAGGAGGACGGCACCATCGTGGAGGCACCCTGCGACGGTCTGGTGACCGACGAAGAGCGCGCCGTGATCGACCGCGTGCTCAAGTACGAGAACCTGGGCCGCCGCTACAACCCCGACAAGTCCGATGCCGTCAAGAACTGCTTTAACGAGTACGCCTCGCAGGAGGACATCGATGCCTATTTTGAGGTATGGGCTCAGATGTTTAAGAAGGATCCCGAGTGCTATATTTCGGCGCTTATCAATAACTACTATGGTTATTTTTATCCGAGCGCGCGCGATGCCTGGGTCTACAGCACGGCGCGTAGTGCCGAGATCATGGCGCGTCCCGACAACCTCAAGTACTTCGACTTCCATCCGGTTGACAGCAACGTGGTGCGCTGGTGTGACCATCTGATCAACCTATACCGTGTGGCGGTGCAGCGTGTTCCCTTTATCTCGCTCACCATGAGCTCGGCCACCTATGTGTGGATCATGATCGCCGTGGTGGTCTACCTGCTGCGTCGTCATTCATGGCGTGCGCTGGCGATCTGGGTGCCGCTGTTGGGCGTGTTCGCCGTGTGCCTGATTGGCCCGTGCAACGGCTCGACTTACATGCGCTACCTGTATCCGGTCATCGCCTGCATGCCCTTCGCCATCGGCGCCACCGTCACCCGCAGCGACTTCCTCTGGTTCTAACTTGGTGCATTGGGGGTCAGGTTTCTTTGCACCAAAGGGGTCATCATCACGACGCCTTCATTTTGGGGTTTATCTCGCAGGCCAGTAGGTATATCATAACGACGTTTGTTTATATTGCCCGAGCATCTGCGCTGGGCTTTAGGTCGAAACCGATAGGAGACACGTATGTCCGGACACTCTAAGTGGGCCACAACCAAGCATCGTAAGGGCGCGCAGGACGCCAAGCGTTCCGCCCTCTTCTCCAAGCTGAGCCGCAACATCACCGTTGCTGCCCGTCTCGGCGGCGACCCGCTGCCCGAGAACAACGCCAGCCTCGCCGCTGCCGTTGCCAAGGCCAAGGCTCAGTCCATGCCCAAGGACAAGATCAAGTCCGCTATCGACAAGGCATTTGGTTCGGGTGCTGACGCTGCCGTCTACGAGAACATCGTGTACGAGGGCTACGGTCCCGCCGGTGTCGCCGTCTACGTCGACTGCCTGACCGACAACCGCAACCGTACCGCCGCTGATGTCCGTTCCGCCTTCTCCCACGCTGGTGGCAACCTGGGCACCTCCGGCTCCGTCGCCTTCCAGTTTGAGCGTAAGGGCCAGATCGTCGTCGCCAAGGAGATCCTGGACGAGAACGCCAAGAAGGAGACCATGATCGCCAACGGTGCTGCCGGTGACGAGGATGAGTTCATGATGGCCATCGCCGAGGCCGGTGGCGAGGACTACGAGGATGCCGGCGAGGAGTGGATCGTCTGGACTACTGCCAACGAGGTCATGGCTGTCTCCAAGGCGCTCGAGGAGCAGGGCGTCCAGGTCAAGGGCTCCGAGACCACCATGGTCCCGACCACCCCGACCGAGGTCTCTGGCGCCGATGCCAAGAAGGTTCAGCGCCTCATCGACCGTCTTGAGGAGCTCGACGACGTCCAGGATGTTTACAGCACCATGGACATGACCGACGAGGTCATCGCTGCCCTCGAGGAGGAGTAGCGCCCGCACGGGTTAAGCCGTGCATATCTGGGCATAATGAAGCGAGCATGCAAGCCTCGTGGAATAGATGAGCCGGATCCGCGTGCGTAGAGCACCGGACCCGGCTCTTTTATAATGATGCGAACCGTTTTGCATTTCGAGAGCCGAGATTTGAAGGGAGCGCCACGTGCGCGTACTCAAACGAGCCCTAGCGATCGTGTATCTTGCCGCCGCCATCGTGGCGCTGGGTACGCTTGTCTGCCAGTTTTGGGGGCCGTATACGTATCGCTTTATGCTGCTGATGCGCGACCCCATGCCGCGCATTGTCGTGACGGCATGCGGCGGAGTTGTGGCGATTGGCGTGCTGGTAAGCTTCTTCCGCCTGATGTTTGCTCGTCGCGAGCCGTCCTGCGTGCATCCGGCGGGAGAGCGCAATATCGAGGTCACGCTCGCGGCGCTTTCTTCGTGCGCCAGGGCTGCTGCAGAGCGCGACGATCGCGTGATGATCGAGCATGTCGAGGCCCGCGTCCAAGGTTCCGACGATTCGCATGTCCGTTTTAAGGTCGAGGCTATCGCGCTTGACGATAAGGACGTGGCATCTCTGGCTACCGCGATGCAGCAGCGCATCGAGGAAGCTTGCGACACCATGCTCGGCACGCCGGGTACGACCACGCGCGTCCGTTTTTTGCCGTCCAAGACTACCGTCCAGACCGTGGAGGTTTCCGGTGAGTGATACCAATCAAGACAAGACCGTCCGCACCCCGCGCCTGACCATCGATCAGAGCGCTGCGCCGGCAGGCGAGGTCGTCGATCCCAAGGTGGAGGGTACCGAGTCGCATGACGCGGTCGCCGATGATTTTGATGAGGCCATGGGTCTCATCAAGGGTACGGGGGCAGCCATCTGGAGCTATGCCGTCCGTCATCCCAACACCACGCTCGGAGCCGTCGCGGGTTTTGTGCTCGCTGTGCTGGTGCTCACGCTCGGCCTGTGGGATACGCTCGTCATCGCATTCTTTGTGCTGATCGGCGGCGTGATTGGCCAGATCCGCGACGGCGAGAACGGAATCGTCAACTTCCTTGGCCGCCTGTTTAGTGGCCGCTAGCATGTATTCGACTGTCGCATCCGCGGCAGGCATAAGGAGGAACCATGGCTTTTAACACGAAGGTCGATGTGGCCGATACCGAGGTCGAGGCAGACGAGACCGTCACCGCCGAGGCCGAGGACGTAACGCTCGAGGACGAGGCGCTCGTCGAGGCCGAACCCGCCGACGATGCGGACGAGGACGATGAGGAAACAGACGAGTCCGAGGACTCGCTGACCTATTCCAACGGTGTGATTGAGAAGATCGTCGCTATGGCCACCCGCGAGGTGCCGCACGTCTTGGGCATGAAGGGCAACCTCATGCACTTTGTGCAGGAGCAGTTTGGTGCCGAGAATCTGACCAAGGGCGTGACGGTCGAGGTCACCGATGACAACCGCGTGGTCGTCAACATTTCCGTCATTATCGAGTACGGCGCCTACGCGCCCGCGATTTTCGACGACGTTAAGGCACGCGTGACCGAGCGTCTGGCTGCGATGACCGGCCTTGAGGTGGCGGGCGTCAACCTGCGCATCGAGGATGTCATCACCCCCGAGGAGTACGAGCACCGCACCAACCAGCACGAGTAGCCTACCAAAAAGGTAACCTGCCAAAAAGGGACAGGTTTATTTTGGCAGGTTTTATCTGCGAAAACGTCAAACGGCCGGTCGCACGGATGTATGTGCGGCCGGCCGTTATTTGTATGCCCCCGATGTAGGCATACCGCTCGTCTAACTAGGGGTTGCAATCGTCGCGTTCCGCGTTACCCTAATGGGCGCATTGTTTCCAAATTGTTAACGAGGGGTTGCCGTAATGGCTGACGAGCACGAAACAGAAAGCCAGGCATGGGCAATTGAGGCTGCCGCGGCAGAGGCGGCATCGCGAGCTGCCGAGGAGGTGCATCGTCCTCCCGTGGTGCCGATGGAGCGCGTGGTTGATCGCACCGATATTGAGCGCGGCGAGCGTGCCGGCCAAAAGCGCAGCCAGGAGCCGGGCTTCCCGCGCTTTTTCGCCGAGCTCAATCTGGGCCTGATTCTTACGGCCTTTGCCATCGTTGCGTTTAAAACCCCTAATCACTTTGCTTTTGGCGGCACCTCGGGCGTGTCGGTCATTCTGTCCACGCTGTTCCCGACCCTGCCCGTCGGCGTCTTTATGTGGATTATCAACGCGGTTCTCGTCGTTTTGGGCTTTATCTTTTTGGAGCGCAAGGCAATCCTGTGGAGCGTCTTCGCCTCGTTTGCGCTGTCCGCCTATGTTTCGTTTTTTGAGCTCTTTATTCCGACTGATGTTTCGATGACGGGCGATATGTGGCTCGACCTGTGCTTTGCCGTGATACTGCCGGCGCTCGGCAGCGCCATCGTCTTTGATATTGGCGCCTCGACGGGCGGCACGGACATCCTCGCCATGATCCTCAAGCGCCGCACCACGCTCGAGATTGGCCGCGCGCTGCTGTTGGTCGATATCGGCATCGTGGCCATCGCGGCCTTTTTGTATGGTCCGCGTGTCGGCCTGTATTGCGTGCTCGGCCTGTTTGCCAAGACGCTCGTGGTCGACAAGGCCATCGAGAGCATTCACCTTCGTAAGGTCTGCACGGTCATTTGTTCCGAGCCCCTTAAGGTCGAGGAGTTTATCGTCAAACATCTCAACCGTACGGCGACTATCAGCCGCGGCTATGGTGCCTTTTCGGGCAAGTGCGTGACGGTGATCATGAGCGTGCTGAGCCGTCGCGAGGCCGTGCAGCTGCGCCGCTATGCGCGCGAAGTCGATCCGGGTGCCTTTATCACGATCGTCGACAGTTCCGAGATCGTCGGCAAGGGTTTCCGCGGTACGAACTAGCGCGGACACACTCATCAAACAATCCAAAAGCGCCTCGCGCGTTGCAAATACGTCATCTAAGAGTATTTGTCCTCACCTTGGGTGATAATGATGACCAAGACATCGTTTGCGATCCAGGTGATTCGCTCTAGATACGAAGGGATGATTTCGATGTTCTGTTCGCAGTGTGGCGCTCCTATGGGCGATAACGACAAGTTCTGCGGCGTGTGCGGTGCTCCTAATGCTGGTGCTGCAGCTTCCGCCCCTCAGGGTCAGCCTCAGCCTCAGCAGTTTGTCCCTCAACCTGCCATGAACGTACCTAAAGGCTGCACGGCTCAGGCGTTTGAGGATATGACCAAGACTCCGGGCGTGCTGCAGCGCGTGTGCCAGATTGCCTTTTTGCCGGCGCTTATCTGTGTCGTGTCGGTGCTCGTGCTGTTTATTCCCGTTATCGGCGGTATTGCAGCCGCTATCGGCTTTTTGGCCGCTTACGTGGCGAGCGTGTGCGGTTCGGGCTTTGGCATCGAGTGGGGTCGCGATCTGTCGCTTAAGATTGATGACGGTATGGATCGTCCGTTGATGCGTTCCACATCGTTTGGCCTTGGAGTCTTTTCGAGCGTTATTTCGGTCGTGCTCGAGGTTATCGCTGCCATTCCCGTTATCGGTGTAGTGCTTTCGCTGGTGGAGAGCGTGGTAATTGGTAATTGGCGCCGCGGGCTCGTATTCGTATTACGGCTCTTATGCGCTCGAGGCTGCGCTGTTTGGCTCGCTTGGTCTGCTTGTCCTGGCTATGATTGCCACGGCGGTCCTGGGGGTCTTCTTTAAGATGTTCGCCGACATTGCCGTGATGCACTTTGCGGTGACCGGTCGCGTCGAGAGCGCGTTTTCGCTCGATAAGGTCTGGGCGGCCTTTAAGAACAATAAGACCAAGCTGTTTTGCGCTTCGTGGCTTCCCGAGTTTTTGACGGGCCTGGTCGCCAACGTTGTCACATGGATCTTGACAGCCATCTTTGGCGCCATTGCCTCTGTCGGTATGTATAGATACTACTATCGTCCTACGGGTATTGAGGCGATTGTTGCCGGCGGCGGCATCACACTCGTGCTGTTCCTGGTGCTGATCGCTTTCGTTACCGTATTTCTTACGGTCTTTGGCAAGATGCTCAAGTACCGTGCCGTTGGCTATTGGGTTGCACGTTATGCAAGCGAGTGGGCTGACGAGGACAAGGACGATGTCCTGACTTTTGTATTGCCCTTCGAGAAGAAGCCTACACCTACGGGCTTTAATCCCATGGCCGCTGGTGCTGCACCTGCACCCGCACCTGCGCCTGCAACGTCGCCCGCGCCGACGTCTGCTCCGGCACCGGCCCCTACACCCGCACCGGCGCCCGAGGCCACGCCTGCAGAACCCGATTGGAATGCCGTTGCCACGCCGGCGGATGAGTCGGGCGATAACCCTGCTGCCGAAAACAATCAAACCGAATAGTCGGTCGAGACGCCCTGGGCAACTGAACCCGGAGCGCCTTTTTCTACGGCGAAAGCAAGAAAATGCCTGGAAAACGGTTGTGGCATTATCTCTCGGTAATTGATCAATGTTGCGCAACAACGTCGCGGCTATTGTTGAGGACATAGACGTGTTAGGTTTGAAGGCGTGCGACGCCTTAGGAAAAGGAGAAGTTGATGTTCTGTCCCACTTGCGGCTCTCCCATTTCGGATGATGCCAAATTCTGCCCTGTTTGCGGATCCGCCGTTGGTGCCGCTTCTGCCGCTGCGGCCCCGCAGCCCCAGCCCGCTCCGGCCCAGACTATTCAGCCCGCGCCCCAGCCTCAGCAGCAGTACACCGGTCAGCAGCAGTGCACCGGTCAATACGCCCAACAGTCCGCATCCGCTCCGATGGACTATGGCCCCGTCAAGGCTGACCGCAGCCTGATCGGCTGGCTGCTGCTCTCTCTTGTGACCTGCGGTATCTATTCGTTCTACTTCCTGTATTGCTTGGCCCGCGACATCAATGTCATGTGCCAGGACGACGGCGATTCCACGCCGGGTCTGGCGGCATTCATCCTGCTGTCGTTTGTGACCTGCGGCTTCTACGCGTACTACTGGTATTACAAGATTGGCAACCGCCTGCAGGCCAACGCTCCTCGCTACGGCCTGGTGTTCCAGGAAAACGGCACCACCGTTCTTCTGTGGCAGATCATCGGCGTGCTGCTGTGCGGTCTTGGCCCCATCTTTGCCATGAACATCATCATCAATAATACCAATGCCATGGCAACGGCTTACAACATCCGTCTTGGCGCTCATGCCTAACAATAAGGGCGGCGTGAACAGCTCCCAGGGACATAAGGGCACGGCGGAGCTCCTTCGCCGCGCCCTTTCTTGCACCGGCGCGCTCTTTGTCGCCTGGCTCGCGCTCTACCTGCTCGACATCGGCTGCATTTTTCGATTGATGACGGGCATTCCTTGTCCGGGATGCGGTATGACGAGGGCGTGGCTGGCGGCGCTGCGCCTCGATTTTGCGGCGGCCATCCGCTGTTTTGGGTGGTACCGATTGCGTTTGTGCTCGCGTTCGTGCGCGAGGAGGTGGCATCGAGCAAGCTAAAGCGTGGTATCGACATTGCGGTCGCCATGTTGTGCGTGCTGGTCGTCGCCGTATGGATCGTGCGCCTTATCAATCCGGCAGACGCGGGCCTGCTCTTTGGTGGTCACGCTCCCGCCGGAGTTCCCACCGATATCATCCACCTCGAACCCCCACGCTGGCTCTGCCATTTGAGGATGGGGTACAAATGGCAGAAATAGCGTTTGACAAATGAGCGGGGGCGGACGAGTCGAAACGTCCGCCCCCGCTTTGACATCGCGATGTGGCTATGACTGCGAGATGCCAGCGAATCGACTACTCGTCGTGCTTTCCCTCGCAGCGAGCGGCAGCCCGCGCATCGTGGATGCCCTTGATTGCGGCATGGCGGGCGGTGCGGGCATCGTGCATGGCGTCGCGCGCCTCAGCGGCCGTTGCCTTGGCAGAGCGCAGTTTGGCGGCCAAGTCGGGGTTGGTTTCGGCAACCGCGGCGATCGTGGGGCCGTCGAGCTCCTCTTGCGTGGGCTCGGCCAAAAAGTCGATGGCATACTGGGCGGCTACCATGGAACCCTTGGACAGTACCGACTCGTCGATCTTGTAAAAGCAGGAATGCTGGGCGTACGTGGCGCCAATCTTGGGGTTACGCGTACCTACAAAGGCGAGCACGCCCGGCACGCGGCGCAGGTACTCCGAAAAATCCTCGCCCGAGAGCGTGCCACGGTAATGGCCTTGACCGGTGGGGCCCAGGCACTTGATTACGGTCTGACGGCAGCGCTCGCTCGAAGCTGAGTCGTTTTCGACCTTGTAGTTGGCGATGGTGTAGTCGGTGAGCTCTGCCTCGGCGCCCAGAGCTGCTGCGGTATGCTCCACGATGCGTCGCATAAGCTCCGGCATTTCCTCGTGGGTCGAATCGCCGTAGGTGCGCACCGTGCCGGCGAGGTAGGCCGTGCCGGCGATAACGTTGCGCGCGGTGCCGCCGTGCAGCTCGCCGACGGTGATGACAGCCGGTTCGTAGGGGCTGATCTCGCGCGAAACGATGGTCTGCAGGGCGTTGACGATCTCGGCGGCAACCATAACGGCGTCGTGGCCGCGCTGGGGCATGGCGCCGTGGCATGAGGTGCCGCGGACGTCGATGCGGAACCAGTCGGTATTGGCCATGCGCGGGCCGGGCTCGCAGCTTACGGTGCCGGCGTCGACCTCGCTCCAGATGTGCGCGGCGTAGGCACCATCGACGCCGTCGAGCACGCCCGTGCCGATCATGAGTTTCGCGCCCTGACCGTTTTCCTCGCTGGGCTGGAAGACGATGCGGACCTCGCCGTGGATGTCGTCAGTCATATGGCGCAGGATTTGCAGCGTGCCGAGCATCATGGCGATGTGGCAGTCGTGGCCGCAGGCGTGCATGCAACCCTCGTTGACGCTGGCGAACTCCTCGCCGGTCTGCTCGGTGACGGGCAGGGCGTCGATATCGGCGCGCAGCAGGATACGGCGGCGCGGCGTGCCGTCCTCGCGGTAGGCATCCGGCGCGGTACCGCGAAGCGTTGCCACCAAGCCGGTCTTGAGCGGACGCTCGTAGGGGATATTCATGGCGTCGAGCTGGTTGGCGATGTCAGAGGTTGTGCGCTCCTCGGCAAGGCTCAGCTCCGGATGCTTATGGAAGTGCCGACGCTGCTTGATGATATAGGGCTCAAACTCGGCGGCGATATCTCGGATGGCCGCGGTGACGTCGTCTGCCGCGCGAGCCTCGGTCGCCGCCATAATCTGCTGTGCCTTGGTCTTCGTCATGATCGATTTGCTCCTTGCTGGGTTGATCGCAAAATCGTACAGGCTCTCTCCAGTATGCCACCTGCCGCTAGGGCTGGCAAAGCTGCCGTTTGCCGCTTGGCATTTTGTAACCGAGACGGGGGAGTACACTCGGGGGTGTTGAATTTCCTGCCAGAGATGGGGATGCCCATGCAACATATCGATCGGATTATCCGCTCCAAGAACGTCTTTACCGCGCAAGACGGCATCGATACTGCTCGTGAGCTGGCGATTGCCATCGCAGGTGACCGTATCGTCGCAGTCGGCAAGCCCGATGACGTGATCGCTGCCGCTCCCGCCGCCACGCCGGTTCTCGACTACGGCGAGCAGTTTGTCTGCCCCGGTTTCCATGACGCTCATCTGCACTTCTTCCATACCTCGGTCGGTTCCTCGCCGTACATGCTCATGGATATGGGCACGTCCGAGGCGGCGCTGGTACAGCACGCGCTCGAGTTTTCCCAGGACCTGCCCGACGACGCTTGGGTTGTGACGCAGGGCTGGCGCGACTACCGTTGGGACCCGCCCGAGCATCCTACCAAGGCGTCGCTCGATGCGGCATTCCCCGATCGTCCCTGCGTTATGTACTCGGGCGACGGCCACACGCTGTGGCTCAACAGCCGCGCACTCGAGGCGCTCGGCGTCACGCGCGACAGCGAGCCGCCGGCGGGCGGCAGCTACGACAAGGACGCAAACGGCGAGCTCACGGGCATTGCTCACGAAGCGGCTGCCATGCAGCTGTTGCCGCGCTGTCTTGAGTGGCTGGGCGAAGATCGCATCGCAAGCGCTTACGCCGATCAAATGAGGCGCATGGCCGAGCAGGGCATCACCTCGATCTGCGATATGTCGCTCATGCCCATGCCGGGCTGTGATTTTATCCGCGACGATGTCTACGACAAGCTGCAGACGACCGGCAAGCTGGGCATTCGTGCCCATCTGTTCCCCACGCTGCTGGATGACCAGTCGCGTCTAGAAGAGCTCCAGGTACGTTACGCGAACAACGCGCTGCTTTCGGCGCCAGGTTTTAAGCAGTTCTTCGACGGCGTGTCGAGCGAACACACGGCATATCTCACCGAGCCCTATACCAATCCGCGCTTCCCGGGCGACCAGGGCCGTCTGACGGTCCCGGCTGAGCGCATGCGCAAACTGGTTCTGGCGGCCGCGGAGCGCGGTCATACCGTACGCATCCACGTTATTGGTGACGGTGCGATTCATGCCGCGCTGGATATCTTCGAGGAAGCGGCCGACCTGTACGGCCTGCCCCAGCACGGCCATAACACGCTCGAGCACCTAGAGAACCTTCTGCTCGAGGACATCGACCGCCTGCGCAAGCTCAACGTGGTCGCCTCGAGCCAGCCCTGCCATATTACGCTCGATCCGGGTGGACCGGAGCGCGATCTAGGCCTGGAGCGCAGCCGCATCATGTGGCCGTTCGCAACCTATAAGCAGCGCGGCATTCGCCAAGCCTTCGGTACCGACAGCCCTATCACGCCCGTTACCAGCATGAACGTGCTCTACACGGCTATCACGCGCCAGGACCCCAAAAGCCACTGGCCCGAGGGCGGCTGGTTGCCGAGCGAGCGCATCGATGCAGCAACGGCTCTGCGCAACTACACCCTGGGCAGCGCCTATGCAGCGGGCGACGAGCAAAACCTCGGCAGCTTGGAGCCTGGCAAGTACGCCGACCTGGTAGTCCTGGACCAAAACCCGCTCACCATCGACCCCCAAGAGCTCCAGGCCACCAAGGTTCAGGCCACCTACCTGGCAGGTAACGTAATCTACGAGCGCTAGCCTCATACCTCACTCATAGGGGGCACGTTTCAGTAACGTGCCCCTTTCTTATTCGCACCATCTGCATCGCCATTTTGCTGCACTGACTTTCCTGAATGCCGGGGCCGAATTAGTCAACCTGGCTCCCGGGGCGGACCGGAGGGCATGAAGTTTGTCGCGAGTTCCGCACGCAAAGGAAAGCACTTAATGTGCTTTCCGTCTTGCGCAGGACTGTAGAGCAGCAAACTTCATGCCCTCCGGTCCGCCCCGGGAGCCACTGCTAAGTTATCCCCAGGCATTCAGAAAATCTAAGTGCCAAAAAATAAGATTTTTTGACTCTGTGTTGTATAACCCGCCATTCGTGGGTACCATTCAACGCGTACGCAAACAAAAAAGGGTTAATTCGCGTGGCATAACCACGCGGCCCAAAAAGGAGGAGACAAGCATGTCGTCTTTGAAGCCGCTTGCAGATCGTGTTCTGGTCAAGCCCGACGAGGCCGAGCAGAAGACCGCTTCTGGTCTGTATATCGCCAGCAACGCTCAGGAGAAGCCGCAGCGCGGCACCATCGTTGCCGTTGGCGCCGGCAAGGTCAACGACAAGGGTGAGCGCATCCCCATGGACGTTCAGGTCGGCGACGTTGTCATCTACGGTAAGTTCGGTGGCAACGAGGTCAAGGTCGACGGCGAGAAGTATCTGCTGATGCGTGCCGACGACATCTACGCCGTCGTTGAGGCCTAGTCTCGTCAGACTCTCTGATTCGTCTTTGAGCGCGCCGTCGCATAGGACTCGGAAGCGGCGACGCGAGTCACATTTCTTTTGGAGGATTACCCACTATGGCAAAGAACATTACGTTCAACACCGATGCCCGCGCTAAGCTCGCCAAGGGCGTCAACACCCTGGCCGACGCCGTTACCGTCACCATGGGCCCCAAGGGCCGCTACGTGGCCCTGCAGCGCTCCTACGGCGCCCCCACGATCACCAACGACGGCGTCTCCGTGGCCAAGGAGATCGAGCTCAAGGACAACATCGAGAACATGGGCGCCCAGCTCG
>CALLSB010000018.1:0-3123 GCA_938014225.1 uncultured Collinsella sp. | reverse complement strand
TGCGGTCCTCGGTGGCGTCGAGCTTGCGCTCGATGTCGAGTGCGGCGACGTCCATCCGCGCGTCGACGACGCAGCGGATGAAGCCCGCGACCTCGTTGCCGTAGAGGTCGAGCTCCTCCGCGGCGAGCGCCGAGCACAGGAGCGACCGGATCACATCGCTGACGTTGGACTTGTCGAGCTCGGCCCGCGTCTTGAGGGCGGTATAGAGCCTTGAATCGAGCTTCACGCTGACTGTTTTAGTTCCGACCATAGGGCCTCCTTATAACAAAGAGGGGCCTCTCGGACCCCATGTAATGGTCGTTTTTAATTGATGTTGGTTGACGGGCATTCAGTTCGGTCGATAGTGACTCCGATATAGCTGAGCACGCTGTCGCGGTTGATTCGCCATAACTTGCCGCACTTCACGGCTTTGAACGTCCCGTTCTGGCAGAGGCGGTAGACAGAGCGATCGCTGATGCCGAGCAGGTACGCGACCGGCAGCGGATCGACGATATCCGGCATACTGCGGAAGTCGTCGACTCCGATACGCTTTTCTTTGAATTTCATTTCGGTCTCCTTTCTGGAATTTGCCGATTTCTCTTATTTCGCAGTCTGACGCGCCGCTGCCGGCATTCGTCAAAGTACGGGCAGGGCGGACGCTATGGACAAAAAAGACGTTGAAGGGTCGAGGCAACAAGAAAAGGCCCGGTTAAAGCCGGGCCTCCGAGCCACTGTTGACTTCTTTGCTTGCGACGAAGCAAATCACTCTTTATATAAGCGTCCAAGAGTTCTCATAGCCGATGCGGTGGCTACTGGGTCGGCGCTGGCGTATCTGTCGAGTGTCATCGACGCCTTCGAGTGCCCCATGAGGCTTGCGAGAGTCCTCGGGTCGATTCCGTTGGAAACGGCGTACGTTGCAAAACTGTGCCTGAGGTCGTGGAAGGTGACGGTGTTCTTGTTCAAGACACCATGGAGCTTCAAGGCCTTTGCCAGGGCCCGCCAAGCGTCGTTGATCCTGGGCGGTTTCAAGAAGGAGCCGTCCGGAAAGCCGAGGACAAACAGTTCGTCGCTGAACTCAACGCCCAGATTCGCGCATTCGGACTTCATGTCGGCCTCGCGCTTCGCAAGGTCTTTCATAAGGTCTTTCGGGCAGTTGGGGATAGCGCGCCGGCTGCTAATGCTCTTGGGGCCCTTGATATAGAACTCGTTATCTGTGTGCCCAATCGCGGCCTCGACTCGGATCGTTGCGGATTTAAAGTCCACGTTTTTCCATTTCAGGGCGCAAAGCTCGCCGCGCCGCAATCCCATGTAGAGCGCTATCTTGGCTGCAAGCATCGCTGGGATATCTATGGAGGCGTTCAGAGTGTTCAAGACCCTGGTTCGCTCTTTGGTTGTAAGCGAATTCGGTAGACCGTAGTTCGCGTCTTCGTTTTTGGGGACTTTTGCCCAAGAGGCCACGTTTTCGTCAATCCATTTCTTTCGCATTCCATATTTGAGCGAGCCTCGTAACAACCGTAGGGAATTGCAGGCGGTGGACCGTGCGTGGGTTGAGGCGATCGCCGTTATCCATTCCTGAACATCCTCTTCCGTAAGGTCTTCCAATGGGACATCACCGAGATACGGTTCGATATTCCGGCGGAGCATGCCGTGGTATCCGGTCGCCGTGGAGCGCGCGACGTCCGCGCACTCGATATCGATATAGCATGTCACGAGCTTTGAAACGGTGATACCAAGCCCCTTGGGTTTAGCTGCTTCTGCGGTGGCCTTCTCATTGAGAGATGCGCGGATGGATTCGGCCTCGAGCATGGCGGCATCGCGATGCTTATGGCTTCTGCCTTTATCGCGCCCTCGATGTTCCAAGAGCTGAGTCTTCTTATGCCAGATGCCGTTCTCCAAATAGGGGAACTGTGCGCGCCAGCGATCGTCCTTAAACTTATAAATAGACGAGGTGGTGTATTTCTCTTCCATTGTCCCTCCGTGTGCAATCGCGTGTGCAATGAGTGTGCAATTTGACTGTTTCGGAGACGTCTCAAGTGAGACTATAAGCGGAAAACGAAAGAAAAAGGCGAGGTTACGGTCGCTATAGTCGCAGATGGACGCTATTAACCAGAATGGAAAGCGATGTAATCAGTGGGTTGCAGGTTCGATTCCTGTCACTGGCTCCATGAGAGTTTCGGGCTCTGTCTCTATATGGGACAGAGTCCGTTTCTTTTTTTGGCGAGTTATCAGGCTCGGCGTCCGTCTCGTTCCCCAGTTTGTCTCAATCTGTAACACCAAGACGGTTTAATCGTTTCTAACTGTTACAGATCGAGACAATGCCAGGTGCTAGCAGAAAAACATCTCGATCTATAACAGATAGGGGAGGAAAACCTATCTAACTGTTACAGAATGAGACGCGAGCTGGGGTCTCTGCGTAATATCTCAATCTGTAACAGATTGGGGAGAAAATGTTCTCTAGACGTTACAGATCGAGACAAAGGCCGCACCTATCCCAGTCATCCTGGTCGAGCGTGGATTATCGGACACACGAGCGTGGAAAATCTCCCGCCTGGAGAATGGGCGTGGATAATCTGCCACTTTGGCCATGGGGACACGCCAAAAGTGGGGGATTATCCACGCTCGATTTCAAACGGGAGAAAATCCACGCTCGAATCTGCCACGGAAGCCCCGATCTCGACCTATATATAGGTGCAAATAGGCTGTTATCGAAGTTCGATTCTGAAGGTGTACTCTACTACACCAAAGTGTTACCTCGGGAAATGTCACCTCAGTATCCAAAACCACCGTCCTTCATATCCAAACTCAATAAAACCGCAGGTCACGGCTATATAGATACGCCCGGCACCGTGTATCTAGAGGTTTTCGTTGACAGCCCCCAAGGTTGCATCGTATTATCTTTTTCGTTCGCGGGGGCGGCGGTCCAAAAGACCAAAGGACCTGCGGATACTTGAACGATTGGGAGTTTGCCCGAGTGGTTAATGGGGACGGGCTGTAAACCCGTTGGCTCTGCCTACATAGGTTCGAATCCTATAGCTCCCACCCGTCAAGTGCCTGTATAGCTCAGTCGGTAGAGCACTTCGTTGGTAACGAAGAGGTCACCAGTTCAAGTCTGGTTGCAGGCTCCATCCGGCGGTGTAGCTCAGT
>CALLSB010000017.1:0-3774 GCA_938014225.1 uncultured Collinsella sp. | reverse complement strand
TCAGCTCCTTGTACTCCACGCCGCAGCGCACCTCGACGCCCTCGAGCATGTTGGCGACCATCTTGGTGTAGCCGCCCATGGGGATGCCCTGGTAGCGGTCGTTGAAGTAGTTGTTGTCGTAGGTGAAGCGGCAGGGGAGGCGCCTGATGATGCTTGCAGGCAGGTCCTTGCAGTCGCGGCCCCACTGCTTCTCGGTGTAGCCCTTCACGAGTGTTTCGAAGATGTCGCGGCCGACGAGCGACAGCGCCTGCTCCTCCAGGTTCTGCGGCTCGCCGATGTTCTCGGCAGCCACCTGCTCGGCGATCTTGGCCTTGGCGTCAGCCGGCGTGACGACGCCCGGCCAGATCTTGGCGAAGGTGTTCATGTTGAAGGGCATGTTGTACATGTTGCCGTGGAAGTTGGCGACCGGCGAGTTGACGTAGTTGTTGAACTCGGCGAAGCGGTTGACGTAGTCCCAGACGTCCCTCATGGAGGTGTGGAAGATGTGCGCGCCGTAGCGGTGGACCTGGATGCCCTCGACGTCCTCGGTGTAGATGTTGCCGGCGATGTGATCGCGGCGATCGATGACCAGGACAGACTTGCCGGCGCGCTTGGCGGCATTGGCGAAGACGGCGCCAGAGAGGCCGGCACCGACGACGAGGTAATCGTACTGGGACATGGATATGCTCCTTTGTATGTCAATCTAACAGTTGCAAATGATTCAGGACAAACGTCACTGACTCATTTGGCCCAAAAATTAGTGTAGCAGACGCTCCTTCAGCAGCTCCAGCGCGTGAATGCTGCCAGGTTTCCAAATGAACTTAAGGACTCGCTATTCTGCCCTTAGGCATTCTGGTAAGACGCTCCCGACTGCATCCATTGCCTGTGGCTTCAGGTACTGCTCATTGAGCTTCGCCTTTTTGTAAGCATAACGAGTGTCTGCCGAGTATTTGACCAACACATCGGTGAAGAACCGCTCCCAGCTCAGATAGTCGCGGCTTTCGATATAGCTCGAAGGGTCCTTGAGGATTTTTGGAATGTCGTTGTTGGGGATGAGGCCGGATCGCAAAAGCGTCCACTCAAATGATTCCGGGAGGAACAGGCGAACGTTCTTGTAAACGCGCTGTCCCAGCACCTTTTCGATGTAGGGACCAAACGCTGCGCCGTCTCCTATGGCAAGGATGTTTTGCTCGGGACATTCGTGAATCGTTCGTTTTAGGTTTGCTACGCCGGTAGCGGTGTAGCAGGGGATTCTCAGTCGGTTGCAAAGGGCGCTGTAGAATTGATAGCCAGACTTGCTATCCTCGACAATTACGGCATCGGGATTGTCAAAACCTACGTTAAGGTCCTGATACAGCATGTTTGCCGCGTGGGTATAAAGCGGTTTGGTCACCGAGTAATAACGCTTGTCGCTTTTACGGCCGTTAATTACTTTGCTCGTCGTGTTGACCAGTTTTAGGATCTCGTCGACGCTGTAGGGGAGTTCGTTGGCGTCGCGACGAGATATCAGAACAAAATAGTTGGACGATCCGTTGACGGCTTTGGCGAAGTCCTTTGAGTAGATAAACTCGTTGCCCTCATCTAGAAAGACGATTGAATCTTCGATGATCGATAGCTCGCGCTCCCAGCGTCTGCCGGAAAGCGTTTCGCAGGGAACGTCACAACTGAGCGTAACGCCGCTTTCTTGTCCTCGATCGTTATAGTCGCGGATCATCGAGATAAGCGTCGTTTTGCCCGTGCCACTGTTGCCACGTATAAAGGAAATATTGCGCTTAAACGTGAGTGTGTATTTGACCTTTGCACGCTCTACGATAACGGTATGCGTTCCCTTCATTACTCATCAACATCCAAAAAGTCATTCGTGGCACCTACGAACTCCTGCATGTTCCTGACGATGCGGCCGTCGTTATCGATGCGAATCTCAAAACGCTTCCAAGGGAACTTCATGATGTGGTAAAGGGTCACCAGCACATCTTGCTCTTTGCCAATTTTGAGCAGCCAGCGGGCACAGTTGTCTCCGCAGGTGGATGCGTTGAACACCATATTCGGGAGATTGCGAACCAGCAGCAGCGTCTTGACGCCGCCGGAGAGTTCGAGTGGGGTGATCGAGCCCAGCTGCTTGCTTACGATGTTGTGGGGGCCGATGAGCTCTGATCCGTCCACGCTTTTAATGATCTGTGCGGCCATAGGGTCTTCGAACCATGAATCCAGATATGAGTTCCTAAAGTAGGTCTCGGTATCGTAGATGGAACCGGGGTAATCTCCCAGATGGATGCTTAGCATGCGCGTCTCCAGACGTTGTGTGACTGCAACGATTATATGCCAGTAATAAAGTGCCGCCAGTAGCGAGGTTGCTGCTGGCGGCACTGGCATTACTGGCGTGCGAATCGGCGTTGATGGATTTGCGCGCGAGACTACTTTTCGAGACGTTCCCTCAGCAGCTTCAACGCATGGGCGTAGCCTTGGAGGCCTTCGCCGGTGATGGTGGCAAAGCACGCTAGGCGTGCGTAACTTACCTGGCGGAAGTCTTCGCGCGTCTCGACGGCGCTGATGTGGACCTCGACGGCGGGGATGGCGACGGCCTTGAGGGCATCGAGGATCGCCACGCTCGTGTGCGTGTAGGCCGCCGGATTGATGACGATGCCGTCGACCTTGCCGTAGGCCTCCTGGATCTTGTCGACGATGCTGCCCTCGTGGTTGGACTGGAAGACCTCGACCTCGTCAAAGCGCTGCGCGGCACCTGCCTCCTGGCAGATCTGGACCAGGCGGTCGTAGTTGTCGCTGCCGTAGATGCCCGGCTCGCGAATACCGAGCATGTTGAGGTTGGGGCCATTGATGACGAGTGCTTTCATGGTTGCTTCCTTTGCGATTGGACAGAGTTGAATGGAAAACCACCACAAAGATGCTTGTCCCCTTTGTGGTGGTTTTGGTTAGAGAGCGGGTGGGAGGGTGTCGAGGACGGCGCGGGCGGTGTTGGCGGCGCAGTCGCGTGAGTCGATGATGTAGTCGGCCCAGGCGCGGTAGCGCGGCATGCGCTGCTCGGCGAGCTTGTCGATGCCATCGCGGGCGGTGATGGGGCGACCCTTGTGGGCGAGTTCGTCGAGCTTGCGGTTGAGCATCACAATCTGGCTGTTCTGGTGCAGCAGCGGGTAGTTCTCGTCGCGCGTGACCACGCCGCCTCCCGTGGAAAGCACCAGGCCGCTGCGCTTGGAGATGTCGGCTAGGGCTGCCGTCTCCTGCTCGCGGAAGGCCGCCTCGCCGCGCTCGACGATGAAGTCGGCGCAGGGCATGCCCAGGCGCTCCTCGAGGGCGCGATCGAGGTCGATGTGCTCGCGGCCCGTGAGCTGGGCGACCTGCTCGCCCACGCGGGTCTTGCCCGAGCCTGGCATGCCGGTGAGCGCGATGTTCTGCTCGCGGCGGGACAGACGCTTCGTCACGTCCAGGATGCGCTCGCGCGGGGTGGCTTTGCCGGTATAGCGCTCGACAGCTTGTGCTGCTTGTGCCACAAGCATGAGCAGGCCGCCGATGCAGGGGATGCCGCGGCGCTCGGCCTCGAGCATCAGACCCGTGCGGGCGGGGTTGTAGACAATGTCGATGACGCCCTCGAGCGCATCGAGGCCTTCGAGCGTGTAGGGGGCGTCGGGGCAGTGGGGGAACATGCCGGCAGGCGTACAGTTGACGAGCAGCGTTGCATCGGACTGCTGGGCGATGTTGTCGTAATTGACCTCGCTCTTGCGGCCCACGGGTACGACGATGGCGCCCAGGTCGCCGAGCACCATGCTGGCCGTGGTGCCT
>CALLSB010000016.1:0-10674 GCA_938014225.1 uncultured Collinsella sp. | reverse complement strand
CCGCCGTCCTCCCCCGCCGCGACGGTAGCGATGACGGGGATATACTCGCTATCGAGTAAGCGCTCGATATAGTCGGTGTTGACGTGCGTCACTTTGCCCACGCGACCGAGCTCGGGGTCGAGCGGCTCGGCGACGAGCGTGCCGGCATCGCTGCCCGACACGCCCACGGCCAGGTTGCCGTGGTGGTTGATGGCAGCAACCAGCTCCTGGTTAACCTTGCCGCCCAGCACCTCGCGCACGATATCCATAGTCGCCGGCGTGGTCACGCGCTGGCCGTTCTTAAACTCGACGGGAATATCGTAATGGCTCAGCGCCTCGTTGATAGCCTTGCCGCCGCCGTGCACGATGACGGGGCGCATACCGATGATCTTGAGCAAAACGATGTCGCTCATCACGTCGCGGCGCAGCTGCTCATCAACCATGGCGGCTCCGCCATATTTGATAACAACCGTCTTGCCGGTCAGGTTCTTAATCCACGGCAGCGCTTCGAACAGCAGCTGCGCGGTTGCTTCGTTGGATTCGCTCGAACGACAATCGCGTGCGAATTTCATAATCGGCCTCGTCTTTCGTATCGTTATCGCGCCGTGCTCCGCTGTCCGCAATCGCGGCAAGATGCGCAGCGTGCCTGGAATCTAGGAACGGTAGTCGCCGTTGATGGAGATGTACTCATGCGTGAGGTCGCAGGTCCACACGGTCGTTGCCGCGTCGCCTGCGCCCAGGTCGGCCGAGATCACGATCTCGGGCGCCTCGAAACGTCGTAGAGCCTCGTCCTCGTCAAAGGGAACAGTCAGACCGTCGCGACAGACAGGCATGCCCATCATGTCGATGGAAACGTCTTCCTGATTAAACTTAACGCCGCACTTGCCAAGCGCCATAGCAACGCGACCCCAGTTGCAGTCGTGGCCGGCGATGCAGGTCTTAACGAGCGGCGAGTTGGCAACGGCACGGGCAGCGATATCGGCTTCCTCGTCGTTGGCGGCGCCGGTAACGTTGACCGTAACAAGCTTGGATGCGCCCTCACCATCGGCGGCGATATTGCGCGCCAGGCTCTCGCACACCTCGTGCACGGCAAATGCCAACTCGTCAAAGGCATCGGAGCCCTCGACGATAGGCTCGGCATCTGCGGCAGCGGCGCCGGAGGCAAGCATGATGCAGGTGTCGTTGGTCGAAGTGTCGGAATCGACCGTTACCTTGTTAAAGGTCTGCTTGACGGTCGAGAGCAGCAGGGTATGAAGTGCCGCAGGCTCGACGGGGGCATCGGTGGTGATAACTGCGATCATGGTGGCCATGTTGGGCATGATCATGCCCGAGCCCTTGCACATTCCGCCCACCGTATAGACATTGCCCGCATGACCCGCAGCCTCACTGACGTAGGTCACGGCGTACTCCTTGGAGTGCGTATCGGTCGTCATGATGGCGCGAGCGGCATCGGCGCCACCGTGAGCGGAGAGCGCCTCGTAGGCAGCAGGAATGGCGGTCTCAAACGTGTCGATCGGCAGAATCTGGCCAATCACGCCCGTGGAGGCAACCAGAATCTGCTGGGGCTCGCAGCCGATGACCTGCGATGCGATGCTGCAGGTCTCGCGCGCGCATGCAAGGCCGGTCTCACCCGTGGCGGCGTTGGCATTGCCAGAGTTGACCGAAACGCCGGCGATGATACCGTAACCCTTGTCGGCACCGCCCAGGTTGGCACGGCTCACTTGCACGGGCGCCGCGCAAAAGCGATTGGTGGTAAACACGCCGGCACCGGGACAGGGTTTATCGGGCACGACGAGCGCGTAATCCAGACGCTCGGGGTTCTTGCGGAACCCAGCGTGGATGCCCGCAGCTTTAAAACCAGCCGCTGCCGTAACGCCACCCTCGACGGCGCGAATCTTGATATCAAACAGCTCGGTATTCATCGTCTTTATGACTCCTTATGTCAAACAAAAAACGGACATCGGTTGGTGCGCCATGCCAGTCGTAATCATGAGACCAGCTTAAGAGTGGCGCCCCACTCGATGCCCGACTACCAAATCGTTAACAATCGAATGTGCTACACCGGGCACGCCACTGTGGGCAAGCCTCGTCGCTCGTCAAAGCCAAAGACGATATTGGCGCACTGGACTGCTTGGCCCGCAGCGCCCTTGCACAGATTGTCGATGGCGCCCGTCGCCACCAGCACGCCCGCGCGCTTGTTGAGCGCGAGGCCAATCTGGGCGGCGTTGGTGCCGACGACCGAAGCCGTCTTGGGCTGCTGGTCGGCGTCGAGCACGCGCACAAAGGTGCGACCGGCATAGAACTGCTTGTAATAGTCGACAACGTCCTCAAGAGCCAGGGAGTCGATGGCCTGCGGCGTGAGCGGCAGCGTCACCGTGGAGAGCAGGCCGCGCTTGAGCGGTGCCAGATGCGGGGTGAAGACGACGCGATCGGTCAGGCCAAGGATTTGCTCAATCTCGGGCGTGTGGCGATGCTTGCCCACGCCGTAGGCCTCCAAGTTCTCGTCAGCGCTGCAAAAATGCGTACGAGCGTTGCAGGACTTGCCGGCACCCGTCACACCGCTGATGGCATCAACGATCACGGGGCCGCTCTGGGCAACCCAGCCAGCGCGCACGGCGGGCGCGGCGGCAAGGCTCGTTGCGGTGGGATAGCAACCGGCGCAGGCGACCAGCACGGGTTTGCCGTCGGCATGGTCGGATGCGGCGGTCTCCAAGTCCCGGCAGAATAGCTCGGGCAGGCCAAAGGCACGGGTCTTGAGCAGCTCGGGGCTCGTATGCTCGGCGGCATACCACGTCTCAAAGACGGACGCGTCGTTCAGGCGGTAGTCGGCCGAAAGATCAAAGCAGGAGACGCCCGATGCAAGCAGCGCGGGCACCTGTGCCATGGCAGCCGTGTGCGGCACGGCAAGAAAAACCGCATCGCAGCTCTTAAGCTCGGGGGCGTCATGCGTGGTGAAAACCAGATCGCTCACGCCAGCAAAGCTCGGATACACCGCGGACAGCGGCTGGCCGGCATCGGCGTTGGACGTAATGGCAACAAGTTCAAACTCGGGATGGCCGAGCACGAGGCGAATGAGCTCGGCTCCGGCATATCCAGCCGCGCCGACGATTCCAACCTTCAATGACATATCAGACTCCTTGTCTGCGATTTATGCACCGATGCGCATTTCGCAGTGGTCGTTATGAAGTGGGTTGAAACTTTAGCACCAAAAGATGCATGAACACGTAAATGGCTTGCATATTCATGCATTGAAACATTCCCGACACATTCGCTTGAAGGAATTGACAAATGGAGCGGGCCCCGTATTGACCGGCGCTCCTAACGGCGCCGGGCAATACGGGGCCCGCCCATGCGAAAACCAAGTTGTTAGGATGAGCCAGCTGGCTAGAGCTCGACCGGCACCCATTCGTCGTGATTGCAGATAAAAGCCTCGGGATCCTCGACGCTAAAGAAGACGAGCGTGGGGTCGTTAGGCCCCTCATAGTGCTCGCCCAGGTGCTCTAGATGCTTCCACCCGGCTTCGCGCATTTCGTCTAAAGCCCGGTCATCCAAGCCGGCACGCCCGCGCAAGATGAGCCAGCCATGGCCCGGCCACCAACTCGTGGCCTCAAAGCGCTGGTTTTGCAGCAGCTCTTGCCACACATCTTTGGTGCGCGCTGTTACAAACCACAGCTTGCCATCCTGGATCTGCGCAAACGAAAACGGACGCACATGAGGCTGTCCGTCAACGCTCGTCGCCAAATACCATGCCGGCACCGACGTCAGATACTCCAACACCGTATTCAATCCGTCCACGTTTCCTCCTGTACTAGCTAGTTTGGGAGCCCGGTTTGTGCGAGCTAGAGCTCCAGGCGCTCCTCGCTGCCGTCGATATCACAGAAGCGCGCGGCAATGTTGCGGACCGAAAAGAAAGCAAGGCGGCCGTCGTTGGCACTCTCGTGTTCCTCGCCAATGCCCACCATGTGCTTAAAACCCGCTTGACGCACCTTGTCGCTCGCAACTGCGTCGTCCTCAAGTGCGGCTTCGCCGGTCAATACGATCCAACATTCCCCCGGCTTCCAGCCCGAGAGCTCAAACTTGGGATTCGCGCTCAGCTCCGCCCACACATCTTTGTCGCGCGACGTACAAAACCACAGTTTACCGTCATCGACCATGGCAAACGAAAACGGCCTCACGCGAGGCTGATGCCCGTCGGCTACATCGGTCGTGGCCAGATACCACGCCGGAATGCGCCTGAGATACGAACAGGCGAGCTCAAGCTGAGCCGTGCGGTCGTTGTCGGTCATAGGGACCCCTTTCTTGCGCTCGAATCGCGCCTAAACAAGTTGAAGGTTGATGACGATGACGCAGATGAGCAGCAACGCCGTCACCACCGCCGCCAACGCATCGCCGCGGCCAAATGCAAGCGCATGCAGGCGCGTGCGGCCCTGCTCGCCGTGATAGCAGCGTGCATCCATGGCGGCAGACAGCGTCTCGGCATGGCGGAACACGCCCGTGAACAGCGGAATCGCCACACTGCCGAGCATACGCACGCCGCCGAGCGGACCGCCCGTCACGCGCGCGCCGCGGCTTGCCTGCGCGTCCGCCGTCTGCTTCATCTCGGTGGCAAACTGCGGCATAAAGCGCAGCGCGATACCCATAATCATGCCGAGCTCGTGCGCAGGAAGTCCCACACGCGCAAACGGCGCGAGCAGGCGCTCAAAGCCCGCGGTGAGGTCGAGCGTCGGCGTGGTGAGTGTAATGGCGCTCATGCCGGCCATCATCAACGTCAGGCGGCACGCCATAAAGGCGGCAGAACGCAGTGAGCCCTCGCTTATCTGCAGAAAGCCGAGCTGCCACAGGATGCGCCCACTCTGATCGGTAAACAAGTTGAGCACCGCGACCACGACGACGATTGCCAGCAATGGTGCCATCGATGATAGGACCCGGCGCAACGGCACCCGGGACACGGTATAGATCAGGACAACGAAAATTGCGACCGGGGCCAGTCCGCGGAAGCTGCTGACTGTGAGCGTCGTGATCAGAAACACAAAGCCCAAGAGCAACTTAGTTCGCGGGTCCAGGCGGTGGAACGCACTATCGCCGGGATAGTAGCTGCCAAACGAAAACGCCTCCATCAGCAGCCCTCCTCTCGCGCGACCGTCTTGGATTTAGCAATGTCCGAGACGTTAGAAGAGCCGTCTGAGCGACCGATCAGCAAATCTGCCAACTCGTCGGCCAACGACTCAACCGTATAGAGCCCGCCGCGACGCAGCGGCACGCCCGCCTCCGTAAGCGCCAGCGCCATACGCTGGGCGGCGGGAACGCCCAAGCCGATCGACTTGAGCTCATCGGCGTGCGCAAACACCTGCGCGGGGGTTCCCTCGGCAAACACCGCGCCTTCGTTCATTACGACGATGCGGTCGCAGCAATTGGCCAGGTCATCCATACTATGCGAAACCATGACAACGGTCAGGCCATCGCGGTGAAGTCGATCGATAAGCTCAAGGAAATCCCTGCGCGCAGCCGGATCGAGCCCCGCCATGGGCTCATCGAGCACCAGGACTTCGGGCTCCATGGCGAGCACGCCGGCGAATGCCACACGCCGTTGCTGACCGCCCGAAAGCTCAAAGGGACTCTTGTCGCCGACCGTGGAAAGGTCGAGGCCCACGCGTGAGAGCGATGACTCGACACGACGGTCGACTTCATCTTGCGGCAAGCCAAGGTTATGCGGACCAAACGCCACGTCCTGCGCCACGGTATCGGCAAACAGCTGACGCTCAGGATATTGAAACACCACGCCGACCTTGGCCTTAACCGCGGCGGCGTCTTTCTTGTTTGACAGATCGAGCCCCAGCGCGCGAACGGATCCCCCCTGGGGGCGAATCAAACCGTTGAGATGCTGGACCAGCGTCGACTTACCCGAACCGGTATGACCTGCCAAGCCCAGGAATTCGCCGCGACGCACCGTCAGCGATACATCGCGCAGTGCCCACGGGCTGCTGGGGTCGTTTCCCCAGAGAGCCTGTTTGCTCGATTTGCCCGCAGTGGCCGAGCGTTTATGCCAGCGGCGGCGCTCGCGCGGACTGAGCGAATAACTGTACGAAACATGGGATAGCTCAATGACGGGCTCCGACGCGTTGCCCTCGTTGTCTACCGGAACAGTGCCGTCAGCGATTTCCGACTGGGATACGGAAGACTGCCCCGCGATGCCTGCTCCACTTCGCTCGGCATAAGCCTGCGCAATCTCGGCGACCATATCCGCCTCACGCACCTGCGCGCAAACGGGCACGCCCTTCGCACGAAGCGCCATGCCCAAACGGCACGACTCCGGCATATCAAGGTTGAGCTGCGCGAGTTCGTCCGCCTGCGTCAAGATCTCCTCGGGCGTGCCCAACATGGCAACGCGGCCCGCTTGGAAGACAGCAACGCGATCGGCCTCAGCGGCCTCTTCCATAAAGTGCGTAATCATCACGATGGTCATGCCGCGTTCGTGCAGCGCGTGACAGGCCTTCATAAGGCCCTTGCGCCCGCGCGGATCGAGCATCGAGGAGGCCTCATCCAAAATGAGAACGCGCGGCTCCATGGCGAGCACGCCGGCAAGCGCCACGCGTTGCTTTTGACCACCCGAAAGCGCATGGGTCTCGTGGTGCTCAAAGCCCACCAGGCCCACGCCCTTCAGCGCCTCGCGTACGCGCTGCGCAATTTGCGCCGATGGCACGCCAAGGTTTTCGGGACCGAACGCAACGTCATCTTCGACAAGCGTTGCCACCAGCTGATCATCGGGATTCTGGAACACCATGCCCGCGGTCGAACGAATGTCGTAGACCAGCTCGGGGTCGGACGCATCCATGCCGTTGATGCGTACCGTGCCCGCGTCGGGCTGCAGCAGTGCATTCAGATGCTTGGCAAACGTCGACTTGCCCGACCCATTACCACCGAGGATGCAGAAAAACTCGCCGTCCTCGATATTCAGATCGACGCCGTCGAGCGC
This sequence comes from uncultured Collinsella sp., assembly GCA_938014225.1. Taxonomy (GTDB): domain Bacteria; phylum Actinomycetota; class Coriobacteriia; order Coriobacteriales; family Coriobacteriaceae; genus Collinsella. The sequence continues at coordinate 3,722 of CALLSB010000016.1, read as the reverse complement.
CGGTACGGCACCGTCATAGCTAAAGGAAACGCCCCGACACTCAATCATGCGCGGCCTTTGACCTGGTCCTTTTTAGGCGTGATGAGGTTGGAGACCGCCTTGTACACCGCAAGCGTCAATACCGAATTAAGCACGGTCTTGATAAGGTTGAACGGCAGCACGGCAGGAATCATGAGCGGGGCGATCACATCGACCGAGCCATACCAGAACCAAACGCCGATGGTCAGGTTCGCAACCATGGACAGCGCCGTAGCGGCAATGACGCCGAGCACCAGACCAATCACGGCACCCTTGTAGGTGTGCATCTTTTGGTAGACGATCGCCGCGGGCAGAATAAAGCCCAGCGTAGCGACCAAGTTCATAAGCGCGCCGACCCAGTCACCCGTGGTGAGCGCATGGATAACGATCGCCATGGCGGCAACAGCAGTACCGGCACCGGGACCGTACGCAAACCCGCACACCATCGCCGGCACCAGCGACGGGTCATACGTCAAAAACGGCGCCGAAGGAAGGATGGGCAGCTGCACGTACATAAACAGGGCGCCCAAGGCGCACATCAACGCCATGATAACGAGCTGTTTGGTGCTCCACCTATTCGTGTTCTCAAAATGGATATGCTGCGACTGTTCAGACATAAGATCACCTGCCTCTTTCATCCGGACTCTAACCGTTGGTACTGGGATCTCACCAGTTCAGCCGACATGCGAACCAACGCACACACGGGTCGCGGACTCATCGGCTCGGTCGCAGACGCCTCGCCTGCGCCACGGCACCCCTTTGGCACCGCCCGATTTACCGCCAGTGGGGAATTCCACCCCGCCCTGAAACAGCACTTGCAAGTGTAGCACCAGTAGGCTTTCGCGCAAGTATGCCAAGGGTAATTTATGGTAGGGAAACGCCCCACAAATACGCCCGGGATAGAGTGGCGCAACAACAATGCTGCAGCACGCTAACAACTGATCGCAGGCAAGTACGAAAGATCAAGAAGGGCAGTCAACACAGAATTCCCCGAAGTGCAAAGGGCGCGATTCCACAATCTAACCCGAATTCCACCACAAATTGCTGAGTCAATGGATGTAGACTCAAGCCAGACAGAGAAATTAGGTTTTCCGCCATCTCCCTGTCCTCCGTTTTTTGAAGACCTCCGACAGTGGCTCCAATCTTTAGCCGGAGTACCACAGCTCGGGGGTCAATTCATGTAGCAGGAGATATCATGACAAGAACCGCTGTCCTAATCGATGGAAATTTCTTCCTGAAACGAGCGCGCAGGCTATGGGGAGACACTTCACCCGAAAAGCGCGCATCGGAATGTCATGCCTATGCCCTGCGGCACATATCCGCTAAACGAAAGATGACGCTAGAATACGGCGACCGCTCCCTATACAGAATCTTCTTCTACAACTGTCCACCACTAGAAAACGGCACTTTTAAGCAGCCCTGGGACGAACACAGTACCGTGTTCAGCCGGAAGCATCCCTCCAATGTATGGATGTCCGATTTCCACGCAGCCCTCGGGGAGAAGAGGAAAGTTGCGATGCGCATGGGCGAACTACGCTCAGCGAACGCGCATTACAACTTGAAACAAGAATCGCTCAAGAAGCTACTCAAGGGTGAGTTGACAACAACCGACCTCGGGCAGGAAGATTTCACCCTCGTTGGGTTAAAGCAATCCGGTGTTGACATGAGAATCGGACTCGATGTCGCCTCGCTCGCCCATGGGAGAACTGTTGATCAAATCGTTCTCATAGCTGGTGACACAGACTTCATCCCAGTCGCAAAAACGGCCAGAAGGGCAGGACTCGATTTCCTAATCGATCCGATGGGCCACCATCTGCCTAGCGAGCTCATTCTTCAATCTGATGGCATCGAAGATATATCGAATGAGTTCGATCCTGCCAAAGTCAGATAGCAAGTAAGGGGCCGTCCCGCGGGACGGCCCCTTTCATAAACCTCGAGCAAGCCGTCTACCCAAGAACTTGCAAGACGCGAGTCGAGACGAGCCCGCCACTCAATTGAGCAGACAGTCGATTAAAGTCGAACAAATGAGAGATTTCGAAAAGTTGAACAATAATTCAGCACAAAAAGGACCCCTTGTCCGCGGCTCCAAAGGAGCAGGACAAGGGGTCCCAATCTAACCGAGGACGTTCCGGAGAGAAACCCCCGTCACGCCCCCGGATTCCCGGTGGGAGTTCTAGACCTTGTCGGCCTTAGTACATACCGCCGCCCTGCTGACCAGCGGTGGCAGCAGCGATAGCGTCCTCAAGCTGAGTGTTCTTGGGCACATCGGAGACGGTGGCCTCGGTGATGAGGATCAGGCTGGCGACAGAAGCAGCGTTCTGCAGGGTGACGCGGCTGACCTTGACGGGGTCGAGGACGCCCATCTCGATCATGTCGCCCCACTCGCCGTTGGCAGAGTTGAGACCCTGGCCGGTGGGCAGCTCGGCAACCTTGTCGACCACGACAGCGCCCTCAAAGCCAGCGTTCTTGGCGATGGTAGCGACCGGAGCGGTCAGAGCCTTCTTGACGATGTCGACGCCGATCTTCTCCTCGGGGTCATCGATCTCGACAGCGTCGAGCGCAGGAGCAGCGTCCATGAAGGCGACGCCGCCACCAGCGACAATGCCCTCCTCGACAGCAGCGCGGGTAGCCTGCAGGGCATCCTCGACGCGGTGCTTGATCTCCTTGAGCTCGGACTCGGTAGCAGCGCCAACCTTGATGACGGCAACGCCACCGGAGAGCTTGGCCAGGCGCTCCTGGAGCTTCTCGCGGTCGAAGTCAGAGGTGGTGTTCTCCATCTCGCCCTTGATCTGAGCGATACGGGCGTCGATGGCCTCCTTGGAGCCAGCGCCGCCGACGACGACGGTGTTGTCCTTGGAGATGGTGACGGACTTAGCGGTACCGAGCATATCGGCGGTGATGTCAGCGACCTTCACACCCAGCTCGTCCAGAGCAGCCTGGCCACCAGTGAGGACGGCGATGTCCTCGAGGATGCGCTTGCGGCGATCGCCGTAGCCCGGGGCCTTGACAGCGCAGACGTTGAGAGCGCCACGGATCTTGTTGAGGACGAGGGTGGGCAGAGCCTCGCCGTCGATGTCCTCAGCGATGATGAGCAGGCCACGACCAGCGCGCTGGACAGCCTCGAGAACGGGCATGATGTCCTGGACGCTGGAGATCTTCTGGTCGGTGATGAGGATGTACGGATCCTTCATCACGGCCTCCATGCGGTCGTTATCCGTGACGAAGTAAGCGGAGACATAGCCCTTGTCGAACTGCATACCCTCGACGGTGTCGATGGTGATGTCGAACGTCTGGGAATCCTCGACGGTGATGACGCCGTCCTTGCCCACGACCTCCATGGCCTCGGCGATCTTCTCGCCGACCTCGGGGTCACCGGCGGAGATGGTACCGACGGAGGCAATCTGCTCCTTGGTCTCGACCGGCTTGGCCTGCTTCTTCATCTCGGCGACGGCGGCGTTGACGGCCTTGTCGATGCCGCGACGGATGGCCAGCGGGTTGGCGCCAGCGGCGACGTTGCGCAGACCGTCGTTGACGATGGCCTGGGCGAGCAGGGTTGCGGTGGTGGTGCCGTCACCCACGGTGTCGTTGGTCTTGGTGGCGACCTCCTTCACCAGCTGGGCGCCCATGTTCTCGATGTTGTCCTCGAGTTCGATCTCCTTAGCGACGGAAACGCCGTCGTTGGTGATGGTCGGGGCACCGAACGT
>CALLSB010000015.1:0-10690 GCA_938014225.1 uncultured Collinsella sp. | reverse complement strand
CCGCGGCCTGCGCGTGGGTTCGCTCAAGCATCACGGGCACCACGGCTTTGATATCGATGTACCCGCTAAGGATACCTGGCGCCATCATCAAGCCGGATCCAAGCACGTGGGACTCATCTGCGCCACGCGCTGGGCGGAGTACGCCGACACGCGCGAGGAGGACGAGATGCCCGCTCGCGAGCTGCTGTCGCGTTACAACGATGTCGACGTGGTGATCATCGAGGGCTACAAGACCGAGGGCTTCGACAACATCGTCGTCGCGCGCTCCGGTGTCGACCGTCTGCGCGGCAAGAGCTCGCTCGACCTGGTCGACGGTCACACGCTAGCCCTTGCCTGCAACGAGGCCCTGGCGCGTCAGGCCTTCGACGCCGGCTTCGCGACCCGAGCCATCAACATCAACGATGCCCGAGCCATCTGTGACCTGATCCAAGATCACCTTTAAGGGCCGGCTCGCTGCGCTGCCATAACCTGCCAAATAAGGACAGGTTTATTTTGGCAGGTTTTATCTGGGCAAACGCCATTTCCACCACAAAGGGGCCAGGCACCTTTGTGGTGGATTTTGCTTTAGTAGATGTGTGGGACATGCCTTACAATCTACCAAGTAGTTCATGACGGGCGAAAAACGGAGAGAAGGGGCTTGATGCGTCCTTAATGTTTCATGCGGATAGATTGATTTGACAGACGGTGGCGAAAGCCCGCCGTCCGCATTCGTATGAAACAAGGAGTCTCCATGCTCGCCTCTCTTTTCTCAAAGCCTCAACCATCGCTGTCCGTGCAGGCCAAGCGCCTGGTGGCGATGCGCTTTCTCATCTACACCGGTTTTCAGACCAGCTACTTCATCGGCGTCATCGGAACGCTCACCTATGCAGACGATGCCTCGGTCGTGGCGACATCGCTGGCCGTCCTTTTTATGAACGTATTCGTGATCTTGGGATCCTTTGCGGGTGGCGCGGCGCTCGACGCCTGGGGCCCGCGCCGTCATTTCTTGCTGAGCATCGTGGGCACGCTGACAACCGGCGCGGCGATCATTGCCTTTGGCAGCGCGACCGGAACAGTCCTTGCCGGCGCGGTACTCCTGGGCTTTGTGATGGGGTTCGCCCAGCCCATCGCCACATCCTATCCGGCGTATCTCACCGACGACCCCGTCGAGCTCAAAGACGTCAACTCCGCCATCGCCATGTTTTCAAACGTGAGTATCATCGTTGGCCCCACGCTGGGCGGCTTTGTCGCGGCGGCTGCGTCGTCGCGCGCGGTGTTCGTGCTCATGATGCTCTTTACCGTGCTGGCGCTCGTTGCCGGTTGGGGCTTTAGGCCGCAAGCAGGTCGCGTCGCCGCGCGCGAAAGTACTCCCGCGGATAGCAGCACAACGGCAAGTACCGCCAGTCAAAGCTCCGACTCCAGTAAATCCACCCGTGCAACCTTCGCGACCAGCATCAAGACAGTCTTTACCAACAGCGTCCTCGCGTTACTTTTCTGCATCATCTTCCTCTCGAACTTTGGCTATGGAGCTTTCGATCCGCTGGAGTCGTTCTTCTACCGCGATGTCCTGCACATCGGTGTTGAGTGGATGGGCTGGCTCTCGTCGGCCAGCGGTGTGGGCGCGGTGCTAGGCGCCGTGGTCGCGCTCCGCTTGCCGCCGCGCTTCGTCAGCCTCAAAACGCTGCTCGTGGCGCTTATGTCCGTGGGCCTGGGAAGCCTGCTCTACGTGGGAACGCCGTACGTGGGCGTAGCCCTTGTCGGCCAGATTGCCCTGGGCGTGGCCTGGGGCGTCGTCAACCCGCTCCACAACACTATCGTGCAGACGACGGCCCCGCTCGAGCAGCTTGGTCGCGTGAACTCGGTCATGGGCTTTGGCAACATGTTTGCCGGCGTGGCACCGCTGGCGATTGCCCCGTGGCTGGCAGCGACGTTTGGCGTGCAGCAGACGCTCGTAGGGGCGGGCATGGTCGTGACGGCGGTTCCCGCGGCGTTGCTGCTGTTTGTCCGCCGGCATTTCGATCGTTCTGCAAGGCAGTAAAACCATCACAACATTCAGCGAAAATCGCGATTTTGCCGAAAAACGTCGAATGTTGTGATGGTTTGCGCTCCGACCAGGCCACCCTTCGGGTTCGGCCACCACAAGGGGGGCAGGCACCTTTGTGGTGGTTTTGCGCCAAAGCGCCCCGCGTGCGCTTTGGTATACCATGAACGCCACTTCCAGATACACCCCAAATCGCCGCACAACCCAGAAAGGCCCCCATGGACACCACCTTCAGCCACATTAAAGCCGTGTTCTGCGATATCGACGGCACGCTGCTCACGAGCCAGCACACGGTGTCCCCGCGCACCGTGGCGGCGATCCGCGCCCTGCGCGAGCGCGGCGTGCTCTTTGGCCTGTGCACCGGGCGCGACGCCCATGCGACCGAGGCCATGTACGAGCTCTGGGGCATCGAAGGCCTGGTGGACGTGCTGGTGGGCTGCGGTGGCGCCGAGGTCATCGACCGCGCGCACGACATCAACGAGCTGAGCTATCCGCTGCCGGGCGAGACCATCGCGCGCATCTGCGAGCACATGGCGGACCTTCCGGCAACGCCCGTCTGCCCCCGAGACGGCGTGTTCTACGTGCCCGAGAGCAACGCGTGCGTCGAGCACCTGTCGCGCGTCGACGGCGTGCCCTACCAGGTGGTCGATTTTGCCGAGTTTTTGCGCGAGCCGCAGCCCAAGGTGATGTTTACCATGGCGCCCGAGGTGATGTCGCAGGTCATCGAGCGCGCGTCGACGTTTGTCGATGACACTGTTAAGGCGGCGGCTCTGCAAACCACGCAGCGGCTCTACGAGTTCATGGATCCGCGCGTGTCCAAGACACGCGGCCTTGTGCGCGTGGCAGAGCTCAACGGCATGGAGCTCCAGAACATCTGCGTGTTTGGCGATGCCGATAACGACACCTGCATGGTGGCTGACGCCGGCGTGGGCGTGGCCATGGCAAATGGCAGCGACGCCACCCGTGCCGCCGCCGATTTTGTAACCGCCAGCAACGACAAAGACGGCATCGCGATCTTTATCGAGGAACATCTGCTGTAGCGCAGGGGGGGACCGCCACAAAGGAGGCAGGCGCCTTTGTGGCGGCCTCAGGCGATTTGGGCGAGTTGATGCCTACAATCTGCGCGCAAATTCAAATATGGTTGTCTGAACATTACGCTTCCAACCACCGATGGGCTAAAGATATTCTCATCAGTTTGGCAGGGTATTACTCCCGGTAAATGACCTACCGCTCATGGTCGATTTTCGACTGTTTACAGGATGTTTACTCTTGAGCAAAATGTTGTGCAAATAAATCTAATGTCATTAAAAAATATTAGGCAACTAAATTACCAACAGAAATAAAAATTAGATAGCGAATAAACGAAGGCAAATCTGAGTAAATGTCAAGAAAATTGAGAATTCGCTACAAAACTATCGGTATTTTTGCTTAGACGTTCAAACAATCGTTACAATATGGATTACTACGCGAGCGCAATTACAGATTGCGCAGATACGTTTGATAGTGAAAGAGCAAGATCGCGGTCTCTTGGGGAGGAGACATCGATGAAAGCGAATTCAGAAAAAACTAAGCAGAGTAAAAAAGCGACGCGCCGTGTACTGGCAGGCGTATTGTGCGGAGCCTCCGTTTTGAGCCTGGTACTGTCGCTCGTCATGCCTCCAATCTCGCAGGCCATTGCCAACGATGCCCAGACGGTTTCTACCGAAGAAATTGTGATGGGGGGGGGTTCCTCAAGTGAGTCTACTGATGTAGAAAACACCAACAATGGGGATACCGAAAAGCAGAATAGTGACGAGACCGAGGGCGACGAGACCTCTGGTAGCGCTGTCGCGACGGGCCTGTCGCCCGATGACACGGAAGCAAAAAGTGCTGAGCAGCCTGCCGAAGACGACACTAATGGTGAAGACGCAATCGCGCCTGCTGCGGAGAATGAATCAGATTATGAAATTCGCAACGGGGCAGAGCTGAGCTCAAAGCTCCTTAACAATAAACTGCGTGATGGAGCCGGCGCTGCTACTTTTAAGCTTATGGCCGATATCGACTATGACGATGAGATTAGGCTCGAACAGTCCAGCGACAATCTCATCAATATCACCTTGAACTTAAATGGTCACAAGATTAAGCACGATGATAGTAATGGCAAGCCTCTGTTTGATATTGCTAAGGGCGCGACGCTTACGGTCGTGGACGACGTGGACTCTGGGCACATTCAGGAGGATGTTGACGACGGCCAGCAGCTGCAAGATAAGGACGAGCATCTGACACCTGAAAATTATGGCAAGACGGCAAAGATGACTTATGACAAGAATGGCATTCCGACTGGCCTTATCTATTACGTAACCGAATCGACTGCAAGTGGTGTAGGTACCACTGAGAAGATCTATGAGCACAAAGCGACTATTCAGGGCGCAATCGTTGGAGTCACCAAGAACTCCACGATGAAGCTCATTAACGTTTACCAGGGCGGCACGTTTAACCTTCAGGGCGGTACGCTTACGCAGAAAGAGGACTGCAATGTCGGCAGCCTCATCTATGCCGAGAACGGTTCTACCGTCAATATGAGCGGTGGCTACGTATGCGGTGCCTCTACGGGAACTTCGGGTACCGGTGCGGGCATTATGGTTAATACAAACGGCAATGTATCGACCCTCAGTCTGATCGGCGGTGTTATCGCTGCAAACTACGCTCCCAAAGGTGCCGGCGTGTACTCGAATGGCTCGAACGTTTCCATTTCGAAGGACGCGGTTATTTCGGGTAATGCGACGTTCAATGGGGAAAGCGACCAGCCTGGCTATGGTGGCGGCATTATGGCCGTAGGCGGCAGCGTAACCGTTTCGGGCGGCTATATCACGAATAATAGAATGGCTAAGTTCTGCGGTAATGATGGCTGGGGTTGCCATGGCGGCGGCGGGCTTGCTGCCAATAACGGCGCCCATGTCAGCATTTTCGGTGGCCAGATTACTGGCAATTATTCCGAGGAAGCCGGTGGCGGCGTTTACGTTACCGATGTGGGTCGAAATGACAAGCCTCGTACGGGAATGGCGTGGCTGCATATCACGGGAGGGATTATTGCCTCTAATGTAAGCTATCAATCTGAAGGTGCCGGCATTCGCGTGGGCCAGATGGTTGACGCGATGATTGGCGACGCTACGAGCAGCAAGGTCTACATTACGAATAACCATTGCATGTCTCGCTTTGACTGGGGCGGTGGCGGTATCTTCGTCCAGGGAAACTCGGATGCGGGTAAGGAAAAGACTGCTGGTAGATTATTTGTATACAACTCGTACATTAGCAGCAATACCGCTGGTGGCTATGGCGGCGGCGTAGCAGTCTGCCCCACGGGCAAGACGTTGGTAACGAACACTAACGGCACGGCAATCTTTGGCAATTCGTCTGCTGGCAGTGAGCAAAATGCCATCGATTATAAGCCGGCAGATGGCAAGTATAATAATGGTACGCCCCATCTTTCAGCTGGTGGTGCTGAGGGTTTTGATAAGACTGAAGATCAAGATGCATACAATTCGAAGGTGTTTCGCGAGAACGGCCATGCCGATTTCTTCCTTGTGGCAAAGGCTGGCCATAAGGAACCGCTTGCGGCAATAATCGGCAAGATGCTCGGCGGCGAAGATGCCAAGTATCGGGGAAGCAAAGAACGCAGTGATAACAAAGAACCCAGTGATAACGACGAACTCTATGAGGCTATCACTATCCCTGCCAATGGCGGCGTGAAGATTTATCGGAGCGTCGGTCTGACTTCGGATGTCGAAGTTGGAAGTGATGAAGCGAATAAAGCACAGGATGCCGCTACAACTTTCATCACGGGCAACTATTCCTGGGACCATGGCGGTGGCATCATGTCGAATGGCGACCTGTACCTGGGTCAGCCTGCGGATACATACGTCTATCCGAGCCTTAAACTGAAGGCGTCAAAGGCGCTGAAAAATAAGCAAACCGGAGTAGAAGAAACGCTCGCCAAAGATCAATTCTCCTTCGCTGTCTATCGCAGGGATTCGGCCACTGCGACGATGCCCTCTTGGAACAAAGATGAATTCAACAATGGCGGCTGCACCTTGGTCGGAACTGCCAAGAATGAAGCTGACGGCAACATCACGTTTGACCTTGGCGAACAGTTCATTGATAAGACTGTTGAGGCTAACAAGATTACATACTACTTGGTCGAACAGACCGGTGGAGTCTCTGGCATTGAGTACGACCACACTGTGTACGAGATCGAAGTGCAGCTCACGGACAACAAAACTTTGCTCATGAAGGTGCCGAAAAAGGATGATCCGAACGATAACGTGGAGCTTTACGTTCATAACTGCACGATCGCAAGCGTGAGCGTGACCAGGCACTCCGAGGATCAAAGCAGCCCGCTGGGTGGGGTGCAGCCGGGTGAAGACGGCTACTATTCAATTGGTAGCTCTGATGGATCAAAGACCTTCACCAACAAGTACACTCCGTACACCTCCAGCGGCTCTTGGAAGCCCATGGCGACCAAGGTCGTTGAGGGCGGCGAGATGAAGGGGTTTACGCTCGAGTTTGCGGATAATACAAAGTTCAAAGGAGATAGTCTCAAGACTGTGACGACCTCTGCGACGGGCACGAATCCTCAAACGTTGATCTTTGATCCCATCAGCTATGACTTGAGCAAACTCGAGGGTGGGGATACCACCAAACACGGTGCTTCCAAGACCTTCACGTACTACGTGCGTGAGAAGAACGATAGCTCGATTTCCTCGCATTACAAGTTCGATCAGTCGGTCTATAAGTTCACGGTTGTTGCAACGGACAATACCGAGGGAACCATCAACTGCAAGGTGACCTACAGGAAGGGAACCGTCGACTCCGATGGCAAGTGGGTGGAAGACGTTAATAGCGAAGACCACGACCTCACCAACACCTCCACCCCCACCTTCACCAACACCTACTCCACCTCTTTGCCCCTTTCTGGTATGTCGGGCGTCACTCTGACGTACCTTGCCGGCGCGGCGGTGCTTTGCGCTGCTGCGGCCTGGATGCACATTCGTCGCAAGGCGAATGCGAAGGGAGGTAAGCGTCGTGAATAAGAAAGTTTGCTCCTTCCCGATCTTGTTTGCGCTGCTTGCCCTCCTGATCGGCACCTGCGCGGTTGTGTTCCCCGCTTCCGCGCAGGCCGCGCCGACCTCGACCGGTTCCATCACGGTGAGCGGCACTGTGGCGCGCAGCTACGATGCCTACCAGATCTTTAGCGCCAACGTCGTCGACGGCGACAGCGACGCTAAGATCGCCACCGATCTCGCCTGGGCAAGCGACGCCGTGCGCGACGCCGCGCTGCCTGTGCTGCACGGCGCCGGCATGCCCAAATCCCAGACCACCGCGCAGGAAGCTGCCGAGTGGCTCAACACCGATTCCCATCTTACGAGCGCGCTGAGCGCACAGCTCGCTCGTTCCCTCCAGCGCTCTGGCGCCGTGCCCGTGGCCCTTAACGCGGGCACGACGGCCGAGCTGTCCTGCGGCTACTGGCTCATCGTCGCCGACGACGACGCCATCGCCCAGGACCAGGTCGGCACCGCGCCGATCATGGCCCTGGTGGGCGGCAGCGCCGTCACCGTCAAGCCCAAGGCCGCGACCCCCAAGGTGTCCAAGCATGTGCTGGAGGACAGCACCGCCGCCTGGCAGAAGGCCGCCGACGCCACGGTCGCCGACGACCTGTACTGGCGCCTCTCGGCCACGGTCCCGGCGGGACTCACGGCCTACGACACCTATACGGTGCGGTTCGTCGACACCATGAGCGCGGGGCTCGACCCCTCCAAGGTCGCCGCGAGCATGCGCGTGTACGTGGCGGCGGGCGCGGACGGCGGCTTCGACGCCGTCTCGGCCGACAAGGACGGCCGCGCCGGCACCGAACCCGCGAAGGGTTGGACCGACATCACGGCTCAGTGCGCTACCAAGGTAGCGGCCGACGGCAAGACCTTCACCGTGCGCACCGGCGACCTGATCGCCGCGCTCGGCGGGGCCGACGCCTTTGCCGCGGGCGCCCGCGTGGTCGCCGTGTACAATGCGCCGCTCAACAGCGCGTGCAACCACGGTATCGCGAAGGGCAACCCCAACGAGGTCTATCTGCGCTACCCGCGCTCTCCCTTTGCCGACCAGTCCGGCGACGCCGGCTTCACCCGCACGCCGAGCGACGATGCGTGCGCCTACACCTGGGATCTCGCGCTCACCAAGCGCGGCAGCGACGGCGACAAGCCGCTTGCTGGGGCGGTCCTGAGCATCGCCGACGACCGCGGTCGCACACTGGCGGCCGACGGCACGTGGGATGCAGAGGGCAAGGCCACCGTCACAACGGGCGAGGACGGCCGCGTGACCGTCTCGGGCGTGGACTCGGGTAAGCTGGAGGTCCGCGAGCTCAAGGCGCCCAAGGGCTACACCGCCTTCGAGGGCACGCGCTCTGTGACGGTCAAGGCCGAGGGTCTGGACGTCGACCAGGTGGCCGCCGCCAAGCCCAAACTCACCATCACGGCCGAGTCGCCCCTGCGCGCCGACAGCGCGGACGGGTCGACGGGCAGCCTGGAGGCGTCGCTCATCAACACGCCCACCGGCACACCCCCTAGCATTACCACCGGAGGCTTTATGCCCTCCACTGGCGATATGGCAATGTACGCCGCGGCCGCCGCAGCGGTCGCCGGAGCCGCGCTCATCGTGGTCGCGCTCCTGGTCAAGCGGGGGGTGGCAGCCATAAAGAGTAGCTGGCAGCCCCACAGAGAGCGGGGCGAGACGTAGCGAAGTAGATGCTAAGACACAGACAGATGATGACCGATCGAATGAGAACTAACCGGAAAACGGAGGAAAAGAAGATGAGCATGAACAAGAACATCGCACGCCTGGCAGTAACCGCCGGCCTTACGGCGGCGTTGAGCTTCGGCGGCGTCATGGCCCCGGTGACCATGGCGTTTGCTGATGGTGCGACGGCTTCGGACAACAGCATTACCATCACGCAGAATAAGGACAACGCGGCCACCACTTTCAAGGCATACCAGATCTTTAAAGCCGATGTTGTGGATCCTACTGAGGCGGAGGCGACTGATAAGATCGTTTCCAACGTCAAGTGGGCCGACGGCGTAGGCACTGACGCCCAGAAGGCCATTATCGAAGCCATTAATGACACTGCGTTGCAGGATGGTGCCAGTCCGGAGGATGTCGCCAACTGGTTGACCAAGAATGTGCAGGGTACCACCAAGACGACATGTGTCGACAAGGACAGCGTTCTCAATAAAATTGCCAAGGTTGTTAAGGACAAGGTCACGCCGACGGGCAATTCGTTTAGCGCGGGCACTGCTTTTAAGCCTATGAATGCTGACAATACTCCCAACACGGGCTATTACCTCTTCCTGACCGATGACACCGGCATTGGCCAGTTGACCGAGAACAAGAAGAACACTGGTACTTCTCCGATTTTTGCTGTTGTTGGCGGTGATTCCGTGGTCGTTGCCGAGAAGACCAGCATTCCTACCGTCAAAAAGGAAGTTCGTGAGGGCGAGACATGGGGAAAGCGGAGTGACTCGTATATTGGCGAGGAGGTTGAATATAAACTGACCGGCTCCGTTGCTGATAATATCGCCACGTTCAACAAGTATCAGTATGAATTTCATGACACATTGAGCAAGGGTCTTGAAGTCGCGAAGAGCGACGATGACACGCCGAAGGACCTGCGCGTCTACATAGTCAACAATGGCACCCAGATTGAGGTTAAGCAGGATGACAAGGACGGGTATAAGGTAACTTCGTCAAAGGACAAGCTCACTATTTCTTTTGACAACCTTAAAGCCGTTAAGAGCACCAACGATTCTGAGATTGCTGTTGATGCTCGCTCTAGCGTGGTCGTAACCTACAAGGCTAAGCTCAACAGCGAAGTTGAATACAAGGCCGATGGAGCCACCAATGAGGTTAAGCTTGTCTACTCCAATAATCCCATGACTGGGGACACGGGCACATCTGAGTCGGACAAAGTTGCTGACTACGTCTTTGGCCTCGATGTCACCAAGACTGCTTCGGATGATTCGCAAAAGAAGCTTGTTGCTGGATTTAAGGTTAAAATGATCAAGGAGGGCGCCACTGATATTACTGATGAAAAATGGCTGACGAAGGATGGCGGGCTTACCAGCGTCGCAAATGATGCTGGAGTGTTTACGACCAATGCGGATAACAGCCAGGTCTTTATTCCCGGTCTTGTTGCAGGTGAGTACGAGATTACAGAGTGCAAGACGCCCGCGGGCTATAACTCCATCAAATTTACCATTGAGGTGACGCCTACATACAATGAGAAGACCGGCGAACTGACAGGACTCAGCGTAACCCCCCACTCTGATATGGTCACTTCTAAGCTCGATAAAAAAATTACCTCGACCAGGATTCCCATCACCATCGAGAACAAGAAGGGTTCCAGCCTTCCCCTCACCGGTCTTAACGGTGTGACCTTCACCTGGATCGCTGGTGGCGCGGTGCTGTGCATCGGCGTGGCGCACCTCATCCGCAGCCGTAAGCAGGCTGAGGAGTCCGAGCAGGAGTAACGCTCGCTCACCCATCTCTTTGGCAGGTGGGATGTGATGGCCATGAGACTTGCGGACACTTTTCTCGTCCATCCACGTTCTTGCTTTGCCATTCTCTTTTCGGGGCAGACTCCGCACT
>CALLSB010000014.1:0-6010 GCA_938014225.1 uncultured Collinsella sp. | reverse complement strand
CGGCGTGCTCGAGCGGCAGCATGGACCCGAGCCATGTTTTGAGCGCGATGGGCATCGGTCGCGAGCAAGCTCTCGGCGCTCTTCGAATCTCGTTCGATGACCGCGTGAACCCAGCCGATCTGGACGACTTTGCCCAAGCGCTGCTGTCGATCGTGGGTGCCGCATGATCGTCGCCGAGCTCGAGCGCACTCTGCTGGCACGCTATCCAAAGACGGACACCGAGCCCTGGGACCACGTAGGCTTATCCGTGGGCGACCCTGCCGCCGAGATCACCGGCGTGACCTGTGCGCTCGATGCAACCGAGACCAACGTGCACCGCGCTCTCGAGGCCGGTGCCAACGTTCTGCTGACGCATCACCCTATCTATATCAAGGCTCCTGAGGCCTTTTGCCCAGCTGATGCCGCACGCCCCCAGTGCAGCGCGGCACTCTACGAGGCAGCGCGTTGCGGCGTGAGCATCATATCGCTCCACACCAACCTGGACCGCTCGCACGAAGCCCGCGTCTGCCTGAGCGAGCTGCTGGGTGCCGCACCCGTGAGCTCACTGGAGCACGTGGACGAACCCGAGGCCACCGGTCTGGGCGCACTTGCAACGCTCAACGACCCGTGCACGCTGCGCGATCTTGCCACCTGTGCTGCCACGGCTTTCGGGAGCGACCCGCGCGTATGGGGCGAAGCCGAGCGCCCGTGCCGCACCGTCGCCATTCTGGGCGGCTCCCTCGGCAATTTTGGTGAGCTTGCCATCGCCGCGGGCGCCGACGTTGTCGTGACGGGCGAAGCGGGCTACCACGTGGCACAGGACCTTGCCCTGCGTGGACTGAGCGTGATTCTGCTCGGCCACGACCGCTCCGAGGAGCCGTTCGTGGATATCTTGATGAACTCTGCAGTTGACGCCGGGGTCGACCCCCGTCATGCGATTAAAATACTGAACCCTTACCAATGGTGGACTGTGACAAAAGGAGAGAACTTATGAGCGCCGGCGCTACGCTACTCAAGCTGCAACAGATCGATTTGGAGCTCGCTCGCAACAAGAGCGAACTTGCCAATATGCCGGAGCTCAAGGAGCTCGCTTCCAAGCGTAAGACCTATGTGAAGCTTAAGTCTGAGATGACCAAGCTCTACGCCCAGCGCAAGGATCTGGACATTGAGCTCGACGATCTCAACACCACCGAGATCCAGACCAATAACGCCATCGAGGCCGCCAAGAAGCGCCACGTCGACGGTTCCGATTACCGCGAGGTTCAGGACCTGGAGAATGAGCTTGCCACCCTGGCAAAGCGTCTGGACAAGATCGAGCACACCCGCAAGGATGTCGTTGTCGCCCATAAGGAGGCGCTCGACCGCGAGACTCGCGCGCAGGCAATCATCGCCAAGTTCGAGGAGGGCGTGAAGGCCGATACCAAGGCCGCACGAGCCAAGGCCGCCGACCTGCAGGCCCAGATTGATGCCGCCACCAAGGAGCGCACTGCGCTGGCTGCCACGCTGCCGACTGACGTGCTCACCGATTACGAGCGCCTGCTTAAGCAGTTCCGCGGCCTGGCCGTCGAGACCATCCAAGGCAACATCCCCACGGTCTGCCACACAGCGCTGCAGGCATCGTCCATGAGCGACCTCAACCACGACGGTAGTGAGATTACGCACTGCCCGTACTGCCACCGCCTGCTCGTGCTCCCCAGCAAGGAAGCTTAAACGATGGCGGCACCCAACAATTCAATGCAACTTGAGGGGAAAACGATCCTGCTGGGCATTACCGGCGGGATCGCCGCCTATAAGTCGTGCAATATCGTTCGCCTGCTGCAAAAGCGCGGCGCACGCGTCAAGGTCGTTATGAGCGAGCATGCCATCGAGTTTGTGGGGCCGCTCACATTCCGCGCGCTCACCAATGAGCCGGTCGCGGTGGGCCTGTTCGACGACCCTTCCGACCCCATCCACCACATTTCGCTCGCGCAGGAGCCCGACCTGGTTGTCGTGGCGCCCGCGACGGCCAATATCATCGCCAAGATGGCCAACGGCGTCGCCGATGACCTCATCTCCACCACGCTGCTTGCCACGCCGCGACCCATCGTGATCGCCCCCGCCATGAACAATGGCATGTGGAAGGCGCCGGCAACCCAGGCCAACATGGCCACGCTGCGCGAGCGCGGCGTTCACGTGGTGGGACCCGGCAGCGGCTACCTTGCCTGCGGCGACGTGGACACGGGGCGCATGAGCGAGCCCGAGGACATCGTCGAGGCCATCTGCGAGGTGCTCAATCCCTCGCCCCAGGACCTTACAGGCAAGCGCATCGTGATCACCGCCGGTCCTACGCACGAACCGATCGATCCGGTGCGCTTTATCGGCAATCGGTCGTCGGGCAAGATGGGCATCGCCCTGGCGGGGGAGGCCGCTCGCCGCGGTGCTGCGGTCACGCTTGTGCTGGGACCGACATCGCTCGATATTCCTCGCGGCGTGGAGTGCGTGCGCGTGCAGACCGCTGCAGAGATGCTGCAGGCGGCGCTGGGCGCCTTTCAGACGGCCGATGCGGCCATTTGCGCGGCCGCTGTCGCCGACTACACCCCCGCAGCCCCTGCCGATCATAAGCTCAAAAAGGCTAACGAACGCCTCGATCGCATCGAACTGGTCGAGACGGTTGATATTTTGGCTGAGCTCTCGCGCCAGAAGGGTGAGCGGTGTGTGATTGGCTTTGCAGCCGAGACCGATAACGTCGTGGAGTACGCTGAGCGTAAATTGGCCCGCAAGGGCTGCGATGCGATCATCGCCAACGATGTCTCGCGCGCCGATTCGGGCTTTGGAACCGACACCAATAAGGCCTGGATAGTGAGCACAGCAGGGACGCAGGAACTTCCTGTGCTAACAAAACCCCAGCTCGCAGATACAATTTTGGACTTGCTTCAAAAATTGTAAAAAAGTTCTTGCACAAGTCTAAAGTTTCGGGTTAATATACTCCCTGTTGCGAGCGAGAGCAGAGCAACAAACAAAAGCTTCGGGACGTGGCGCAGCTTGGTAGCGCACTTGACTGGGGGTCAAGGGGTCGCTGGTTCGAATCCAGTCGTCCCGACCAGAAGTTTGCAGGTCAGGCACCTAGTGCCTGACCTTTTTTGTTTTAAGCAATTGCTTAATTTTGATTAAGCAACAGGACGCCAAAATCTAGCTGCGCGATATTCGCTTTTTGCGGTTACTTGCGTGTTTTGCACACGCTTGAGCCGATTTATTAACGCGATGTGAATCTACATACGCGTAGCTGGTATACAGCCGAGTACAGGCTGTATTTATCGCGGCGATTTACATAAGTATAGCGGCTGTAACGACCAAGCGTGTCGCTGTATTTATTCCAGTAGTTCACTTGATCGGTGGACAAGTGGACTGTTGCAACGAAACGCCAAGCAGGATGGGCTCTATACGAGGACGCCGCAGAGGTAATGGCGGGGGAGTGCGGCAGGCGCTCTGAGAGCCGCTGTATGACCCCATTTCTCCTCAACTCGATAACCTGTGCTATGAACCTCAAACCCCTTCGTTCTGCTGCTAAAAGAAAGGCCCGCGCAGGATAGCGCGGGCCTTTATCCATATGTCAGCTTATAGGACAAACTGTCTAGAAACACCAAGCGGGAAACACGAAGTCGGTTGCCGTGTAGCCGTGGTTGCTCCAGTCACCGTTGCTATGGACATAGCGGAAGTACTGGGAGCCATCCAGACATACGGAGCGAGTCCAGTGGCTAGAGCCGGACGAAGCCCCGGAAAATTTTTCCTGCGTCACGCCCTTGAAGGCATAATACTCGTACTGGGAGCCGTCGGACTGGAGGTGCCCATTGGCCTGGAGGTTTCCGTAGACCTCGGTCGTCGAGAGCAGGAAGACCTTGTCGGTCGTGGCCGTCACGGTGCCGGGGTATGTGTCCAACTTGTTGTCGGTCATTTTCGTGACGGCTTTCGCCCTAGATTGGATCTCAGCCGGCAGGAGCGCCCAGAGGTCGCCGGAGTTGAGGCGGCCGCGCAGCTCGGACTGCTCCCATCCGCCGAAATTGTAATATGAGTCACTCATGCGCTGCTTGCCCATTGCGCCGTTGGTTGCCTCAAATGTGAGTCCCGCCTTGCCGGTGCCGTCCGCGAGGTCGTCGTGGTTGATGCCGACGATGCGGTACTCGAGCGTCTCGCCATTGGTCAACTTGACGGAGAATTTCGTCCCCGCATCCATCGCTGCCTTCGCCTTGGCGTATGCGGGAGAAGCCGTGCCATCCTTGGCGATGTCCTCGGCCACGGCCTTCTGCTCCTCGAGCGTCCAGTCCTTCGCGTCCTTGGCGACGACCGCTTGGACGGTCGCGGAATCGGCCCCGGCGGAACCGCCGCCGGACGCTCCTCCGCTCTCGACGCCGCCGGTCGTCCCGTTGTTCACCGTGTTGCCGACCAGGTTGAACTGGTTGCGGATGGCACCGGCCACGCCGGGTCCCGCGAACACGATCACCAGGCCGATAACCGCGATGATCAGGACGTACTCGATGATTGACTGTCCTCGGAGAAGAGTACCTCTAGGAGATACCCCCCCCCCGAAGGTTAATTGCCGCTGCATGCATATGCGGCTCCCTTCGCTCAGGGTTAACAGATACATCGCCGAGCGTAGGGCTATTCCAAGTATTTGCACTGGTCTTGCCGCAGCGGCAACGGAGCTCGTGGGGGAGTGCAGTAGACGCTCTGAGAGCCGCTGTAGGGCTCCATTTCCCCTCAATTCGATTACCTGCGCCACGTGCCTCAAACCGTTCGCTCGGTTGCCAAAAGAAAAGCCCGCGCGGAATCGTGCGGGCTTTTCACTAACCATGCTAGAAGACAGGCTAGAAACACCAAGCGGGGCAGACGCATAACGAATCCGATGCATACATGCTATACGAGGCGTGGCCGGAGCCACTCCAAACAGAGCTAAAGGTACTTTCACTGTTGATATAGACCGTACGCTCCCACCAAGAAACGCCGATGTTCAGGCAATCGTTGGTCGTCCCGCTGCCAGACACCTTGTCTTTAAAGGCCTCGTACTGGAAGCCCTCAGAGAAAGTCCATGGATAGTGAGTGCCCCAGCCATAGGATTGCGGCACGATCTCATAGCAGCTGAGCAGAAATAACCTATCGCTTGTTGCGGTGACATTCCTACCGGTGTAGTCACCATTGATGTTGTTTGTGAGCTTCGTCACAGGCTTCACTTTGGACTTGAACTCGGAGGGCATTAGATTCCAAATCTCGCCGGAATTCATTTTCCGGCGCAAGTCGGACTTCTCCCAGCCGCCTTCGTTCATTTTCGTTGCGTTCATTTGAGACCGAATGCCTGTTGATGTCGTAAGAAATGTCAGTCCAGCCTTACCAGACCCGTCCGCCAAGTCATCATGGTTGATCCCGATGATTCGGTACTTGAGCGTCTGTCCGTCGGTGAGCTTCATCGAGAACTTCGTCCCTGCATCCATTGCGGCCTTAGCTTTCGCGTAGGCGGGCGACGCCTCGCCCTTCGCGGCGATGTCCTCGGCCACGGCCTTCTGCTCATCCAGCGTCCAGTCCTTCGCGTCCTTGGCGATAGCCGCCTGGACGGTCGCGGAACCGGCCCCGGCGGAGCCTCCACCGGACGCGCCGCCGCCCTCTACGCCGCCGGCCGTCCCGCTGTTCACCGTGTTGCCGACCAGGTTGAACTGGTTACGGATGGCCCCGGCCACGCCGGGTCCCGCGAACACGATCACCAGGCCGATAATCGCGATGATCAGGACGTACTCGATGATTGACTGTCCTCGGAGGCGGGTACTCCTAGGAGATACCCCCCCCCGAAGGTTAACTGCCGCTGCATGCATTTGCGACACTCCCTTCGCTCAGGGTTTGTAGATACATTGCCGAGCGTAGGGCTATTCCATAATTCTGCTCCGGTCTTGCCGCAGCGGCAACCGCACCGATGGTCAACAATCGTGATTACGCTATTATAGAACACGCGTTCGTTATTGATTCGAGAGGGGTGCCGTCGTGGGGGAGAGCGATAAGTCGATACGTT
>CALLSB010000013.1:0-25547 GCA_938014225.1 uncultured Collinsella sp. | reverse complement strand
GTTTCAAACCGGGCTCGAACGAACATGCCTATTGACAATGGCTTTCTCATATTAGCACAAAAAGAGGGGTCGACGCCGTTAAGGCATTGACCCCTTGATCAAAGCAACGGCGCTGCCCAGCTATCACCCTTGGGCTGCCGTCGACTTCATTCTACCCACGGTTGCCAGGTTTAACAAATGAATTTTCAGTAATGGAGCCTCGGAGCCCGCTCGCTCAACCACCTGGCCATCGGATTAGCCGGATTCTGGGACACGCCTTCCGTCCCAGGCCTCTACCGGAAAATGCGTCCCACCCTGAGGCTCGATTCCGGGACACGGTTTCCGCTTGAAGCCCCGATGGGAAAGCGTGTCCCGTTCCGAGAGCTCATTCCGGGATGCAGTTTCCGCTAGAGATGCCACCGGGAAAGCGTATCCCGTTTTGGAGCCGAATTCCGGGTCGTAGTTTCCGCCTGAGGGCCGATCCGGAAACGGCATCCCATTCTGAAGCCGAAATCTGGAACGCACTTTCCGCCAAAAGTCGCAAAAGGAAAGCACATCCCATTCCCGGCATCAAATCAGGACGCGCTTCATTATCCCCGCCCACACATCTCGGCAAACGAGATCAGCTTGACGTCTCCCCTACTCTCCGCGGCATCCCGACATCCCTGCGTAAAGCCGCTTTTTGAGAAAAGTGCATAGCTTTTTCGTTGCCGTCTAAAGAGCTCGCTTCGATGCACGAGCTTTTGCAGCACGTCTTCACCCGTCGGTTCATTGCGCCACTTACACTCCGCAAACAGCGCAGTGCCCTCGCCATCGTCAACAATCAAGTCGATTTCTTCCTGCGTATGCGTGCGATTATCCGTCCCCCACCAGCGCCCGACGCTCGCCGGAACCACATCGAGCTGGCCCGCGCGCGCGAGTTCGTACACGTATTGCCTGCATATAAGCTCAAAGACCGTGCCCATGTAATCCGATACGTGCGGCTCAATGCGCTTATACGCCATCTCGACCATATCGTTTTGAATCAGCCCGATGTTCTGCGGCACAAACTTGTACCAGAACCTAAACATCTGGTCGCTCAGCAGATACACGGCTCGCTTATTGCTCGTCTCGTTTAGGGGCAGCTCGCGCTCGACAATCCCAAGCGACGCCAGCTTATCCACATAGCTCTTTACGTTGCTCGCAGGGATTCCCGTAGAGCTCGCAATCTCCGAGATCTTCGAGCGTCCCTGGGCAATTGCCTGCACGATCGCATCATATTGCTCGGGATTGCGGCACTCTTGCAATAGTAGGTTACTCGGCTCTTCAAAGAGATAGCCCGTAGGGGTAAGAAAAAGACGTTTGATGTTGTCCTTGAGCGATACGGTAGGATCGACTTTCTCGATATATGCAGGAATGCCGCCCGTCATGCCATAGCAAACTGCAGCATCTTCGCGACTCATGCTCTGCCACAGGCCGAGGGTCGTCGTAAAATCGAGCGGCATGATCTTAAACTGGGCCGTACGCCTACCGTATAGCGGACTCTCGTAGCCCAACACCTGTTCCTCCATAAACGAAAGAGACGAGCCGCATAGGATCAGCATGAGCCTGGTCTCTTTGTACAAGTGGTCGATCTTGTCTTGCAGCAACGAGCTGATTTCGGGATTCGATTGGGCGAGATAGGGATACTCGTCAATCACGACAACCAAACGTTCCGTGCGAGCCATGGTGGCCAATGCATCGAACGCCTCGTCAAAACTACGAAACGACACGCCTGCAGCACCAACCGAGCCTGCAAGTATCGCCTGGCTAAAGCCGTGCAGGTTTGCCTCCGCATTGGTACGACGAGCTTGAAAGTAAATAGCCTTCTTGCCTTGGATGAACTCTGTGATAAGGCGCGTTTTACCCACACGACGGCGGCCGTAAATCACAGGCATTTCAAAGGAGCCCGTGCCATACAGTCGATTGAGCTCGGACATTTCCACTGTTCTTCCGATAAACATAGGGCCATCCTTCCTTTAC
This sequence comes from uncultured Collinsella sp., assembly GCA_938014225.1. Taxonomy (GTDB): domain Bacteria; phylum Actinomycetota; class Coriobacteriia; order Coriobacteriales; family Coriobacteriaceae; genus Collinsella. The sequence goes on along the minus strand of CALLSB010000013.1, from coordinate 23,567 downwards.
GTTATAGCTAGCTATATTATACCTTCCTATAATATGTCTAGCTATAACGTAATTCGACAAGCGGAGCACGAAAAGGGGCGGTACACCCCCGCACGTGGACCGTTCCGGAAAATGTATCCCGTTCTGGAGCCAAAAACTGGGCCGTAGTTTCCGCCAAGCATCCCATCGGGAAAGCGCGTCCCGTTCTGAACCTGAATTCTGGGATGCACTTTCCGCTGAAGCTTCTACCGGAAAATGCATCCCATTCCGAGCGCTCATTCCGGGACACAGTTTCCGCAGATACAAGGCGACAGTCCGCCGCCCTTATCACATGTCTTCAAATATGCGATCCAGAAACACAAAACAGCAGATAGATTGCTCTTTTTCGGAAAAGTACACGTCCCGAAACTTACCAAGGTTTCATATCTAGCTACCGTTCACGGTCGCCGATTACCGCCCACCGATTCAAACAAGAAATATGTCGCCAAAAGCAGGTCATCTACCTGCATGGTTAGATTTTGGTCAGCTTTTGGTCAGCTGAGCGGCAAGTTCCAGCTGATACGTTTTTGCTACCCAAAAGGAGGCGGTAGCTCATGACCCATTGCAATGACCAGCTCATCGACCAACTGCTCACTCAAGCCGAACAAGAGGGGCGCTGTCTGATTCCCCCGAGCACGGCAATCCGAAAAGCGCTCCTTCGGCGCACCAGCGGCACGGTTGTCTCGTCCATGCCGGGGTTGTTTGCGCGAAAAACGCGCTGGGATGAACTCAACCGAGCGCAACGCCATTGCGAAATCCTCCGCGCCCTTGCGATCATCCATCCCGATTGGACGTTCTGCTCGTTTTCGGCAGCTTGCCTGCTGGGGCTCGAGGTCTCGTGGCGACACCTGAATGTCGTGCATGTTTGCAGCTCGACAAAGCCGTCGGCTCGTCCGGGCGCACATATTCAGCGGCACCAGATTGAGCCGGCCGGAGCAATACGCAGAGCCGGCATTTCGGTAACGCCGCCCATCCAAACGGCCACAGATTGCCTGCTGCAAACTGGTTTTGCCGACGGCATGCCCATTGCCGATTCGGCGATCTCAAAGCTCGGCCTTGCGCCGGAACAGCTGATGGAGGCCGTGGAGCAACGAGCGACTGCACGCAATGGTCGCGCGATTCGCACCGCCCTCACAACGCTTCGATATGCCGACGTCCGCGCCGAGAGCGGCGGGGAATCGGTCGCCCGAGCCGTCATGATCGAGACGGGCTTTGCGCCCGACTGGCTTCAATACGAGCTGACGGACCCCTTCGATTCGGCCAAGCCCATACGAACGGACTTTGCCTGGGAGCGCCAGGCGCGGGAACTCACGCTGGGCGAGCTCGACGGGCCCATCAAATATACCGACCAGACCATGCTGGCCGGACGCACCACCGCCGAGGTGCTCGTTGCCGAACGACAGCGCGAGGCGCACCTATCGCTCTACGGCCACCCTCTGCTGCGCTTTACCATGAACGAGGTCCGCTCGGCAGGAGTGCTCGCCAAAAAGCTGCAGACGGCAGGCATCCGGCAGACCGCGCTGCCGACATGGCTCAACGAGGTGGACCTGTAGGAGCTGCTAGGCCACGCATCGCCGAATCGCATCCCCCCTATCTGGGCCGCGTTTTCCCAACGGCCACGCTGGCGGAAAGCGCGTCCCAGTTCGGACACTCAAAACGGGATGCGCTTTCCGTATGGCGGGCCTAGCGGAAAGCGTGTCCCGGAATCCAGCCTCGGAACGGGACAGGCTTTCCGGTTGAGTCCTTCAGCGGAAACCGCATCCCGGAATAAACGCTCAAACTGGGATGCGCTTTCCAAACGACCGGCCAGCGGAAAACGCATCCTATTCTGAGGCATGATTCCGGGACACAGCTTCCGCATGCGGCCCCGTTGGGAAAGTTCATCCCGTTCCGAGGCACGATTCCGGGACACAGTTTCCGCATGCGGAGGCGCTCCAAACAAAAGCCCCGACTCGCGATGGAGCCGGGGCCAAAGGCGCAACGTATGTAGTTGATGCTCAGCACGAACAGCCCGTCAGCAATGGCCGTCCGCGCCCTACCCTACCCGCGGTGACGGGCGCGGCTGTACGGGGTATCCACCATAGGCAGATCTGGACGTAGCTTGCCGTCAAACGCGCGGTAGGCGTTCTGCACGGCGGGCGCCGTGGGGATCGTTGCGATCTCGCCGATGCCCTTGCCGCCGTATGCCACGGGCAGCAGCTCGTCCTTCTCCACGTAGATGGCGTGGATATCCGGAATCTCGGGCGCACGGAACAACCCGAGCGTGCCGTACCTTGCCTGGGGCACGCAGTCCTTGAGCGGCCAGTCCTCGGTAAGCGCATAGCCCATACCCATGAGCACGCCGCCTTCGATCTGACCCTGGATGGAGATGGGGTTGACTACCTTGCCGGAATCGTGCGCAGCATAGACCTCGCTCACGCGGCCGTCATCGTCCAAAATGACCACATGCGTGGCAAAGCCGTAGCAGATGTGGCTCTTGGGGTTGGGAACATCCGCACCCAGCTTGTCGGTCGGCTCCAAGTACACGTAGCCAAACTCGCATCCCTCGAGTGCCTTGATGGCGGCCGCGGGATCCTGAGGATGCATACCCTGGCCGGCGACGAGCTCCTGCGTGCGAAGCTGATAGGCGCGGCCGTCGTCATACTCGATCTTGACGCCGTCGCCATGCGCACTCACGGGAGCGGCGGGCGCAGACTTGCCGGCCTCGATGTCAAGCATGGCATCGCGCAGCAGGAAGGCGGCACCGCGCACGGCCTCGCCGGTCACGACAGTCTGACGCGAACCAGACGTGGTGCCGGAGTCGGGAGCGTTCTCGGTGGAGCACTCGCCGTTGGCAATGCAGCTCAGCGGCAGACCGCAGGCCTCGGCAACGTCCTGCAAAAAGACCGTGTTGCAGCCCTGGCCGATGTCGGACGTAGCGGCATAGACCACGGCGCGGCCATCCTCGACGCGAATCTTGCAGCGACCGGCATCGGGCAGGCCCACGCCCACACCAGCGTTCTTCATGGCGCAAGCGATACCGGCGTGTCCGGGATGCGCGTAGTAGGCATCCTTGACCTCGAGCAGTGTCTCTTTAAGCGCCGTGGAGCAGTCGGCAATCTGGCCGTTGGGCAGAACCTCACCCGGCTCGATGGCGTTACGGTAGCGAATCTCCCACGGATCCAGGCCGACCTTCTCGGCCAGCAGGTCGATTAGGCTCTCGAGCGCAAACTCGGACTGGCAAACGCCAAAGCCTCGGTACGCACCGGCGGGCGGGTTGTTGGTGTAGTAGCCAAAACCGCGAATGTCGGTGTTCTGGTACTTGTAGGGGCCGACGGCATGCGTGCAGGCGCGCTCGAGCACCGGGCCGCACAGCGACGCGTAGGCGCCGGTATCAAAATTGATCTCGCAATCCAGACCGGTAAAGTTGCCCTCGGCGTCGCAACCCAGTGTAAAGGTACCGTCCATGGCGTGGCGCTTGGGATGGAATGCAAGCGACTCGGCGCGCGTGAGCTTGCACTTCACAGGACGCTGGAACTTATATGCGGCGAGCGCGGCCAGGTGCTGGATCGAAACGTCCTCCTTACCGCCAAAACCGCCGCCCACGAGCATGGTCTCGACGACCACGCGCTCGGGCTCGTTGTCCCAGCCAAACATGTGGGCACACTCTTTGCGCGTGTCGTAGGCACCCTGGTCGGTCGACTGCACCTTGACGCCGTTCTTGTACGGGAAGGCAACGGCACACTCGGGCTCCAAGAAGGCATGCTCGGTAAAGGGCGTGGTAAAGCGCTGCGTCACGGTGAACGCGCTTTCGGCCAGCGCCTTGGCGGCGTCGCCGCGCGTCACATGACGGCTCTGGCACACGTTGTCCTTGAGCTCCACTGTGTTGCCAAAGGCAAAGAAGCTGTCATGCAGGCGCGGGGCGTCGGCGGCCCTGGCCTCGACAATGTTGCGCACGGGCTCCAGCGGCTCGTAGTCAATCTTTACGAGCTTCTTGGCCTTCTCGAGCGTCGCCTCGTCCTCGGCGACCACCAGCACGATGGCATCGCCCACGCAGCGGGTGATATCGCCCTGAGCGATCATGACGTCCCAGTCCTGGATAAGGTGGCCGACCTGGTTGACCGGCACGTCCTCGGCGCGCAGGATGCCCACCACGCCGGGCAGGGCCTCGGCCTTGGAGGTGTCGATGGAGAGCACGCGGGCGCGCGGATACTTGGAGCGCACGGCGCTGGCATAGGTCAGGCCCGGCTGATCGAGCTCGTCGATGTCGTCGGGATACTTGCCCTCGCCGAGCACCTTCTTGCGCACGTCGATACGGAAGGCGCGCTTGCCCACGCCGTAGTCATCGCCGCGCTCCAGGTCCTCGTCGATCTGCTTTTCGCCGCGGAGCACCGCAGCGGCCAGCGAGATGCCCTCGATAATCTTTTTGTAGCCGGTGCAGCGACAGACGTTACCGCGAATGGCGTACTTGATCTGCTCCTCGGTGGGCTCGGGGTCCTCGGCGATGAGCGCCGCACCCGCCATGACCATGCCGGGAATGCAAAAACCGCACTGCACGGCGCCCACGGCGCCAAAGGCGTACACAAAGGCCTCGCGCACGTCCTCGGGCAGGCCCTCGACGGTCACGATGTTGCGGCCGGCGGCAAGAGCGGTGGTCAGCACGCACGCCTTGACGGCCGCACCGTCCACATGGATGGTGCAGGTGCCGCAGGCGCCCTCGGAGCAGCCGTCCTTGGCGGAGTGAATGTGCAGGTCGTCGCGCAGATAGCGCAGCAGTGGTTTATTCTCCGTCGTCGTGTGCTCGACACCGTTAACGGTAAAAGTGAATTCCTGTGCCATGGTGATTCCCTTCTACACGCCGGCGGCGATGCCGGTGCGGTCGTGGATGGCGCCATGCGGGCAGACGACGGCGCACATGCCGCACGACAGGCAGTCCACGCCGTCGATATGGGCGCAGTTGTCCTCGATGCGGATAGCGCCGGCAGGGCACTTTTTGGCGCACATACCGCAACCGATGCAGCTCGTGTCGCAGACCTTGCGCGCAATGGCACCCTTATCGGTGTTGTTGCAGCGCACCAGAATGTTCTGGTAGCCGGGGACGAAGGCAATCACGCGCTGCGGGCACGCCATGCCGCACAGGCCACAGCCCGTGCACTTGGAGCGGTCCACGCGGGCGATGCCATCGACCAGCGCAATGGCGCCGTGGGGGCAGGCCGTGACGCAGGCGCCACAGCCAATGCAGCCTTCGCTGCAGCGGGCGTCGCCGCCCGCGGAAGCACAGCCGCTTCCGCAGGCAACGTAGGCCACATTATGTTGAATGGATTTGGCCATAAGAGACTCGCCTATTTCTTAAGAAGGTACGAATAGTTGTCGCGCACAGCCCTGATGGTCAGGCGGACGGCCTCGGGAAGACCGGTGTTGACGGCATCGACCGAGACGGTGCGGACCGTGCCGGCGACGCGAACCTTAAAGTGGTCCTCGTCCACGGCCAGGAAGCCCTCGTTCTCGGAGTTCTCCATGTCCTCCTCGCTCCAGAACAGGGTGAGCTTGTCCTTGTAGGGACGACCCTCCTGGTAAGGGCAGAACACGGCGCAGTTGCCGCACTCGTTGCACATGCCGTCGACATGGACGACCTGATGCTTGGCCAGGCCCGGCACCTTAATTGCCACGTTGGCGCGGTTGGGGCACACGTCGCAGCAGACCTCGCACACCGAGCCGCAGCCCAGGCAGCGGGTCTTGGTGCAGTTGCGCTTGTCGCGGCACAGCGACCCCTTGCGCTCGTAGCAGGTGTCCTCGCGGCCGGCCTGCTCGTTGCAGTCGGCGTACTTGTTAAAGTCCACACCGGCGATGGCACGGGCGACCTCGGCGGCATCGGCGATAGCCTCGACCACGGTGGCAGGACCGCGACGGCAGTCGCCGGCAGCCCAAACGCCCTCGACGCCGGTGGAGGTGGCGGCAAGACGGCCGCGACGGTCGTGCTCGACGCCCGCGGCATCGTACAGGCTGGCATCGATGCCCTCGCCCACGGCGCAGATCACCGTGGTGGCGGAAAGCTCGACGGTCTCGCCCGTGGCGACGGGGCTGCGACGGCCGCTTGCATCCGGCTCGCCGAGCTCCATGACGTCGCAGGTCAGCACGGAGCCGTTGAGTGCCTTGGGCGCCAGCAGCTCGCAGAGCTCAACGCCGTCGGCAAGAGCAAGATCGAGCTCTTCCTCGTCGGCGGGCATCTGCTTCTTGGTGCGGCGATACACCAGGCGCACGTTCTTCACACCAGCCAGACGCTTGGCCACGCGGGCCGCGTCCATGGCGGTGTTGCCGGCGCCAATGACCACGACGTCCTCGCCCAGCTCGAGTTTCTCGCCCTTCTTGGCGGCCTCGAGGAACTCCAGCACATCGAGCTCGGCACCCTCGCCCAGGCCCGCAGAGCCGGGCATCCAGGCACCGGTGGCCACGACCACGTCGGTAAAGCCCTGGTCCTTGAGCTCGTCAATGGAATCAACGCGAGCGTTGAGCTGCACCTTGGCGCCAAAGGCTAGGCAGAGCTCGGCATCGTGGGAGATATCGTCGCTCGCAATGCGGAACTCGGGAATCACGTGACGGACCACGCCGCCGAGCGAGTCGCGGGCTTCAAAGATGGTGACGGGCACGCCGGCGCGCGTCAGGAAGAATGCCGTCGCCAGGCCGGCCGGGCCGCCGCCGATAACGGCAACGTTGCGCTCGCCGTCGTTGGCGATAGCCTGGGCACGCAGCTTGGGTAGCACGGCGGTCATGGCCTCGCGGGCGGCCTTGAGCTTGCTGGCGCGAATCTGGGCGCCCTCGGGCTCGTAGAACGCACGCTCGCAGGCACGGCCGCAGGGATGCGGGCAGATGGTGCCGGTAATGAACGGCAGGGCGTTGCGCTCGATGATGATGTTGAGTGCGTCCTCGTAGCGGCCCTCGTCAACAGCCGCCAGATAGGCGGGAATATCCTGCTGGATGGGGCAGCTCGTGCGGCACGGCGTGGTAAAGCAATCGGAAAGCGGGCTCTTGCCGGCGACCTTGCGGTCGGGCAGCGGGCGCAGCGGCTTCTTGTAGAGCGGATTGGTGAGCGAGTCGGTCTGGATCGCAGTCACGGCCTCGAGAGAGACGCCCGCGAACGGCTTGCCGTCCAGGTCGGTAAACTCGCCGGCCATCTGGCTAAAGCGCTCGTAGCCACCGGGCTTGAGCACGTCGGTCGCCAGGGTGACGGGCCAAATGCCGGCATCGTACAGGGCGCGGATGTTGTAGACCGTGGCACCGCCGGAGTAGCTGATGCGCAGCTTGCCATCGAACTGCTCGGTAATGCGGCGGGCAGCCTCGATGGTCAGCGAGAACAGCGAACGGCCGGACATGTACATCTCGGTAGAGGGCAGCTCGTTCCTCGTCACGTCGACGGGGAACGTGTTGGTCAGCTTAACGCCAAACTCCAGGCCGCGCTCGGCGCACAGGGCGATCAGGCGCTCGAACATAGGCACGGCATCGGCCCACTGCAGGTCCTCGCGGAAGTGTGTGTCATCGAAAACGATGTAGTCAAAGCCCAGCTCGTTCAGACGCTGGCGGGCAAACTCATAGCCCAGCAGCGTGGGGTTGCACTTGATGTAGGTGTTGAGGCCCTTCTCGGTGATCAGATAGGTCGCGATACGCTCGATCTCCGCCGGCGGGCAGCCATGCAGCGTGGACTCGGTAATGGAGTTGGAGACGCGCGCCGGGATGGACTCGACAAACGCGGCATCGACATGCTCAAACTTGTCCAGGTTGGCGAGCGCCCATGCGCGGCACTCGTTCCAGGCGTCGGAGCCGCTGGCGTCCTTCATGCCCTCGATGTAGGCGTCGACCTTGGGGCTCTTGATGCCCTCGAGGTCATAGCCCACGGACATGTTGAAGACAAAGCCGTCCGGGCTACCTAGGCCGTACTCGCGAGCGATGAGGTGGCAGGCGAACCATGCCTTCACGTACTCGGCAAAGGCCTGCGGAACCTCGAGCTCGGTCGACCACTCGCAGTTGTAGCACTCGTCCTGCGCCACGATGCAGGGCTTGTTCACACACTTGGAGAGCTCCTCGCCGTCCATAACCTGAACGGTCTTGAGCTCAAAGAAGCGTGAACCGGCCACGTAGGATGCCACGATGTTCTGGGCAAGCTGCGTGTTGGGGCCGGCGGCCGGGCCAAACGGAGTCTCGATGCGCTCGTCAAAAATGGGAAGCGCGCCCTCCTGGTTGGTCGTGACCATCTTGCGCACGCCAAAGACGGCGCCCTGGGTCTTGTGCTCCTCGATGATCCAGTTCATCAGCTGCGAAAACGGGATCGGCCTCATGATGTCGCTCATAGTGAGCTCCTCTCTGTAACGCCCGGCGAGACCGCGCGGCGGGCGCAAATACGGTGTAGCGCTAGCACAGCGCCGGCGACCCCGCGGAGGTCGCCTATACGCGCGTCGGATGCGGCGAAACATCCGACGCGCGTGAATCTACTTGTGAATTAGTAGGTGCGATCGTTGAGCGTGCTCCAGAGCTTCTTGGACTCAGCCATGGTCCACGCGTTGATCTTGTCCTCATCAATGCCAACGAACTCGCGATCCTTGTACAGGACGCGGCCGTTGATGATGGTGGTGCGGCAGTTTTTACCCATCATGCCAAAGAGCATGTGGCCGTCGATGTTCTCCTCGCTCAGCGGCGTAAAGGGCTTGTAGTCCATGACGATGACGTCGGCGGCAGCGCCGGCCTCGAGCACACCGAGTTTGCGATCGAAGTACTTGCTGGCCATCTTGGCGTTGTTCTCGAACAGCATGGTCATGGCCTCGCACCAGCCCACGTTGGGCATGGCGGCGTTGTGGCGCTGGATGATCAGGAAGACCTTGAGACTCTCGAGCATATCATGGGTGTAGGCGTCGGTGCCCATGCAAACGGGGATGCCGCGGCGGAAGAACTCGAGCACGGGGGCGCAGCCCACGGCGTTGCCCATATTGGATTCGGGGTTGTTGACCAGCCAGGTGCCGGACTCCTTGACGATATCCATCTCGGCGGGCGTCACGTGGATGCAGTGGCCAAGCATGGTGTCGGGACCCAGCAGGTTGTGCTGCAGCAGGCGCTCGACAGGGCTGATGCCACCGCGGTTGAGGCGGGAGTCCCACACGTCATTCATGCCCTCGCACACATGGATGTGGAAGCCGGTCAGGCCGTTGTTGGCCTCGGCCATCTTGTCCATGGTCTCGTCCGAAAGCGTAAAGGTGGCGTGACCGCCAAACATGGCGGCGATCATATGATTGTCGTTATCGCGACGCTCCTTGGCGGCCCACTGGGCAAATTCGGCGTTCTCGGCAATGGCCTGGTCGCATTTTTCCTGGCCGCGGCGATCGGAGACCTCGTAGCACAGGCACGAACGCATGCCCAGCTCCTGAGCTGCATCCTTAATGGTAAAGAGGCTGCCCGGGATCTCGCAGAAGCTCGCGTGGTGATCGAAGATCGTGGTAACGCCATCGCGGATGGAATCCAGAATCGTGGCATAGGCGCTGGCCTTGGTGCCGTCGAGTGTCAGGTTGTCGTCGATCTTCCACCACTGCTGCTCAAGATTCTCCAGGAAGTTGGTGGGGTTGCAGCCCTTAATGGCAAGGCCGCGGGCCAGACCCGAGTAGATGTGGGTGTGGCAGTTGATGAGTCCGGGCATGATGAGGTTGCCCCGGGCGTCGACGTACTCGGCATCCGGGTACTTGGCCTTGAGCTCGCACTCGGGGCCCACTTCGACGATCGTATCTCCGTCAATGGCGACCGCACCGTTGGGGATGAACGGGGCCTGAGCGTTGCGGGTAAAGACGGAACCGTTAGCGACCAGAAGCATGGATGCTCCCTTCGACATCAGAGGCGGGGTTTGACACCTCTGACATGGCGGAGTGCGAAGCGCCGGCCTACACCGGAAACGGGCCCTCTCCCGTCAACGCTTCACCAAAGGGACAAACCCTTTGAAGTGCGGCTTGGCGCCGCATGACGTCGGCGGACGAGGCGATGCGTCCGCCGACGAATAGCACCGAATTGGTTACTTCTTGCTCTCGGGCAAGACCAGATCCACGGCGGCATCCTTGGCGGCATCGATGTGCTGAGCCACGACCGGCGTCTGCGGAAGGATCAGGTTAAGGACAATGGCCATGATGGCGGTGGGGGTCACGGCATTGGAGCCGATGACGGTGGACACCCAGGCAGGCATACCCTCGCCGGCAAGGCAACCGCTGGCCATCCAGATACCCAGGCCAAAGACGACGGAGGTGCCGACGATGGTGGTAGTGCGCTGCGTGAGGCCCTCGCGGGTAAACATGCGCACGCCGTTCATGGTGATGGTGCCAAAGACGCCGACGGTCGCGCCGCCGATGACGGGCTGCGGGATAGCGGAAAGGACGGCAGAGAGCTGCGGGAACAGACCGGCGATGGCAAAGACGGCCGCGATGATCACAAAGACCCACTTGTTGACGACCTTGTTAGAGCAGATGATACCCACGTTCTGGCCAAGGGCGCTGGTGGGAAGACCGCCCAGCAGGCCGCCGACCATAGAGGTGAGGCCCTGGGACACGATAGCGCCGGAGAGCTCGCGCTCGGTGGGCATACGGTCGATGGAGCCCAGGCAGGCGGCGGAGACGTCACCGATAACCTGGATGGCGACCATGGGGAACACGACGGCGAGGGTAATGCAGACCTCGGGATCAAACTCGAGCGCATAGGGCATGAGCTTGGGAAGGGCGAAGACCTGAGCGGTGGCGACGCTGGAGAAGTCGATCATGCCAAAGGGGATCGAAACGATCATGCCAACGATCATGCCAAAGAACACGGATCCCAGCTTGAGCGTGCCCTTGCCAAAGTTGGCGAGCGCAAAGACCACGGCGAAGGTGATAAGAGCGACGCACCAGGCCTGCGGGGTGCCCCACAGCGGCGTACCCATACCGCCGGCCATATACTTGACAGCCGTGGGATAGAGAGAGACGCCAATGGAGAAGATGACCGTACCGGTCACGACGGGCGGGAATAGCCACTTAATCTTGCTGTAAGCCAGACCAAAGAGGACCGCGACGGCGCCGCCGACGATCTCGCCGCCCAGCAGCGCACCAAAGCTAAAGCCCGAGGCGCCCATGGCCTGGAGGGCCGGGAGGAACGCGAACGAAACGCCCATGACGATGGGCAGGCCGCCGCCGATGCGACGGAAGGGAGCGAAGGCCTGAAGGGCCGTGTCGATTGCCGAAAGAATGAGCGCGACCTGGATGATGTCGGTGCTCTGCTGGCTATTAAAGCCGTAGACGCCGGCCATGATGACCGCCGGGGTGATGATACCGGCAAACGAAGCCAGTACGTGCTGAAGGGCACACGGGATCATTTCCTTAACGGGAGGCATGCCTTCACGAGTGAACAGGGCTTCAGTGCCGTTCTTAACCGTCTCCTGGGTCATTTGACCACCAATCCTCGAAATAGTTGTTTTCGCATCTAACGCTCTATTGTGACGCAGTGCGGGGTTGAGGTTGTGCCTTCGTTGCATATCGTATTAAAGATGATTCTCATTCTCAATAATAATTTTTTGTTATCAGACTATTCTTGAGCTGAGACAATGCATTTCCGCAGGTCAAGAAAGTGTCTGGTCAAAATAACATCTAACTTTTCTTTTGGTCGACCGTTTACCGCCGAATTCCTACCGCTCGTCTGTATTACGCAATGTACCTGCGAATATACGAGATGAGGAATGGCGTGTTACCATGAGAAAAAATTGTTATGAACATTTCCGATTTCACCCCAAGGAGTTGCCCGTGAACGAGACCGTACGTCGCTTTTTGCCGATGGTCGATTTCCTGGAGCAGATACTCGGCAAAAACAGCGAAATCGTGCTGCACGATTTCTCGGATCCCGACCACGCCATCGTCGATATTCGCAACGGCATCGTGAGCGGTCGCAAGGTCGGCGGTCCCGCCACCGACCTGGCGCTCAAGATCATGCACGACGCCAAGTATCGCGACCTGCCGTTTATTACGGGCTACGAGGGCCGCGGTGCCGGTGGCAAGACATTGGAGTCAGCGACGTACTTTATCCGCGAGAATGACGAGATCGTCGGCATGCTCTGCGTCAACACCGACCTCTCGACCGTGCGCTCCATCAACGCCATGGCACAGCAGCTCATGGCGTGCTTCGACGCGGCGCCGACGCGCACGGAGCCCGCCTCTATCGAGGTCGAAAGCTTTTCGGAGTCCACACAGGAGCTCATCGACCGCAGCATTGCCGAGCTGCTGAGCGCTCGCGGGCTGGATGTGGCGTCGCTTGGTCAAAGCGACCGCGTGGACGTCATTCGCCACCTCAACGGCAACGGAGTGTTCATGCTCAAGGGCGCCGTAGCCTGCGCCGCCACCGCGCTGGGCATCTCGGAGCCCAGCGTCTACCGCTACCTGCAAAAAGTCCGCAAGGAGGGCTAACGAGCAAAATGGAGCGCGGCTCCACAAGCGATCCGTCACGTGACAAAAGACCCTGCAGTTCACACGCGCTGCAGGGTCTTTTTGCATGTCATGTTTAGTTGTTGCCAACGCCTTAGAGAGCGGCGACGACCTCGATCTCGACCAGACCGCCGGCCGGAAGGGCGGCAACCTGGAAAGCGCTGCGCGCGGGGAACGGAGCCTCGAACTTGGAAGCGTAGATCTCGTTCACGGCAGCGAAGTCGGCGATGTCGGCCAGGTAGACCGTGGTCTTGACGACATCGGCAAAGGTGGCGCCGGCAGCGGTCAGCAGCGCCTCGACGTTAGCAAGGGACTGCTTAGCCTGGGCCTCGACGCCCTCGGGCATCTTGCCGGTTGCGGGGTCGATGCCCAGCTGGCCGGACAGGAACACCATGTTGCCGGTCTGGATGCCGGGGGAATACGGGCCGATGGCTGCAGGTGCGTTATCGGAAGACACGACGGTCTTGCTCATGTTTATCTCCTTACGATCAATTGAGAGAGCGTGAGCGCGGTGTTCACACCGGGAGGCACAGTTCGGTCTGAACACCGCGCTTGATTTGGGATAGTACTCAAGGTTTCCGCGCGATGCAAGATTATTATCACGTTGCGAGAATATTTTATCGCCCAACGGCGCCTGTCAGCCGCTGAACGGCACGACCGGACGGTGAAGCTCAAAATGATCCGTTTCCCTCCGTCCCCATCGGATCAGGCAATCCATAGGGGACGGAGGGAAAACGGATCATTTTTGCTGCAAGGGCTGCTGAAGACTTTATCCTGCTTGGGCCACAGGGCTCGTCCGCCGCAACAGCACCACTATACTTTTGAGTATCTGAGCATTTTGAAAGGCAGGATATGACCGCAACCGCCAGTCGAACCACCAACCGCAGACCCGAGCTTTTGGCGCCCGCTGGAGGGCCCGAGCCCTTTGCCGCCGCACTCGCTGCCGGGGCAGACGCCATCTACTGCGGCATGGGAAGCTTCAACGCCCGCCGCAAGGCCACCAACTTTACTGACGAGGCCTTTGAGCAGGCCTGCCGTGCTGCACACCTGGCCGGCTCGCGCGTCTACGTCACGGTCAACATCGTCATCAAGCAGTCCGAGATGGGCAATGCGCTGCAACTCATCCATCGCTGCTCCACGCTGGGCGCCGACGCCTTCATCATCCAGGACTGGGGTCTGTTCTTTGAGGTCAAGCGCACCATGCCCGGCATCGAGACGCATATCTCGACCCAGGCGAACATCCACGACGACCGCGGAACCCTTTGGTGCCGCGAGCAGGGCGCCGACCGCGTGACCCTCTCGCGCGAGCTTTCCATCGACGAGATTGCCGCCATTCACGATGCCGCGCCCGATGTGGACCTTGAGGTCTTTAGCCACGGCGCCATCTGCTTTTGCTACTCGGGTCTGTGCCTGCTGTCGAGCTTTGCCATGGCGGGCCGCTCGGCCAACCGCGGCATGTGCGCCCAGCCCTGTCGCCTGCCTTACGAGCTGATCGACGAGAACGGCCGCGCGCTCTCCCCCGCCGGCCGCGAGCGTGCGCTATGCCCGCGCGACACCAACACTTCGCAGCTTGTTCGCCGTCTGCATGACGCCGGTGCCGCATCGCTCAAGCTCGAGGGCCGCATGAAAGCGCCCGATTACGTGTACTCCATCGTTGATGTGTATCGTCACGAAATTGACAACATGCTATCCGGAGCCACCGTTGCCAAGGACGAGGAAGCCGCCCGCCAGCGCCAGCTCAAGCGCTGCTTCAACCGCGACTTTACGCACGCCTATCAGGACGGCACCTCGGGCGACGAGATGATGAGCTACGAGCGCTCCAACAACCGCGGCCAGATCGTGGGCACGGTGCTGGGCAGCCGCCCGGCCAACCGCGATGTGCGTGGCCTCAAGCCCGACGACCGCCGTCGCCGCGCCGCCATCGCCCGCATTGAGCTGTTTGAGCCCGTGGGCAAGGGCGACCTGCTGGAGCTTCGCCACGATAACGAGTTTGACCAGTTCCTGACCACCATTGCCGCCGATGATGCCGCCGCGGGCGACATCATCGAATGTCGCGTGCCCCGCAGCATGCCCGAGGGCTGCCGCGTCCGCGTGATTCGCAGTCAGCGTGCGCCGCCGGTGCCGCGCTCAAGCGCGATGTGCTGCGCCGCCGCGCCGTAGATGTGTCCGTCGTGGCGCGTCTGGGCGAGCCGTTTACTGTCACACTCACCTGCTGTGACAACCCCGCGCTCACCGCCACCGCCACGGGCTTCACCGTCGAGGCCGCCAAGACCCGCGCCGTCGAGGCGGCAGACCTGGTTGAGCATGTGGGGCGCATGGGCTCCTCGCCCTTTGAGGCAGCGAGCTTTGATGTGGCGCTCGATGAGGGCTGCGGCATGGGCTTCTCCGCTGTGCACAAGGTGCGCGCCGCCGCCTGCAAAGCGCTGGAGGAGGCCATTCTGGCACCCTACGAGGAGCGTGCGAAAACGCTCGAGTTGCCGGTGCTCGACAAATGCACGCGCCCCATGCCCGACCACTACCGCGACGAGCCGCAGATCTGCGCCACCGTCACCTCGCTCGAGGCCGCCGAGGCAGCCCGCGCGGAGGGTGCCACGCGCCTCTACATGACCACCGACGTGCTCGAGGCTGTCGGACTCTCCCCTGCCGATGCATTTGAGCAGGGTATCGTGCCCGTACTCGACGAGGTCTGCCGCGCTGTTGACCACGAGCGCGTCGACCCCTGGATCAATGCCGGAGCCACCGTCGCCGTCGGCAATATCTCCGAGCTCGCCGTAGCCGCGCAGACCGGCGCCACGGCCGAGATTCGCTCTTGCCTGCCGGTGCACAACACGCCCTGCATGGAGGCGCTTGCCGAGCGCGGAGCCGGTGCGTTTTGGCTCTCGCCCGAGATCACACTCGACGAGATTGTCTCGCTCGGCGCCGCCGCGCCCGCGGCTCTGGGTATCACCGTCTTTGGCCGCCCGCGCGTCATGACAAGCGAGCATTGCATTCTGCAGGTTGCCAACGGCTGCATCCACGATTGCGCCAACTGCCGCCTGCGTGCCCGCAAGCTCTCGCTCAAGAATATCGACGGAAAGGTCATGCCCGTCCGAACCGACATCCACGGCCGCTCTCGCCTGTACGATGCCTACCCCATCGACCTCACGCCGCAGGTCCCTCAGCTGCTCGATGCCGGCGTGCGTCGTCTCATGGTAGACGGAACGCTGCTCGAGACGGATGAGGTGGGCCGTGCCGTCGCCCGCGTCCGTCGCGCCGTCGAGGCGGCTCAAGCCGGCCGTAAGCCCGCCGCCCGCCTACGCGGGGCAACCTCGGGCTGCATGTTTGTGGGAATCAGCTAACCGAAAGGCTTACACGTGAACGAAGAACCTCAAGTCCTCTACTGCGACGCTTGGCTCATGGCCATCGACAAGCCCGCCGGCATGATCGTCCACGGCGACGGCACCGGCGAGCGCACACTTACCGACTACGCCAGCGACCTGCTGCTGGCGATGGGCGACGGCTTTGCCGCGACCGACATGCAGCCGCTCAACCGCCTGGACCGTGACACCACCGGCGTGGTGCTGTTCTCGCTCGACAAGCAGACGCAGCCTGCCTTTGACCAGATGGTCATCGACCACGCTTTCGAAAAGCACTACCTCGCGCTCGCCGAGGGCAAGATCGACTGGGACGAAAAGCTCATCGACAAGCCCATCGCCCGCGACCGTCACGATAGCCGCAAGATGCGCGTTGGCGCCAGCGGCAAGCCGTCTCAGACGCGCGTGAAGGTGCTCAAGCGTCTTAAGAGCCGTCGTGGCCTGCCCACACGCTCGTATATCGATGTCGAGCTGCTCACCGGCCGCAAACACCAAATCCGTGTGCATCTGGCGAGTGAGCGTCATCCTCTGGTAGGCGACGAGCTCTACGGCACGCCGCGTCCCTGCGGCCTGATGCTCCACGCCCACAGCGTGTCCTTCACGCATCCCGTAACCGGCGAGCACATCCACATCGAAGCCCCTTGCCCCTGGGAGCCCTAAACCACCACAATGGGGACAGGCACCTTTGTGGTGGTTTTGCCGCAATGGCTCAGCCACGGTCCCAAAACGTCTCGATCCGTAACAGTTAGAACCCATTTTCCGGTCTATCTGTTACAGATCGAGACATTCGAATCCTCCTTAAGGGAAAATCTCAATCTGTAACACCTGGCCCACTTTTAACGGTCTAGTTGTTACAGACTTAGACAAACCGGTAGACAACGAAAGCGGCAACGCCCGTAATGGACGTTGCCGCTTTTCTATTGAGAAAACTATTCGGTTTTCGTTGCTAACCACCACAATGGGGACAGGCGCCTTTGTGGTGGTTTTGGCCTTGTCCCATCGTTAGACCGTGATGACGTTGTCCATCGACTGGTACTTGGCGGGTACCTCGCCCGCAGTGATGATCGTTGCATCACGAAAGTCCGCGAACTTGACGGGCGCCACCATGCCAAATTTGCTGGCGTCCGAGATTACGAAGCGTTTGGCGGTATGGCGCATCGAGACACGCTTGACCTGCGCTTCCTCGATATCCGGTGTGGTGAGACCTTGCTCGGCGGCGATGCCATTGGAACCCCAAAAGCCGCAGTTGAAGTTATAGCGGTCCAGGGTTGCCAAGGCATCGGGACCGACGAGCGCCTCGGTCTCGGGCTTGAGCTCGCCGCCTAGCACCACGGTGCGCATACCGCGCAGGGCGAGATGCTGAACATGGAGAACGGAATCGGTCACATAGGTGACACCCTCAAGGCGCGGAAGATGCTCGATGAGCTTGAGGGTCGTGGAGCCCGAATCGATATACACAAAGCTATCGGGCTCCACCAGAGCCGCCGCACGGGCGCAGATGCGCTCCTTGTCATCGTTATGGAGATCACTGCGCTCGCTGATCGTCAGGTCGCGCGTCACGTG
The DNA here is from genome assembly GCA_938014225.1 of uncultured Collinsella sp. Taxonomy (GTDB): domain Bacteria; phylum Actinomycetota; class Coriobacteriia; order Coriobacteriales; family Coriobacteriaceae; genus Collinsella. The sequence continues at coordinate 6,190 of CALLSB010000013.1, read as the reverse complement.
CGCACGCTCCAGACTCGTCGCGCCTCCGTGCACCTTGGCGATACGGTGTGCACGGTCGAGCGCCTGCAGGTCGCGCCGAATGGTAGACGCCGTCACGCCCAGGGCTTCAGCAAGCTCCGGCACGGTAACCGAGCCGGCCTGCTGCACCATCGTCACGATCGCGTTGAGCCTATCTTCCGCAAGCATCGCTTACTCCTCCTCGGGGTACACGACTCCCCAGTCGGCGCGGAGCTTGGTCATCAGCTCCATAACATCAGAAGCATAGCCCAGAAGCTCGCGCTTCGAATCATCGCCGGCAACGGCCTTCTCCAGGTCGGCCATCTCGTAGCACAGAGCGTATGCCTCGGTGCCAGCGTGGACCTCCTCACGGTGACCGTCCGCAGTCCACACGATGGTCGCATGGTCGGCGCGCGGATACTCGTTGACCTCGATATAGCACTTATCGAAGCTGATGACCGAGCGCTTGGGCTGCTTGGAGTGGAGCGTAAGGCTCACGACGCCCAGCTGCTGCTCAGCATTACGGCAGACAATGCCACCCGCGACGTCAACGCCAGTCTCGCAGGTGTTGCCCAGCGAAACGACCTCAGCAGGCTGACTGGCCATAAACAGGCGCATGACGGACAGGGAATACACGCCAATGTCGAGCATGGCGCCGCCGGCAAGGCTACGGTTGTAGAAGCGGTTGGTCAGGTCGCCGTACTCCTTATAGCTGCCAAAGTTGAGCTGGGCGAGGTTCATGCGGCCAAAGTCGCCCGCATCCATGCGACGGCGCAGCTCTTGATACAGCGGCATGTGGAGCACCGTGGTGGCGTCCATAAGGACCACGTTGTGCTCGTCGGCGATGGCACGGGCCTCGTCGAGCTCGGCAGAGTTGAGGGTAATGGCCTTTTCGCAGAGCACGTGCTTGCCAGCTGCCAGAGCGGCTCGCAGGTAGGTGATATGCGTGTTGTGCGGCGTGGTGATATAGACGGCGTCGATATCCGGATCGGCGTAGAGGTCCTCGACCGTCTCATAGACCTTCTCGATGCCATACTGCTCGGCAAAAGCTTGAGCCTTGGATAGCGTACGGTTTGCGACGCCCGCAAGCTTGCGGCCGGCAAGAGCTAGAGACTGGGCCATCTGGTTGGCGATAACGCCGCAACCGATCACAGCCCAGCGAAGCTCGGGAGCCGTAAAGATATCATCGGGGAACGGCTGATCCTGGACCGAGGCAAACGCCGCCTTTGCGGCTGCCTCGGCGTCGAGCGGAGCCTGTTTGGAATCTGCCATCATGTGCCTCCTGAGTCATCGAAGGTTCTTCATTTCTAACAGCCCTATATTCGCACAATTGCGCGCGTATTTGCTCGTATTTGCGTGTCTGTTTGCTTTTCAGTCACTATTTAGCCATAGTTTGCACATGTTTGCGCTGTTACACACATTATCGCGCAATGATATGCGCATAAATGCGCGTGCGAAAGTCCTTGCGAAACATAAAGGGGCGAAACAACAAAGCCCTAAAAGACAGAGCAGGCTGTATTACTTCACCCCTCTGGGGGCATCAGACATCAAAGGACCGTCCCAAACTGCCGGCACCTGGGGTACGTCCCTATGTGCCGGCACCTGGGGAAAGTCCCTAAGTGCCGCTTTCGTTGCAAGAGCACTCATTTAAGTCTGTCCCCAATGAGTGGGAGTAATCAGAGACCCTTTGCGAGGGAGGTCGGAAACGGCCTCCCTCGTTTTTATTCATGGACTTTAGTCCGTGCCGCACGGCACGCGCGGCATAGAAAGCCACCCGCTCAGCGGGTGGAGGCCAATTTCCGCTACGCGACAAAAACCTTCCCCCTAGCATGAGGATTGTTCAGGTCATCATGCTAGGGGGAATGTGATTGCTGTGGCCCAGAAAGCCGACAGCCTCGCGCACACGAAATGGCTATGCAAGTACCGCATCGCACCGAGGTCAAGCTCGTCGCCGCCATCGCCGAGAAGCACCCCAAGGTGCGCTTTGCCGTGAGCTACACCTCGGCCTACGCCGACCTTTACGACCGCATGGAGCAGGCCCTGCGCGAGCGCGTGGCCAACGCGGTGGAGATCGTCCGCTCCGACATCAGCCCCGCGTTTCTTGTCCACACCGGTCCAAACCTCGTGGGTGTAGCGGTCCAGGGACTCTAGCGGAGGCGGGGCGTTCTGCCCAAAAACAAATGCAAAAGACGAGCGCTTCTTGCCGCCCAATTGGCAAGAAGCGCTCGTCTTTTCTTAACGCGTTGTATGGCGGAGAGAGCGCAAGTTACGCGAGCGCCCTTCTTGCCAGCTCGGCCGCGCCGAGGATTCCTTGGTCGCCGCCGCAGCCCGGGGCGCAGATGTAGCTCTCCATGTCCTTAAGCTCGGCGGTCTGGATGTAGCCACCCAGATATTCGAGGGTCTTCTTGCGGACGATGCCGTAGAGCTGCTCCTGGTGCATCACGCCGCCGCCGAGGACGATGCGGTGAGGCGAGTACATGAGCACGAGGTTCGCACACATCTGCCCCAGATAATCCCCCTCGAGCATCCACACCTCATCGTTGTCCGCGAGCTCGGCCGCGGGCTTTCCCCAGCGCGCGGCGATGGCGGGGCCGGAGGCGAGGCCCTCGAGGCAGCTCGCGTGGCTCGGGCAGACGCAGCGTCCTTCCTCGGTGGGACGGGTCCTTACCAGCATGTGGCCGGCCTCGGGGTGCAGCATGCCGTGAAGGAGCCTGCCCGCGCACATGACGCCCGCGCCCACGCCGGTGCCGATGGTCACGTAGACGGCGTCCTTGAGCCCCTTGCAGCAGCCGAAGACCGCTTCGCCGAGGCAGGCAACGTTCACGTCCGTATCGTAGGCCACCGGAATCCCGAGGGCGTCGGCAAACGCGGCGCGAAGACCATAGCCTCGCCACGCGAGCTTGGGCGTTTGGAGGATGGAGCCGTAGCGCTCGTCGGCGGGGTCGACGCAGGTCGGGCCGAAGGCGCCGATGCCCAACGCGTCCACATCGCGGGCGGCGACCCACTCGATCATCTGCGGGACGGTCTCGGCGGGCGCAAGCGTCGGGGTCTCCATACGGTCGAGGACCTCGCCGTCGCCGGACACCACGGCACAGACCATCTTGGTCCCGCCGGCCTCGAGGGCGCCGAGCCTCATTTGCTTTTCGCTCATGTGATCCTCCTTACAAAGGGACGCCCGCAGTCATGGTCAACCGCGGACGCCCATAACGTTGGCTTGTTTCGAGGCGACCCTACCTGGGCACGCGGTCCTGCCTTGCGGCAAACGGGGCGAGCACGGCGTGCGGCTCGCTTTGGTACCAGTAGGCGACGGTGGAGATGTCGTCCTCGCGCTCGTAGAGCTTGATGTCGTCGTTGCCGAGGTCCTGGAACGTCACGCGCAGGTCCTCCTTGAACGAGATCGGGTCGGGAAGGTGCCACCTGTAGAGGCCGTGCCTGGGCAGCGCGTCGTCGTTGGTCGCGAGCATCGGGTTCGGGTTCGGCTTGCCCGCGCTGAAGCGGTCGCGCGTGGCGTCGCGCGTCGAGCGGTACGGGTAGCCGGCGAACAGCGTGTTGAAGCGCTGCGCCTCGGGCAGCGCGTGGGGCGGCCTGTCGAGGAAGGCCCAGGCACCGCCAAAGTAGTCCTCGGCTCCCGTCGAGGTGACCGTGGGGAACTCCTCGTCGCCGTCGAGGAAGAACTTCATCTCGCCCTCGCCCCACCAATAGCGCTCCAGGGCGCACAGGGCCATGTAGGTGCCGACGTAGTAGCCCTTACCGCGCACGCCGTCGAGCACGGTGTAGTCGACGCCCCTGCGGGTGCTGCGCTCGCGGTTAAAACGGGCGTGGAAGTACATGGCGTCGTCCGGCACGTCGGTGAGCGCGTAGTTGAACGTGTAGAAGATGTACTTAATGAACCCGGGGTGCTCGCTCGTAAGCGTGACTTTGGCGTGCTTCCTGAAAGGCATCTCGAAGTAGCAGTTCATGCCGCCCGTCGGGTTCACGCAGATGGGCATCGAGTTGACGATGGCGCGCTCACCGAAGCCGTTGCAGAAGAAGTCGCCGACAGGGCACTCGACCGAGGGGGTCTCCTCGTCGTCCCAGTAGAAGCGCAGCACGAGGTCGCGCATGACGAAGCTGCCGGCGGCGGTCTTGTCGGGGACGGTCATCCAGATGTGGCGGATGATGCCGGGGCCCTCGATGTCCGCGAGCGTGATGGTCTCGCCGGACTCAAGGGGCACGCAGCACGAGCCCTTGCGGCCGACGCCGAGGTGGCTGGCCGACATGGCGGCGTGGCCCTTCTCGCCCGTGATGTTCTCGGGGGTGATGGCGCGGCTTTCCTCACCGCCGTGCATCCACACGTCTTTAAGGAACTCTCTCATCGTCGACCTCCTCTATTCGTCGTCTTCGCACTCGGCGGAACTGGCACCGTTCACGTAGACGATCTGCTGGCGCGCCTCGTCGACGAGGGCGTCGAAGTCGAGTTTCTCGTCGGGGCGCGCGAGCGCGACCGTCATGGCGAGCGGGAGGTTGACACCCGCGATCACGTGGATCCGGTCGGAGGCGAAGCGGGAGAAGCGCTGGTTCACGCTGCCGCCGAGCGCGTCGGTAAGGACGACGACCTCGTCAGTGCCCGAAAGCGCCGCCTCGACCGCCGCGTCGAGCCCTTCGCCGTTGTCGTTCACATAGGCGCAAACGGCGGTGACGGCGTCGCTCTTACCCGTAAGGAACTCGAGGGTGTCCTTGAAGCCCTGGGCGAGAAGGGAATGGCTCGCCACAACTATCTTTCTCATTGATTCACCAATCTCTTGGGTCGAAGCTAGGCGAGGATGCCGGCGGCGGAGGCGACCATCGCGAGGACGATCACCACGAGGATGAGGGCCGTCATGCTCGCGTTCTTCTTGGTAAGAAGGTAATACGCGCTTCCCGTGATGGCGGCGGGGATCATGGCAGGCAGGATCTTGTCGAGCAGCGGCTGAATCTCCATCGAGACGTCGCCGAAGCTGAAGCTAATCGGGCAGGTGACGCCGATGACCGAGGCGATGAGGCAGCCGACCACGGTGAGGCCGAGCACGGAGGCGGCGGCAGTGAGGTTGGGAAGCTTCTCGCTGAAGTCGGTGACGAGCTTCACACCCTGCTTGTAGCCGAACTCGAGGGCGTGCATGCGGACCCAGAAGATGGCCAGGATGAGCGCGAACCAGATGCCGGCTCCCACGGGGTTGCCCTCGATGGCCATGTAGGCGGCGATGGAGCCCATGATGGTCGGGATCATGGTCATGAGCAGGGAGTCGCCGACGCCGGCGAGCGGTCCCATGGTGCCGATCTTCAGGTCTTGGACGGCGTCCGCCGCCGCGAGGCCGTCACGCTCCTCCATGGCCACGCAGGCGCCGAGGATGATGGCGGCGAGCCAAGGCTGGGTGTTGTAGTAGCGGAAGTGGTTGTTGAGCGCTTGCTTATAGTCCTCGTCGTTCGTGTAGATCTTCCTCAGGATCGGCGAGAGGGCGTAGGCGACCGAGGCGCCCTGCTGGGTCTGGTAGTTGAAGGTGCACACGCTCATGAGCCAGCGCCAGTTCGCGTTGCGCAGGTCCTTCTTGGTGACCTTATAGCCGGAGGGCTTGCCCTCGGCGGCGGTGATGTTCTCGTTTTCCATGGTTACTCATCCTCTCCGATGAAGGCGTCTGCGGAAGCGTGGGCGGTGAGCTCGGCGTCCTTCTCGGCACGCTGATAGAACGCGATCGCGAGGGCAACGCCGACGATGGCGGCACCGATGATGGGCACGTTCAGGAAGGCCGAGAGGAAGAAACCGGCGAGCAGGTACTGGAAGTACTTGGCGGTTGGCATGTAGCGGAGCAGCATGGCGATACCGATGGCCGGGAGCATCTTGCCGGCGAGGGTGAGGCCGGAGAGGAACCACTGGGGCATAACCTCGAGGAGCCAGTTGACGGCGGGCTGGCCGAGCGTCACGGAGACAAAGACGGGCAGGGCGGCGCACAGGCCGAAGAGCGCGGGGCAGACCCACAGGATGGCGTTCATCTGATTGAACTTACCCTCGTTGCAGAACTTCTGGGACTTCTCGACGACAAAGCCGTTGAGGATCTTGACGACGACGTCGAGCTGGATGCCGAGCATGCCGACCGGCAGGCCGATGGCGAGGCCCGTGTCGGAGCCCAGGGTCACGCCGTAGGCGGTGGCGATGATGGCCATCGTGCCGTAGTCGGGA
>CALLSB010000012.1:0-25704 GCA_938014225.1 uncultured Collinsella sp. | reverse complement strand
CCAGAGCGACAATTTGTCATTCAAAAGGCAAGGCATGACCAGAAGGTCTATGCCTTGCCTTTTTCATGCCAACTTGTTCGCCCTGGACGTCGCTCGCTGTCCGTCCTCTACCTGCGGCGTTGACTTGGTTGACACTTAGAACATCGATGTAATCATTGGGGACGTTCTTAAACGACTGCCCAACGGCTGTTGAGCACATGGCTCGCATGACAGCCGTCTCTTTTATGTTTCCTTTAGCCGTTGCTGCCTAGGATGGGGGTTAGTCGGTAGGAAGGGAGCGTCTATATGGACGACGCGAGTGAGCGTTCAATCGAAGAGGACATGCTCGATCAGTTCAATTACTTTGATGATGAGGACGAGGAGCTGATCGACCGTCGCGAGCCAGCGCCGCTTGATTCCTTTGATCTGGTCGATGAAGAGACTGATGAGGTTGAGGACGAATCAACGGAGCCCCCACAGCCTTCGCGCCTTGACTCGCTGCTTTCGAGAGCCCCCATGCACCACGGCGTTCGTGCCGGCGCGCTCCATATGAAAACTGACTGGCACCAGATCGTGACGGCAGGCGATGAGCTTGCCGTCGATGCGCCGCTCACCGATAAATCATCCATCATCTGCCGCACCGGCATGCTTATGCTGGCAAGCGGAACGGGTGCCTGGCGCGTGCGCGATACCATGAATCGTGTTGCCGCCGTACTCGGTGTCACCATCCACGTTGACTTAAGTCTTCTGTCGTTTGAGTGCACCTGCATCGAAGATGGCCACTGCTTTAACGAGGTTGTCAGCCTGCCCACAACGGGAGTCAATACCCATCGCATTTGGATGATGGAGAGCTTCTTAAAGGAAATCGAGACGTATGGGCGCCGGTTTACCGTGCACGAATACCACGAGATGCTCAAGACCGTTGAGAGTTCAAAACCCGATTACTCTCCCTGGCAACAGGGCCTTGCGGCAGCTTGTGCTTGCGGCGCCTTCGTCTTTTTGCTCGGCGGCGGCCCTATCGAGATGGCCTGCGCGTTTGTGGGCGCGGGTGTCGGCAACTTTGCCCGCTCCCATATTCTCAAGCAAGGCCTTGGTCAGTTCAGCGCGCTGACGACCGGCGTTGCGCTCGCTTGCGTTTCGTATCTGCTGGCATTGCTCGGCCTTGGCCAGGTCATACCGGGGGCAATGTCGCACCAAGAAGGCTATATCGGCGCCATGCTCTTTGTGATTCCCGGCTTTCCGCTCATTACGGCGGGCCTCGACATCGCCAAGCTCGACATGCGAAGCGGTATCGAGCGCCTTTCATATGCCGTATCGATTATTGTGATGGCGACGCTCGTAGGTTGGATGGTTGCCGAGTGTGTTGGCCTGGCGCCGGACGACTTTGCCCCACTGGGCCTTTCGCCGCTTGCCCTTACGCTCCTGCGCGTGGTGATGAGCTTCGTTGGCGTATTCGGCTTCTCGGTGATGTTCAACAGCCCGGTAAAGATGGCCGCGGCAGCTGGGTTGATCGGCGCCGTGTCCAATACCCTGCGTCTGACCCTTGTCGATGCGCCGACGATGATTCCCTTCCTGGGCCTCAGCACGGGAATGCCTCCCGAGGCAGCAGCGTTTATCGGCGCGCTGGTATCGGGTCTGCTGGCAAGCTTGGCCGAAGTCAAGCTCACCTACCCGCGCATCGCCCTCACGGTGCCTTCGATTGTCATTATGGTGCCCGGTCTGTATCTCTATCGCTCTATGTATTACATGTGCACCTTCGACACGGTCAACATGCTCGGCTGGTTTGTGCGCGCAGTGCTCATCGTGGCGTTTCTGCCCGTTGGCTTGGGCGTGGCGAGAACCCTCACCGACCCTCGCTGGCGCCATACCAGCTAATTGGTGCAAGGGGGACAGGTTACTTTGCACCAAATGAGTTGCGGTGAAATAGGGACTGAATTGTTGCTTAAAGGGTCAAAACAGTCCGTATTCCACCGCAACTTATGGGGTCGGGGGTTTTGGTGCCCTGCATCTCCACAAACTCAACGCTTACGAAGCGCGCGCCGTTCGTGTTAGGGTAGTTCCACCACATAAGTAGTCGCAGACGCGCGTAACACGGGCGGGCGAGATGAAGTCCCAACAGCTCCATCTTGCCCGCCCGTTTTTGTTGCGTGGTGCCGCGGCGTAACACAGAAAGGATTTTGTCCTTTATGCCTATCAACAAACGAGAGAGCCTGCTGTTCACCTTTATCATGTGCTTTTGCATGGTGCTCTGGATGAGCATCTACAACGTTGCCCTGCAGCATGGGGCCATCAACGGCGAGGTCGTTGCCGCTGCGTGGCTCGGCTTCCCCGTTGCCTATATCTTTGCCGTGTGCTGCGACCGGTTCGTCGCCAGCCCGCTCGCCAAGGGTTTCGCCTTTAAGTACTTGGTCACTCCGGGCAAGAGCTAGCCGCTCGCCATGACGCTCGCCGTGGGCTCCTGCATGGTCGTTCCCATGGTCATCATCATGTCGCTGTACGGTGCCTGCGAGGGTCTGACGCACATGCCCGGCGGCATCCTTGCGAACCTGTATTCCGTGCCCGCGATCTGGATGATCAACATCCCGCATAATTTTGTGATGGCGCTGCCGTGGAACCTTTTGGTAGCCGGTCCGATTTCCCGCTTCGTCTTCCGTCGCGCCTTCCCTGTGGGGACGGTTTTCGAGGAGGAGCATGCCGAGCTCTTGGAGCAGGCTATGGCTTCTGAGTGCGAGTAGCTCGCTTAGGGACCTGCTGAGCGCGGGCGACTTGCTTGGTTGGAGCCCTAAGCGTGGATAGCTCGCTCGGCGACATCGCGGGCGCGAGCGGTGCGCATGACCGGAGGGCCCGTGCTGCTCCGTTGCCCGACGTGCTAGCGCGCAGACAATCTGTTGGTGCATTCGGCGGCTGCTGAAGCGTTTCGGCAGCCGCTTTTTATACGGAGTTTAAATACAACAGTCTGTTGTATTACGTAGAGTGGTATATCTCTAGCAGGAAAAATGCGAGAGACGGAGCATTATAGCGTTGCTAGTAGGACTGGACGTAGGGTCGACGACGACCAAAGTTTACGCGATGCACGAGGATATGACCGAGGCGTGGTGGGGATATCGCCGCCACGGGGCGTGTCAGGCAGCGAGCGTGCGCGCCATGCTCGGCGAGCTTGCCGAGCGCTTTCCCCATGAGTCGTTGCGCGTTGCGGTGACCGGCTCGGGTGCGCGCGATATCGCGACCGCGCTGGGCGCCTCGTACGTTCAGGAGGTGGTCGCCAACGCGCTCGCGATCAGCAGGTTCTATCCGCAGACGCGCTGCGCCATCGAGCTGGGCGGCCAAGACGCCAAGATGATCTTCTTCCGCACCAACGATAAGGGAGACATCGAGGTTGCCGACATGCGCATGAACGGCTCGTGCGCAGGCGGTACCGGTGCATTTATCGACGAGATGGCAAAGCTCATGGGGGTCGGCACCGAATCGGGCGAGTTCGAGCAGCTCGCAAGCCGGGGAACGACCGTCCACGAGGTCTCGGGCCGCTGCGGCGTGTACGCAAAGACCGATATCCAGCCGCTGCTCAACGAGGGCATTCCTACCACCGACCTGGCGCTTTCGGCGCTTCACGCGGTCGCCCGCCAAACGATCGGCGGTCTGGCCCAGGGTATCGACATCGAGCCGCCGGTAATCTTCGAGGGCGGTACGCTCGCCTATAACCCCACGCTGGTCCGCGTGTTCCGGGAGCAACTGAATCTATCGGACGATCAGGTTATCGTCCCGCGCGATCCGCAGATCATGGTCGCGCGCGGTGCCGCCCTGTCGCTGACCGACATGTTCGCATCGTCCCAACCGATCGACCTTCCCGACGCTTTTGTCCGGCTGGATAAGCTCGAGACGGTCGCGCCCGCAAGCGGGGAGGGACGTCTTGCCCAGCCCTTTTTTGCCACACCTGCCGAGCAGGCGGATTTTACGGCACGCCATGGCAAAGAGACGCCGGCAAAGGGTCCGGATGCGTATGCGCCCGGAGAGACGGTGCGTGTGGCGCTCGGTATCGATTCGGGGAGCACGACGACCAAGTTCGCCCTGGTCGATGAGGCGGGTGAGCTTGTCGATTCGTTCTACGCGTCTAATAACGGCAGACCGCTCGACGTCGCCCAACAGGGTCTTGTCAGCTTGAAGAACCGCTGGGAGACAGCGGGAGTCACGCTTGCGATCGATGCCGTGGGCACCACGGGATACGGCGAGGAGCTTTTCGCGCGCGCGTTCCACGCCGACTTCCATACGGTCGAGACGGTCGCGCACGCCCGCGCCGCGTGCGCATGCGTTCCAGATGCGACCTTCGTGCTCGACATCGGCGGACAGGATATGAAGGCCATCTGGCTCAACCACGGCGTGCTGACCGATATCGTCGTCAACGAGGCGTGCTCTGCGGGCTGCGGCTCGTTCCTCGAGGGTTTTGCCAAAAACCTCGGAATAGCCGTTGAGGATATCGCGACCGAGGCATTTTCGTCCAAAGCCCCCGCCGTTCTCGGCAGCCGCTGCACGGTGTTCATGAACAGCAGCGTCGTTTCCGAGCAGCGGCGCGGTAAGGGTCCGGGCGACATCATGGCCGGTCTCTGCCGTTCGATTATCGAGAACGTGTTCACCAAGGTCATTCGCGTTTCAAATCTCAACCGTCTGGGCGACAAAGTCGTCGTCCAGGGCGGCACGTTCCGAAACGACGCGGTGCTGCGCGCATTCGAGCAGTATCTGGGCAAACCCGTCACGCGTGCGCCCCACCCGGGGCTGATGGGCGCTATCGGTATCGCCCTGCTCGCGCGCGAGGAATGCCGCAAGGGCGACGCCGGCACGTCGTTTATCGGGCTCGATGCCGTGGAGCGCTTCGAGCATCGCGAGTTCGGCGGCGTTACCTGCCGTCGGTGCAACAACCGCTGCCAGCGCGCGGTCGTGGCATTTGGCGACGGCTCGCTTTACGTCACGGGCAATCGCTGCCCGCGCGGCGGCGCCATCTCATGGGATGAGCTCGTGCGCGAGGTTCCCGCGGCGGAGGAGCTGCGTCCGCAGGGTGCTTGCGAGGCACAGGCACCCGGCACGGGGCGCGACCGGACCGCGGCTGTCCCCAATCTCTTTGTCGACCGCGAGAAGCTGCTGTTCGAGTCGTACCCCACGGTTCCCGTCTGCGGGGGGCGCGATGTCACGATCGGCATTCCCCGTGTGCTCGAGTTCTGGGACACCATGCCGTTCTGGTCGACGTTCTTCAGCACGCTCGGCTTTAAGGTGCGCGTCTCGGGACGCAGCACCAAGGCGATGTACGAGCGCGGTCTGGCGCACGTCACATCCGACACCGTGTGCTTCCCGGCCAAGCTCGTCCACGGGCACATCCGCAATCTCGTCGACGCCGGCGTCGACCGCATCTTCATGCCCATCATCACGACGGTGCCCACCGAAAACACCGCCTCTACCAGCGAGTGGATGTGCGCTGTCGTAAAGGGATACCCCTACGTGATGCGCAATTCCGATAACCCGGAGGAGCGTTTCGGCGTTCCGTTCGATACGCCGCTGTTCCACTGGTACGACGAGGGCGACCGAAATCGCCAGCTCAAGGCGTGGTGCAAGGAGACCTTCGATATCGATGCCGACCTGGTTGCCAAGGCGACCGAGCAGGCGGACCGCGCGCAGCAGACGTTTGAGAACCAGCTGCAGCTGCGCGGCAGGCAGGTGCTCGAGAACGTGCGCGAGGACGGCGGCTACGCGGTGGTGATCGCTTCGCGCCCGTACCACAACGACCCGCTGGTCAACCACGGGCTGCCCAAGCTCTTCTCTGAGCGCGGTATCCCCGTGCTGACGCCCGATGCGGTGCCGGGGATCTGCAACGTCGATCTTTCCAACAGCCGCATCGACATCGTGAACAACTACCATGCGCGCATGCTGTCGTGCGCGGTCATCGTCGCATCGACGCCCGAGCTCGAGCTCGTGCAGATGGGCAGCTTCGGCTGCGGCCACGATGCGTATCTCACCGACGAGATCGCGCGCATGATGGGCGAGATGGGCTCCAAGGTTCCGATGATGATCAAGCTCGATGAGAGCGACGTCGCCGGTCCCATGGGCATTCGCGTGCGTTCGTTTATCGAGTCGGTCAACCGTCGTCGCGCGGAGGAGCGTGCCGAGGGCGCCCGGGTGCACGCGGTCCATCCGCTCGACGACCCGTATAAGGTCAAGTACACCAAGCGCGACCGGCACGACAAGATCGCGCTGGTCCCCAACACCTCCCATGCGTTCTGCAGGCTCATGACCGCGGCGATGCGCAATCAGGGCGTGCGCGCCGAGGCCCTTGATATCGGGCGCGAGGATGCCATCCGCCTGGGCAAACGCTATGTGCACAACGACATCTGCTTCCCCGCGCAAATCGTGATCGGCGAGGCGCTCGCGGCACTCGAGAGCGGTAAGTACGACCCGCACGACGTCGCCGTGGTGACTGGCAAGTATATCGGCGACTGCCGCCTGACGCACTACATGCCCCTGCTGCGCCGCGCGCTCGACGACGCGGGATACGACTATGTCCCGGTGCTCACCAACGACGACGTCGATGCCCACAATGCGCATCCGGGCTTCAAGCTCGGCCTTGGCCCGAGCATCCAGATCGCCTACGGTCTTCCCATGATCGATGCCCTCGAGGCCATGCTTAGGCGCATCCGTCCCTACGAGCTCGAGAAGGGCGCGGCGGACGCTGCGTTCGACCGCGCGCTCGATGAGGTTATCGAGGGCATGGAGCGCTCCGGGCTGAGAGGCCAGGCGACGGGCTTCAAACGCGCGCTTGCGGACGCCGTTCCGTACGACCGCTCGAACCCGCATCCGACCGTTCTCATCGTGGGCGAGTACCTGCTCAATTTCCATCTCGGCGCCAACCACGAGATCGAGCGCTACCTCGAGGACAACGGGCTCGAGGTCATCGAGGCGCGCATGACCGACGTGATCCGCAAGACCTATTTCTACAAGCATGCGCAGTCGCGCGAGTTCCACGTCGACCTGTCGCTGCCCGAAAAGGCCTGGTACGCCACGGCGGACAACCTGTTCGAGCTCGCGCACGACCGTTGCGACCGCCTGGGCGCGGCGAGCCCGCTCTACGAGCCGCCGACGCGCATGCCCGAGCTCGTGCGCGCGAGCGATAAGATCCTGCACCATACGTTCGATGCGGGCGAGGGCGTGCTGATTCCGGCGGAGATCCTCGAGCACGCCAAGCGCGGCTGCCGCAACTTCGTGATCCTGCAGCCGTTCGGGTGTCTGCCCAACCATGTCGTGGGGCGCGGGCTCATCCATGCGCTCAAGGAGCAGTATCCCACGGCGCAGTTCCTGCCGCTCGACTACGATCCCGACGTGAGCTTCGCCAACGTGGAGAACCGTCTTCAGATGCTCATCATGAACGCCAAGGCGCAGGGGTGCGGTGAGGCGCATGGCGAGACCGCGTAAGGACGCCGATGCGCCCGATGCACGCACCCGTATCATCGAGGCGTTTTGGGGGCTCATCGAGAACAACAGCATCTTCGAGCTGTCGGTCGGCGAGGTGACCCGCGCCGCCCAGTGCAATCGCGGAACGTTTTACTACTATTTTCACGATTTCGATGAACTCGTCGCCATCGCCATAGCCCAGCTGCTGCAGGATAACGAGCTCATCACCGATGCCCTCTGGCATTTTTCGAGCGAGGGCGACCTTTCGGCGTTCGACCGGCGCGACGTCCGCTGCCTGCTGCGGCGCATCGTCATCACCATGAGGGCGGGTGCCGCCGAGCAGGTCGTGCAGGGCATCCATACGATCATCATCGACCGCGTGAGAGAGATCGTCCACCCCGACGGAGAAGAGCTCAAGGCAGATTCGAGCTTTGCGGTGGGCTTTCTGGTTTCGGGCATCATGGGCTTTGTGATGGCGGTCGGCTTTGCCCGGGAGGGCGGCGAGGAGATAGACCTCGAGCAGCTGGGGGACAGCGCGTGCGCGTACCTGAGGGCGGTCGCCATGCAGACGGTTGAAACGGTCGCGCAAGTCGAGGGCGTCGATACATCCGAGCTGCTCGAACGCGTCTCCAAGGAGGCCGATGCCTATCGCGCATCGCGTGCGACGAGTCCCGACGTGGTGAAAGACGTCTAGGGTTTCTCTTGCGGGGCGCCCGTCGCGCATCGCGCGGTGAGTCCCGCGATGCGGTCATAACCTGCATTCATGTGAGCCGGGTTTATAGATATTCCTCCAGCTGTTAACATAGACGACCTGTGGGTAAAGAGACAAAAGCGCCGCCGACGGGCGGGCGTTTTGATTTCGATGAACTCATGTAAGGAAACGAGCATGTTAGATAGATTTACCGATCGCGCGCGCAAGGTCATGTCCATGGCCAAGCAAGAGGCGCTCGATCTACACTCAAATAAGGTGGGCACCGAGCACCTGCTGCTCGCACTCGCCAAGGAGGACGAGGGTATCGCTGCCGAGGCGCTGCGCTCGCTTGATATCTCCTACGACGACATCATGGACACCCTCAAAGAGGTCCAGACCACCGTTCCCGAGCCCAGTGAGGAGACCGAGGCTGCCAAGCTCGCCTTTACGCCGCTCGTCATCAGCGTGATGGAGCGTTCATTCCGCGTGGCGCGTGAGAACAACCAGACCTACGTGTCGACCGAGCACTTGCTGATCGGCATCGTCGAAGAGGGCAACGGCATGGCCATGGACATCCTCATGCGTCTGGGTGTGTCGTCCGCCTCCATCAAAAAGGCTATCGAGAAACTCACCGCCAAGGACCAGGACAAGAAGCGTCCGCTCGCCGGTGCCGGTGCTGGTCGTCCCGGTGCGGGCCTGCCGTTCTTTAGCGGCTCGGATGCCTCTCAGCAAAGGGGGGGTGGCACCGATACGCTTAAGCAGTTCGCCACCAACCTTACGCAGAAGGCGCGCGACGGCGAGCTCGACCCTGTAATTGGTCGCGAAAAGGAAGTCCAGCGTATGATGGAGATCCTTTCGCGTCGCACCAAGAACAATCCGCTTATCTTGGGCGACCCCGGCGTGGGCAAGACGGCCATCGTCGAGGGTCTGGCTCAGCAGATTGCAGCCGGCAACGTGCCCGAGAACCTCATGAACCAGAATATCTGGACGCTCGACCTGCCGGGCCTCGTGGCGGGCGCCAAGTATCGCGGCGAGTTTGAGGAGCGCCTCAAGAACGTGATCCAGGAGGCCACCGAGGCCGACGACGTCATCCTGTTTATCGACGAGATGCACACTATCATCGGTGCCGGTTCTGCCGAGGGCTCCATCGACGCGAGCTCCATGCTCAAGCCCGTGCTCGCGCGCGGTGCCTTCCAGATTATCGGCGCCACCACGGCCGAGGAATTCCGCAAGTACCTCACCAAGGACCCGGCCTTTGAGCGTCGCTTCCAGACCATCGATGTCGAGGAGCCGAGCGTCGAGGACACGGTCAAGATCCTGACCGCACTCAAGCCGCGCTACGAGGAGCATCACCATGTGCGCTATACGCAGGGTGCTATCGAGGCTGCCGCGAACCTTTCCAACCGCTACATACAGGATCGCTTCCTGCCCGATAAGGCCATCGACCTCATCGACGAGGCCGGTGCCCGCGCTCGCATCGCCGCGAATCGCGCGCCCGAGCCGGTGCGTGAGGCCGAGCATCGCATAGAGGAGCTCAAGGCCGCCGCGCAGGAGGCCACCGAGAGCGACGACATGAACAAGGCCGCCGAGATCACCGAGCAGCAGAAAGCTGCCGAGATTGAGCTCGCCGAGGCCAAGGCCGCCTGGACCGCCGAGCTCGACGCCAGCCCGCTCACCATCGATGTGAGTCAGATCGCCGATATCGTGTCCGTGACTTCGGGCGTGCCGGTGTCCTCGCTTACCGAGAGCGAGAGCCGTCGCCTGCTGCAGGCCGAAAGCGTGCTCAAGACGCGCATCATCGGTCAGGATGAGGCTGTCGAGGCCGTTGCCAAGGCCGTGCGCCGCAGCCGCTCGCCGCTCAAGGATCCGCGTCGCCCCGGCGGCAGCTTTATCTTCCTTGGTCCCACCGGCACGGGCAAGACCGAGCTCGCCAAGACGCTCGCCGAGTACCTCTTTGGCAGCAAGGATGCACTCATCAGCTTCGACATGTCCGAGTTCGGTAGCGAGTTCGAGGTCTCCAAGCTCATCGGTAGCCCTCCGGGTTACGTCGGTCACGACGAGGGCGGCCAGCTCACCAAGGCCGTTCGTCGCCACCCGTACTCGGTCGTGCTGTTCGACGAGATCGAGAAGGCGCACCCCGATATCTTCAACATCTTGCTGCAGGTGCTGGAGGAGGGCCGCCTGACCGATAGCCAGGGCAAGACGGTCGACTTCCGCAATACGGTGATCATCATGACGTCAAACGTGGGCGCCCGCGAGATCGCGCAGGATGCGAGCGTTGGCTTTGGCACCACCGGCGAGCAGGGTCTCACGTCGAGCGAGATCAAGGGCCGCGCGATGGGCGAGCTCAAGCGCCTGTTCCGCCCCGAGTTGCTCAACCGTATCGACGACATTGTGGTGTTCCAGAAGCTCTCGGGCGAGAACCTGACCAAGATCGCGCACCTGCTGGTGGACGACCTGCGTCAGCGCCTGATCGCTAATGGCATGAACATCAAGCTCACCGATGCGGCCTACGACAAGATCGTGGCCGAGGGCACTGACCTCACCAATGGCGCGCGTCCGCTGCGCCGCGCCATCCAAAAGCTCATCGAGGACCCGCTGTCCGAGGAGCTGCTGGCCGGCGAGTGGGGCGAGGGCGATACCGTCCTGTGCGACGTGGCCGACGGCAAGTTTGTCTTTAGCCACGGCACGGGCGAGATCCCGGCACCGCGTCCGGCGGGCACGCTCGGTGGCGATACCGCCCCGGCGGCACCGCACACCGGCAACGCCGCGCCCGTGAGCGGCGGCGTGACCTCGGGCCCCGGCGGCATGATGCAAGCCGGTTCCGGCGCGCTGTAGGGCGTGGCGACAATTTGATACGCGCAATCGAGGCGCTCCGAAAAGGGCGCCTCGATTTGTAGAGCTGCGGAAGTTGTGACCGTTACGCTATACGGTCCACCGTTAGCCGATGATGCGAGGGCGCTCGGCGTTTTCGACTGGTTTATGCACGCAAAGTCTGGGAATATACAAGTCGCATGTCTTACTGTCTAACCAGTTGCGCCAAGGAGGCACCATGGACTACAAGATTACCGGCTACGAGCCCGCCCAGCTGTTCCATTTCTTTGAGGAGGTCAGCGCGATCCCCCGTGGGTCTGGCAACGAGAAGGGCATCAGCGATTTCCTGGTTGCGTTTGCCAAGGAGCGCGGCCTCGATGTGTACCAGGACGAGGTCTACAACGTCATCATTCGCAAGCCCGCATCTGCCGGCGCCGAGAATGCCCCGACCGTAATGCTGCAGGGTCACATCGACATGGTGTGTGACAAGCTGGGTTCCGTCGAGCACGACTTTACGACCGACGGTATCGACTTGGTCGTCAAGGACGGTGTCCTCACCGCTAACGGCACCACTCTGGGCGCCGACAACGGTATCGCCGTCGCTCTGATGCTCACTGTTCTCGATGACGATTCGATTGTTCACCCCGCCCTCGAGTGCGTGTTCACCACCGACGAGGAGACCGGCCTGGTTGGCGCCGAGACGCTCGACAAGTCCCAGATCAGCGCCCGCACCATGATCAACCTCGACTCCGAGGAGGAGGGCGTTGCCACCGTCAGCTGCGCCGGCGGCGTCGTCGTTACCTACACCTGCCCCATCGTGCGCGAGCACAAGACCGGTAGCACCCTCACGCTCGAGATCTCCGGCCTGCTGGGTGGTCACTCCGGCGCCGACATCCACCTGGAGCGCGGCAACGGAAACCTCATCATGGCCCGCATCATCGACCGCCTGATGGTCGCCGGTGAGCCCGCCATCGTCAGCTTCAACGGCGGCACCAAGGACAACGCCATCAACCGTGAGTGCAAGGCCGTTCTGGTCTATGCCGATCACGCTGCCGCCGAGGCCGCGGCCCAGATCGCAAAGGGCATCATCGCCGACGTCACTGCCGAGCTCGAGGTCTTCGACCCCGGCTTTACCTGCACCGTCGAGATTGCCGACGACGCCGAGGTCGAGGCCATGGACCAGAAGTCCGCGCTTGCCCTCATCCGCGCCCTGCGTCTTGCCCCTAACGGCGTGATTCGCCGCAACGTCGCCACCGACGGCTCCGTCGAGGTTTCCTCCAACATCGGTGTGGTTGCCACTTCTGACGACGAGGTCAAGATCATGCTGTCCCCGCGCTCCTCGATCACCTCGCTGCAGAACGAGTTCAAGGACCGCCTGCAGACGCTGGCCGATGTCCTGGGCTTTGACGCCAAGTTTGAGTTTGAGTATCCCGGCTGGAGCTATGCCGAGCATTCGCCGGTTCGCGACGTCTTTGTCGAGAGCTATCGCGAGCTCTTTGGCTCCGAGCTGCGCATCGAGTCCATTCACGCCGGCCTTGAGTGCGGCCTATTTGCCGAGGCCCTGCACGGCCTGGACGCCATCGCCGTGGGCCCGACGCTCTCCGATGTCCACACCCCGGACGAGAGCATGGAGCTCGCTTCTGCCGAGCGCTTCTACGAGCTGCTCATCGACGTCCTCAAGCGCCTTGCTGCGTAAAGGTCGCGCTAGCAGCAGTCCGAGCCACGTGCTAGCGGATTGCAAATGACATTACGAGAGGGGGCATCTGAGCTTTTGCGACGGGTGCCACATCTCTTTTGTTTGATAATTGCGAAATTACGGCCACCTAGTCCATTTCTGCCCTGATGAGGTCGAGGGTGCGCTGGCAGTTTTCGCAGACGGGGCCGAGCATATGCTCGCGCAGGTCCGCCATGCCGGGCAGGTCGGCGTATTCGTCCATGACCTCTTCCATGCAAATAGGTACCTCGTAGGCGAGGTCCATCATGGTCGCAAAGCAAAACTTCTCGGATAGCCCGGCATCGGTGAGTGCCGCCTCCAGCGCGGGGTCGCCCATACCGTGGTATCGGCGGATAGCGCCTGGACCGATGCGCCCCACACGATTTTCGCCGCCAACGCTCATGGCAAGGCGCGCCCGGCGGCGCATGCGCTCGTATGCCAGCCCCGATGCGACATCGTACATTCGAGCCATCATGGCTGCGCCGTCGTTTCCAAGGAGTAGGGAATAGTTTTTCGCGTGCGCATCCGGTGCGCCGATAATGGCGTTGAAGAACAGTATCTGCGTAAACAGATACAGGTTAAGTTGATGGTGGCTCGTATTTACGAGGAGCTCTTGAATGTCGCGGGTGGTCGGGCCGCCGTCTGCTGTGTACTTTTGGGCGGGCATCACCCCAAGTGCCTGACAGAGGTCTTCTTGATGTAGGCGCCTGATCGTTCCGTCTTCGACTTTCACGCGGTCATAGCGCTCAACAATGAGGGCAGGTTCGTCCTCAAACATACGATATTCGACGTTTGCCGTTGCGATACCGGCGCGCTGGGCGCTTTTCATGCAGACAAACTCATTGAGAGCCTCGAGTTTAAATCCGATAACGCCATTTTTGAAAATATGCGTCGTGGGCGAGGAGCCCATGCATTCGCACCAGCGGCCGTTTATGAACGCGAGCGCGAACTTGCCCTGGTTGCCTCCAAGTGACCAACTTTCATCTAGACCCATCCACGATGCATCGCGGTCATCTCTGATCGACTTGAGACGGAGAGCAATTTCGTGGTCGTCTATAGGGCGGTAGTCGCCAGCGCGATGCAGGACGGCGTCGGCATCTTCTTCGGCACAAAACTGCACTCCGCCCGGACAGTCGAGTCCGATATGGCTGAGTAGTGCGATGGGATTGTTGGGCCTAACGTCGAATTCCGCGGCAATCGCTTTTCGTTGGTCCTCGCTGTCGGGCAGAAGACCAAACAAGTACGGATTCATGACCTGTTGGCCGTATGTGCGATTCGATACGGGAATGTTGGTCGATAGGGCTGGCCCGTCGTAGTCTTGGTCGTAGGCAAAGTTGACAAGACCGTTCTCATCTTGCGTGAGCGTTCCCGCAGGTACGCCGCAAATAATAGTCCGAAGCGTTTTTTTGGCCATTGGCTATCTCCCTTCGGGCTTGGTTTGGGCAGATGCGCTTGCGGCAATCGAGACTCCGAGATTGGACATGGCGAAATCGGCGAAGGCCTTGTCGTAGAGTGCGGATGTAAAGGGGACATCTGGAAGAGCCGGAATGGCGGTACTACGACGGTTGCGATGATGAGGACGTTGAGTGTGATGGCGCCTGGGGATGCTGCGAGGCAGCGGATTGGCATGCGGGGCGTCGACTGGTCGCTCGTTTTTCGCTTCGCCGATATGCCCTTGTGCTGCGAGTGCCAGTCCAAGAGCGTCGAAAATCGCCAGCAACTTGTCGAGTCGAATGCCGGTGGCGTCTCCTAGCTCGAGCGATGCGAGCAGGCGCTCCGAAACACCGGCCTTTTTGGCGAGGGCGGCACGGGTGAGACCCTGAGTCTCGCGTGCCTGGCGCACGTAGATGCCAGCTTGGCGCGGTGTGGTGATGGGAAGGGTATCCACGGCGATCTCCTAACATGCAGATTTTTGCATCCTAGTATGACATGCAAAAGTCTGCATGAAAAGGCCTCATGCAAAACTCTGCATGAGGCCTTGTACTGGCGTTTAGTTTTGAGCGATTGTGTTTGGCACTACAGCGCCAAAATCCCCAGATGCTCAAGCAAGATCTTAAGCCCGATGAGGATGAGCACGACGCCGCCCACGATGGTGGCAGGTTTTTCGTAGCGCGCGCCAAAGGTGTGGCCGATCGCCACGCCAGCGATGGAGAAGACAAAGGTCGTGACTCCGATAAGCGATACAGCGGGAACGATGTCGACCGAGAGCGCCGCAAACGAGATACCCACGGCGAGCGCGTCAATCGAGGTGGCGATGGCAAGGATCAGGTACTCGCCCAGGTCAATTTTTTCGGCATCCTTGCCGTCGCCTTCATCCTCGTCTTCGGTAAAGGCTTCCCACAGCATTTTGCCGCCGATAAAGGCGAGCAGGATAAAGGCGATCCAATGGTCGATGGGTCCGATGATGCCCATAAACTGGCTGCCAAGCGCCCATCCGATTACGGGCATGCCGGCCTGAAAGCCGCCAAAGAACAGGCCGAGCACCACGGCGACCTTAAGGTTGATCTTCTTCATGCCAAGGCCCTTGCAGATGGATACGGCAAAAGCGTCCATAGAAAGGCCGATAGCGAGCAACACAAGCTCTGCGAGTCCCATAGTCTGGCTCCCTCTCTGCGGGCGGGCCCGCGTGTACCTCTTGGGGGAGTAACAAAAAAGACCCGTGGCGTACGCGTTGCGCGCACAGCCACGAGTCTCGTTCATTAAGGCAAGCCAGGCCGCATCGGCCAGTGTGTTGACTTGCCGCGCCACCGGAGGCGAACCCGATCACGCGACTACTCCCTCATTTATGCGAATCCCGATGCTACCACACAAGCAGCTCATTTGGGTTGGGCTCTCAGCTGTGTTCGCTCATTCTGTAAGCATCGGATTTCGTGGCTGCTGCGGGGACAAACCGTGAGAAACTATTTAGCGTTTATGGAGCGTACACGATGGGAGCGATGCCTTGGATAAGAACGAGCTGCAAAAGCGTATGGAACAGGCTATTCGCCTGACTGCCCCCGGCCAGCCGATCCGCACCGCCCTCGACATGATCATTGCCGGTCACCTGGGCGCCCTTATCTGCGTCGGCGACACCGAAAACGTGCTCGCTGCCGGTAACGACGGCTTCCCGCTCAACATTTCGTTTACTTCGAACCGTCTGTTCGAGCTCTCCAAGATGGACGGTGCCATCGTCATCGACGGCGACCTCACCCAGATCCTGCGCGCCAACTTCCACCTCAATCCCGATCCCTCGCTTGCCACGAGCGAGACGGGCATGCGCCACCGCACCGCCGCTCGCATGTCGGTGCTCACCGACGCCATCGTGATCTCGGTTTCGGCTCGTCGCGCCGTCGTCAACGTGTACGTCCACGGTAAGAGTTACGAGATCCAGCCCGTCACCACCATCATGAGCTCGGTCAACCAGCTCGTCGCCACGCTCCAGACTACCCGTCAGTCGCTCGATCGCTCCCTGCTGCGCCTGACGGCCCTCGAGCTCGACGACTACGTCACGCTCGCCGACATCACCGGCATTTTCTCGAGTTTCGAGATCATGCAGCAGGCAAAGACCGAGCTTAAGGATTGCATCGTCAAGCTGGGTAACCAGGGCAAGCTCGTGCAGATGCAGCTCGAGCAGCTCGCGGGCTCCAGCATGGATACCGAATACGACCTGATGATCCGCGACTACGCAAGCGATTCCTCTGAGGCCAACGCCGAGAAGATCCGCGCTGAGCTTGCCCGTATGACGCCTAAGGACCTATCCGACCCGCAGCACGTGGCGGCGGTTCTGGGTTACGACGACCTGGACGAGGACTCCGTCATGACACCGCTGGGCCTGCGCACGCTTTCGCGCGTGTCCGTCGTGCGCGACGGCGTGGCCGAGAAGATCGTCGACGAGTACGGCTCGCTGCAGGAGCTCATGGATGACATCAGCGAGGATCCGGAGCGCCTGGGCGACTTTGGCGTCAACAACCCTGCCATTCTTGCGGACTCGCTGTACCGCATGAAGGGCACCAAACAGGGGAACGCATAATGGCGCCCGTATGCGCCGTGGTCGTTGCCGGTGGCAGCGGCCAGCGCTTTGGTAACCCCGGCGGCAAGCAGCTCGTTAACGTGGCGGGCCGTCCGCTCATGAGCTGGTCCATCCGCGCGTTCGATCGTAGCGACAAGGTCGGCCACATTGTAGTGGTGTGTCCTGCCGAGCGCCGTGCCGAGATGCGCCGCCTGGCCATCGACCCGTTTGACTATGACACGCCCATCAGCTTTGCCGATGCCGGCGATACCCGTCAGGATTCCACCCGTGCCGGCGTGCATGCGGTTCCGGCGGGCTTTGAATACGTCGCCATTCACGATGGCGCTCGTCCGCTCATTACGACCGAGGCCATCGACCACGCTATCGACGTGCTCGTGAGCGACCGTGCTCTCGACGGTGTCGTGTGCGGCCAGCCCGCGATCGACACGCTCAAGATCGTCGATGGCGACAATATCGTCGAGACGCCGCCACGTGAGCTCTACTGGGCAGCGCAGACGCCGCAGATCTTTAGCGTCGATGCTATGAAGCGCGCCCACGCTGCAGCCATTGCCGAGGGCTTTATCGGTACCGATGATTCGTCGCTGGTCGAGCGCATGGGCGGGCGCGTCCGCTGTGTCCAGAGTCCACGCGATAACCTTAAGGTGACGGTGCCCGAGGACCTGCGTCCCGTAACCGCGATTCTGCTCGGTCGCATGGCCGAGGGAGAGGATCTTCCCCATGTTCAGTAACCTGCGCATTGGCCATGGCTACGACGTTCACCGTCTGGTGGAGGGGCGTCGATGTATCATCGGCGGTGTCGACATTCCCTACGAGCGCGGCCTGCTGGGCCACTCGGATGCTGATGTGCTCGCGCACGCCTTGGCCGACGCCATTCTGGGCGCCTGTCGCGGGGGAGACATCGGCAAGCTATTCCCCGATACCGACCCCGCCTATGAGGGTGCCGATTCGATGGTGCTGCTCGCTCGCGTGATGGACTATGCGCGCGAGCTGGGCTTCGAGTTTGTCGATGCCGATTGCACCATTGCCTGTCAGCAACCCAAGATCACCCCGCACCGCGATGCCATGCGCGCCAACCTTGCCCATGCCCTGGGCGTTGACGTCGAAAACGTGGGCGTCGCCGCCACTACGACCGAAAAGCTCGGTTGGGAAGGCCAGGGCGAGGGAATCGGCGCCTGGGCCGTCTGCCTGCTACAGAAAACCGTTAAGGAGTAACGAATGCGTATCTACAACAGCGCTACCCATAAAAAGGAAGAGTTCCAGCCCATCGAGTCCGGCAAGGTCCGCATGTACGTGTGCGGCCCCACGGTCTACGACAACATCCACATCGGTAACGCCCGCACGTTCATCAGCTTTGACGTGATTCGCCGCTGGCTCATCGCGAGCGGCTACGAGGTCACGTTCGCCCAGAACCTCACCGATGTCGACGACAAGATCATCAAGCGCGCCAACGAGCAGGGCCGTACGGCCGCCGAGGTCGCGACGGAGTTCTCGGATAAGTTCATTGGCGTCATGCGCGCCGCCAACGTGCTCGATCCCGATGTGCGCCCCCGCGCCACCAAGGAGATCGGCCCCATGATCGCCATGATCAAGACGCTCATCGAGCAGGGCCATGCTTATGCCGCCGATAACGGCGATGTGTACTTTGCCGTGCGCAGCGATCCCAACTATGGCCAGGTCTCGGGCCGCAACATCGATGACCTTATGGTTGGTGCGCGTATCGAGGAGAACGAGGACAAGAACGACCCGCTCGACTTTGCCCTGTGGAAGGCCGCCAAGCCCGGCGAACCCAGCTGGCCGAGTCCCTGGGGCGAGGGCCGTCCCGGTTGGCACACCGAGTGCGCTGCCATGGTGCATCGCTACCTGGGCACCCCGATCGACATCCACGGCGGCGGCTCCGACCTTGCCTTCCCGCATCACGAGAACGAGTGCGCCCAGGCCACCTGCGCCTGGCACCAGGGCTTCTCCAACACCTGGATGCACACGGGCATGCTGCTGGTTGACGGCGAGAAGATGTCCAAGTCGCTCGGAAACTTCTTTACGCTGGCCGAGGTGCTCGAGCAGCACTCTGCCGCGGCCCTGCGCCTGTTGATGCTGCAGACGAGCTATCGCTCGCCGCTCGACTTCTCCTGGGAGCGCCTGGAGGGTGCCGAGAATTCGCTCACGCGTATTGCCGGTACGGTCGAGAACCTTCGTTGGGCTGCGAACCATGCGACGGCCGATGCCGATGCGGCTGCCGCCGAGGCGTTTGCCGCCAAGGCCGCCGAGACCCGCGCCGCCTTTAAGGAGTGCATGGACGACGACTTTAACACCGCCGGTGCCATGGGTGCTGTCTTTGGCTTTGTCACCGAGTGCAATCAGTATCTGGAGCAGGCGGGCGATGCTGCCGACAAGGCCGCAGTCCTGGCTGCCGCCGATACGCTGGCCGAGCTGCTCGATACGTTTGGCGTTGAGCTTCCCGAGCCCAAGGTCGAGTTGCCGCTGGGCCTGCTGGGCGTTGCCGCCGGTTTGGTTGCCTACACGGGCGACGACGTGGACGAGGCCGCTGCCAAGATTCTCGAGGCTCGTGCCGAGGCTCGTGCCGCCAAGAACTGGGATCTGGCAGATGCCATCCGCGATCAGCTCAAGGACCTGGGCCTGACGATTGAAGATACCGCCGCCGGCACTCGTATCAAATCTCTCTAATCCCCGCGGGTTTCCCAAGCACCCGACCTTGCCGTTCAAACCGTCGCTCGCGTACTCAAGTACGCGTCGCTCCTCTTTCACGGCAATCTCGGGCACTTGGAAAACCCGTACCGACCGCCCGAATTAATATTCATGGGCGGTCGTTTATTTTGTTTCGTTTGATAGTTGTATTTAGGAGGTCGCTTTATGGCCGACAATCGCAAGCGTGCGCCTCGTGGCGGCAAACAGGCTGCTTCTGGCTCGCGTTCGATTCGCCGCAATGACCGCGCTGCCGCTCCCAAGGGCCAGCGCGATCGCGCCCAGGCCGCACGTCCGCAGCGCGATCGCAACCGCGACGCTGTCCAGGCTCCCAAGGGCGAGTTTATCGAAGGTCGTCGTGCTGCCGCCGAGGCGCTACGCACTGGTTTTCCCATCAAGTGCGCGCTCATTGTCGAGGGTGGAGAGCGCGATGCCGCCTTGTCGCGCCTGGTCGACGACCTCAACGCCGCGGGCGTCCGCATTAAGTATGTGCCGCGTGCGCAGCTCGACGCACTGTCGAGCCATGGCGCTCATCAGGGCATCGCACTCGAGGTTGGCAACTTCCCCTATGCTGATGTCGCCGATATTCTCGACCGCGCAGGCGACGGTCCGGCGCTTGTCGTCGTGCTCGACCATGTGACCGACGACGGCAACTTTGGCGCCATTGTGCGCTCCGCCGAGGTCGTGGGCGCGGCCGGCGTCGTCATCGCCAACAAGCGTGCCGCCGGCGTGACCGTGGGCAGCTACAAGACCTCGGCCGGTGCTGTCATGCATCTGCCTATCGCGCAGGTTCCCAATATTGCCCGTGCACTCGATGACCTCAAGGCCGCTGGTTTTTGGGTGGGCGGCGCCTCCGAGCACGCCGAGGGCAGCTGCTGGGATGCTCCCTTCGAGGGCCGCGTGGCGCTCGTCATGGGCTCCGAGGGCGACGGCATCTCGCGCCTGGTGCTCGAGAAATGCGACTTTTTGACCAAGCTTCCCCAGCGCGGCATGACCGAGAGCCTCAATGTTGCCCAGGCGACCACGGCGCTGTGCTTTGAGTGGCTGCGCCGCAACGTCGGCGAGCTCATGGGGGAGGAATAGCGCATGTCCAAAAAGAACCGTGCCAAGTCCAAGGCCAAGCGCTTTGGCGAGGGCTCGGCCAAGCCGATTGTTTCGGCCGCGACCTACGGCGTGGGCGGCAATGCGTTTGCGCAGGCCATCGCCGACCCGGTCTCGACGGTGCACTCCAATAAGCCCGAGCTGCTGGTGGTCGACGGCTACAACGTGATCCACTGCACGCCGCGCTACGAAAAGCTCGTGTACGACCATTCAGACGATCCGTATTCCAGCGACGTTCACGATATGGCACGCACCGCCCTCATCAACGACGTCGCCGCCTTTGCCCAGGGCCGCTACGAGGCCGTGATCGTGTTCGACGGCGCGGGCAATATCTCCAACGAGCGCCCCAACCTGCCGGCCCGCGGCGTGCGCATCGAGTTTTCGCCGACGGGCGTTTCTGCCGATACCGTGGTGCAAAAGCTCTGCATCGAGGCGCGCGAGGAAGGCCGCGCGTGCTCCGTGGTATCGAGCGACGGCACGATCCAGGCCGTCGTCATGGGCAAGGGCGTCACGCGCATCTCGAGCCGTATGCTGGTGGACGAGATCAAACAGATCGACAACGACGTGCACGAGGCCGAGGAGGCCCCGCAGATCAAGATGACCCTGGGCAGCCGTCTAAGCCCCGAGGCCCTGGCCAAGCTCAAAGCTCTGCGCGGGAGGTAGGGGAGTTGGCGGGGCGATGCTGTCTCGCTAACTCCATTCAGCGATGTCGATCATTCTTTCGAGGTGCCATGTTAGCGCCTCTTTTAGATAAGGCAGTCTCGCTGTAAGAGCGTCGTTTTTGGATAGGATTTCGATTGCCTCGTCAACGAAACCCTCGAGTTTGTCGCCGTCAAACCAGCCCATGTCCTCGACGAGCAACATTTGTTTGGCGGGGCTTGAATGAAATTGTGCGCTGGTAAAACTGTGCTCTCCCGCCCTAAGCTCCTCTAGTGATATGTTGCACCAGAGTGATGAGCCCGAATCGAAGATAGGGGCAGGTCTGCAGACTAGCGTGTTTACGTTTCGCACGAGGCCGAAGTTGCGCCAATGACGATCGTAGTTGGCAATGATGTCGTCACATACGATCATGCGGTCAAGGGCATCCTTGACGCCTGTCACCCCGAGCTCCTCGCAGTTTGCTACATATCGCTCGTAGTCGGTTAGCCGTTCATCTGCGTTTGCGTGCTGGTTTACATAGAACGCAGGGACATACTCTTCTTCATCAGTTAAGAAGACATCGCATGTGCTCAGGGCGGAAGTGCCCGTGCCCTCGAGCGAGTAAGGCACATAATCGCAGGCGTTTAGGATGCGACGGTGGAGCGCGGTCGCCACCAGCTCGTTATAAGGTTCCTGGTCCAGGTGCGCTCCTGCCTTATGCAGAATTCGACGTTCGCCCTCGCACGTCCAGTACTTTTGAAGATTGCCGTCCGAGGTGTTATCGGGCTTTGCGGCAGCCGCTTTTCCCTCTGGGGCAAAGGGTGCAATGGACAGCGAGACGTTATCAAAGGCGTTATTGAAGAAGTTGATATCCTCCCAGGTGAGACCGGAACCTTGGGGCCTAATCCAATACTGGTCGGATAGGGAGAGGCCGAGATTTCGCTGGACGAGTTCATCGGGAACATCGACTGCGGCTTCTGCAAGCAGGGAGGCTAGCCCAATGCGTGCGAGCGGGATACCGCGGCCGCGCCACCAGATGCGGAAGGAGTCTAGCGATATGGGGCTATTAGGGCCAAATACTCCAATAGGGGCGTGGGCGTAATCGATGTCGGCACCGATGTGGGTAAAGTCTTTTCGCGATGTGCTGTAGACCAGCTGAGCGACTTCGTACGTGCGGTTCATGAGGGTGAACGCGATCTCGCTCTTACCGTGGCCGCGGCGGGGACGTCCCCCCGTTTTGGTCACAGAGCGGAGTCGCGTGTCGACGCTGTCTTTGTCGATGAGCCATACACCAGAAGCCTTGCGGGCCTCAAGTGCTCCGTTTTTTATGAGCTCCTGCACCCTGCGCGGAGTGATGCCGAGCAGCTCGGCGGCTTCTTTGGTAGTAAGCATCGCGAAACCCTTCGCCAGAACGAATAGTTTTATATATAGCAATTGTAATTAAAACTATTCGTTCTGGCGAATGGTTTTAAGATTGAGGGCGCACTGACAGAAATGAACGGGCCTGGTACGCGTTGTTGCTGGATTTTGCATATTTGTATAACGCCGTGCGGCCTGTTGCGCCCCGTCCGCAATTCCTTTATTCTTAACTGGCTTCGCGTGAAAGCGCCAAGTGTGCCAGTGTGGCGCAACGGTAGCGCAACTGATTTGTAATCAGTGGGTTGCAGGTTCGATTCCTGTCACTGGCTCCATTAACAAAAGCGCAGGTCAGAGCTTGTTTTCTCTGGTCTGCGTTCTTGTTTTTAGGATGCTGTGTGCAACAGGCTGTGCAACGGCGTGTGCAATAAAACGGGTTTTAACTCTTCAAAATTGAAATGCGTATTCACAATCTCGTCACGTTTAGAACGTCTTGTCGATGTTATTCGGAATCGAAACCCCGTGCTTTCCGATCCATCCGGCGTATAGCTTGTCTCTCTGCTTGAACCATGCGATGCGCATGTTCCTCATGCGCCTTTGTGCAATATGATTTCTGTTTCTTAGTCGTCCTCCTCGGTTTTGACTGCTCCTTCTTCGCGGCCTCTGGGCTTGTAAGTGCGTGCATCGTTTGCTGACGGATCTTGTAGGGACGTTTGCAGAGTTCACAAGAACGCCAGGCTTGATTGCTCTGAAGATATTCCAGAAGCTGCGCAGTAAATGCCCTGGTAAGACTCCCCGCAAATTGTTTTTCAGGTTCCAGGTCTATTTTTGCCAGTTTTAGAAGAGTGCGATCAAGGATGATGCGGTGATTTTCGGGATAAGGATGCAGAGCGAGATCCAGAAAGGCGGCGAGGGGCGCTTCGAGCGATTCCAAGTAACGAGAGGCGACAATTCTTGCAGCGATGACATTCGGTTGTAAATCGTGCTCATTAATCTTTGAATTGATTTCTACGGGCAACTGACAAGCGACGGAAAGCTGGCCGAAGTGTTTCATGACGCTCTTGTTATTAGGCAATTTGGTCAGCAGCTTAATTGTCATGTCATAAGCCTTTGGCCCAAACGCAGATTTACACGCGAAGAGAAGCGCTGCGACTTGCATGATAGATATGGTAGAAAGCAGGTCATCCATCAGAATGACTTGCTCGTTATTCTTCCTTATACCCTGAATCAGGTTTGCCGCTTCTGTACCAGCTGAACCGTCGCGTCCTTTGTAGTGATTAAACAACGATAAATCAAAGGCGTCTCTGATTTCGACACTTCTTTGTGAACCGTCTAGTGCGTCTTGCCATTTTTCAAAGCCGTCACCTATCGGATTGTCAGAGAACTCATCATTAGAGATATATCGTTTTTCAACCCGCTCAAACTCTCCGGCGTAGGGTGAAACGGGGAGACCGTAGGCTTCGATGAAACGTTTGACTTCACCTAAGTCACTCGTATCTAAATTGAGTAGGGCACCCGTTGCAAAGCCGTCTGGAAGACCGTATGCCTTGGCTCCGGCTTTGCAAAGGAACGCCGGACGCTCTGAGCCGTCGAAATTGACGCAAATCAGTCGGGCAATTGGCAATGTCCAAGGGATTAAGTCGTCGTTAGTGGTGGGAACTTTAATTTTTCCTGTACTCATAAGTGCTCCTCTAGCTGCTCAAAGCCCGTTAAACTCCATTCTGCTAAAAATAATAGTTAGCGCCATGTCGCAGGTCAAGTAGTGTGAACTACGTAAACCACACGAACGAAAGGAGTTCAGATGAACGATATAAACGCGAATCAAATGAGCACTGTGAGGCGTAAGGAATGGTGTCGAGCTTTGAACAAGATTCCGTATGCTTGTGTCACAGCGCGTGATATCGCAATGCTCATGAACGTTTGTAAGACGACTTCAATTGAGATTCTAAAAGCAGCGGGTGGAATCAAGATCGGTCGGGCCTGGCGCGTCGACAAAGCTGACCTGATCACATACCTTGCCGGTCTGGAGTGCGATAACAATGACCGCTAAGACCGTAGCCTCACTGCTCGACGCCGCGTTACCCGTTGGCGGTACGCGCGGCGTCGCCGCGCACGTCGCCGACGCGTGTGGCGCTGCCGAGCGTACCGCCAACGGTCCTGCGCTTGTCGATAATGCTGGCTCAGCGTACAAGATGGACTCCATGGATGGTGCCAATGCCCCCACCCCCATCATCCATATCAAGACGACTGTCACCCCTGAAGAGTGGTTGTTGCTCTGCAAGAAAGAGGGCTCGAGGAATGAGGGACGGGGTGTGGGGGTGAGGAATACTCCGAAACTGATTGAAGAGGAGAGCTCTAAAAGACTTGAGAAGATAGCGAGGAACCAAGAAGCAATTGTTGACGATTGGTTCGTGAAGGGGAAATGGCTCTGGGTTACCGGCAAGGATCAAGATGAAGCTGCAGTTGAAGCGACGTTGAAGGCGATTGCAACGGGATCTGAGTTCGAGTTCGCTTCGGCGAAACAAATGGTGTCAGCCTGGAATAGCGCTGATTTGTACGGCTCGAACAACAAAGACAGGACTTTGGATAAGTATCGCTCGGTTCAGAACCTGCTAGTGTCGTATCTGGGCTATTCGAGGGACAAGACAGAAGTCAGCATGCTGTACGAGCTTCTCGACGAGCGTCGTCTAAATAAACTTGCGACCATTCTGTCGTCGATTTATTCAGGAAAGGAGCTGCGTAGCTACTATCTGCGTCTCGGCGCTAAAGCGGAAGAAGTCGACAAGCTGTTTGACTGTTTAAAGAAAACGGTTTGCACGACTGCGTAATGATCATCATCGACATTCGAATATAGTTGAGCCCGGCTATGCCGGGCTTTTTGATTTCAAGACTTTAGTCCGCTGGCCGCGCAGCGGCCAGCTTTAAACCACCCGCTACGCGGGTGGAGACAAACGGCTTTACAAAGCCACCCCTCCGACCGATATTGACGATTGTTCAGGCCGTCAAGAATTCGAGTCGAAAGGGTGGTCGCCATGGCCCAGAAGGCCTACAGCCTTTCCCACACGAAGTGGATGTGCAAGTACCACATCGTGTTCACGCCGAAGTATAGGCGCAAAGTGATCTACAACCAAATCAGGAGCGACATAGGGGAGATCCTCAGGAAGCTGTGCGAGTACAAGGGGATCGAGATAATCGAGGGGCACCTGATGCCCGACCACGTGCACGTGCTGCTGGCGATCCCGCCGAAGTACAGCGTCGCGAGCGTCATGGGCT
>CALLSB010000011.1:0-30136 GCA_938014225.1 uncultured Collinsella sp. | reverse complement strand
TGCTGTACCAGCACACCGACAATCCCTCACAGGTACTTACCGAGGGCGAAGCCGCCGCGGTCACCGATGTTCTGTCCGGCGTCATGAAGGGCGGCGGTACGGGTGCTGCCGGCGCCCTGAGCGTCAACCAGCCCTATGCCGGCAAGACGGGCACCACCGACAACACCACCAACCTGTGGTTCTGCGGCTATACCCCGCAGCTGGCGTGCGCCCTGTGGACTGGCTATTCCGCGGGCGAGATTCCCATCCAAAAATACGGCACAGACCTGCTGGGCGACAGCACCAACCTGCCTGTCTTTAAGCGGTTTATGAACACCGTTCTGACCGGTACCGAGCGCGAGGAGTTTGCGACCGGAACGGCGCCCACCTACAAGAACAACAGCGTCTGGAAGTTCTACGGCACCAGCAACACCAAGAAGACGGAGAACGACGACAAGGACGAGAACGAGGACGAAGAGGAAACCACAACGACCACAACGACGACCACGACCACCGAGACCACCGGCGGCACCGGTACGACCGGTGGCTCGACGGGCGGCTCCACTGGTGGTTCGACCGGCGGCGATGGCGGCACGCCTACGCCCACGCCTACGCCTACGCCTACGCCCACTCCCGACCCCTCGCCCACGCCTGACGATACGGTCGGCTAGAAATTCATCCAGCCATAAGCAACAAGGCCCCCGAGCAGCTTATTAAACTGCTCGGGGGCCTTTTAGTTCGAAGCGACCTGGTAGGCGATCTTTATACCGGCAGACAAAAAAGGGGGCACCGACCAACGTCGATACCCCTTACAAGCCACTATGTCAGCGCGCACGGTGCCGAGCGCACGACCCGCACGCCTACTTGCGAGAATTGCTCAGCTTATTGATCAGCGCCTCAAGACGCTCGCCGTCCTCGGCCGTCTGGGCAATAACCAAAATCGTATCGTTGCCGGCAAGCGAGCCAAGCACATCGGGCAACTCTGCCGCATCAACGGCGGCGGCGATGCCGGAAGCCGTGCCAGGCTGGGCCTTGATCATAACCAGATTATCGGTACGTAGAACGCCCGTTACGAGCTCGGAAACCATACGCTGCAGGTGCAGGTCCTCTGCCAGAACATAGATGCCCTCAGGGAGCTTACGCAACCCCATGTCGGCAATATCGCGAGAGACAGTCGCCTGCGTGCAATCAAAGCCCATAGCACGGAGCTCATCGACCAGCACGCGCTGCGTACGGACGTCCTTATTGCGCACAATATCTCTAATGGCATCCTGGCGCCCATTGCGTTTTTTAGCCATACAAACCCTCACTCCAAAAGATGGCGGAGACAATCAATCAGTGATTGAATAGTTTAACGCTATTTGAAGGCTTTTGTGTATAAGAACGCATTTCGAAACAATTCTATGCAAGTTTGTTTCGTAATGAGCCGTTTAGGCGGTTTTTGCGCCCGTCCGGTTAAGAAAAGCTGCCAGATGCGTACACATCACGCAGCGCGCGGGCTTGGCGCTGGCGATCGGCCCAAACAACAGACCAAGTCCCCGATGGTTATCCTTGAGCGCGGCGACCATCTGACGGGTTCGAGGCGCCTCGAGCATATCACGCATGCGGGCGGAACGCTCGATTGACGACACTCCATGCGGGCTCAGACACAAATTCTCGATGCAGGCGACCAGTCCGGCAAAGTAGAACTTTTGGCTTGCCAGCTTGAGCCGACCACCGCTATCTGCTTCCGAGAGTGAGTCCGCAAGCTCGTCGAGCGCTCGAGTGTCATCGGATATCCTGGCATACATGGTGGGATCAAAGGCATCTGTAAGCTTAGGTGCCACCGCGTGGAAACAAGCGTCGCCGCAGCCGGACACGAATCGTGCCTGCGAGAGCGCATAAGCCATAAACTCAACCGTACGGTACGCCTTGCCGCGCGACAGGCATGCCTCAAACAGCGGACGGCTATACATCACGCCAGAGGTCTGAGCGACTAGGCCGCCCAAAATCAACTGGGGCAGCCCAGTCACCATAGAAGACTCGTCTTCTATGGCAATAGAGGCAGCATCCAAGACGCGCGAATGACGCTCGCGATGCGCATCGTATCGATCGAGCGACACCGAGGGGAGCACAATGTCTGCCGCAGTATCGCACGCGATATCGACCATCTTGGAAAGGGCCTGCGGAGCAAACCACTCATCGGCGTTCATGGCGATGATTTGAGAGCCGCGCGAGGCAGCAAAACCGGCACGAAGACAAGCGCCGCGCTTCGCGTCCTCGACGTCAATCAAATCAATATGGATGTCCCTGTCGGCGGCAACTTGAAGCGAATGGCGCACACCGGGCGCAGCATCGCGGCAGACAACGACAATCTGCAAATCGTAGAGGTCTTGGTTCTGGATACTCTCGAGCGCACGCATCGCATAGCTGGGCGAACCTTCTACCACAAGGATCACCGAAAGTCGCGGATGCGAGCCACGTCGAACCAAGTTATCCATCCTCTCGACAGCAATGAATCAAACCGTGGTTCATGGTACACCCCAGCAATAAAAGCAGTGAGACACCGGTTGTATTGCACGCCAAGAACAGATGTTGAACACGCGCAGCCCACAGATGACGGGTGTCGACGCACGACGCGTCGAGCCCTCCCCTAGTCGAGCACGACGAGCTCGGCGGGATCGTAATCCACGCCCATAAACGTAAGGCCGCAGGCAGGAGCCGTGGGGCCCGCAGCGGTACGGTCGCAAGCATCGATGACCTCACGCATCCACTCGGGTTCACGGCGATGCATACCAATCTCGACAAGCGTGCCCACGATCGTACGGACCATCGAATGCAGGAACGCATTGCCCTCGATGGTAAACGTCAGGATGTCCTCGCCAAACGCAATCTCATGGCCAAACTCGGCACGCATCACGCAGCGATGCGTGGGCTTGCCAACGGCCGAGGCAACCTTGCAAAAGCTTTTAAAGTCCTGTTCGCCCAGCAGCGCGGGGCAGGCAGCAGACATAGCCTCAACATCCAAGGGATAGCGATGCCACCACACGGCACCGCGGGACAGCACGGGGCGCGCATCTCGATCGGCAATACGGTACGTATACGTACGGGAACGCGCGTCAAAACGTGCAGAAAAGCCTTTACGGGCCCTGTAGACCTCGTTTATGGCGATATCTTTGGGCAGCAGGGCATCCATGGCCCTCAGCCACCTACGGCGCGTCAGGACAAACTCAGCGTCCGTTACGGGCACACTAATGTACTGCGCCACCGCATGCACGCCGGCATCGGTGCGCCCTGCGCACGTCAGGTCGATCGGACGGCGCAGGAGCGTCTCGATAGCGCGGCGCAGCTCGCCCGCAACCGTCGTCTGGCCAGGCTGCTCGGCAAAGCCGCTATAGGACGAGCCATCGTAGGCCACGCGGAAAACGAGCGTGGCGTCGAGCTCGGGAATCGAATTGAAATCAGACGGCGCGGTCATGGGCGCTCCCAACAAACAGGCAATGGCATTTCGACAAAAAAAGAGGGGTACGCGAACGTACCCCTCGAATATAGCCTATGCAGACGGATTGTCTACTCAGCAGTCTCCTCAGCAGGAGCCTCCTCGGCAGCCTCGACCTTCTTGGGAGCAGCGGCCTTCTTGGGGGCCGGAGCAGCCTTCTTGGCCTTAGGCGTGCAAGGCTCGGTGACGAGCTCCATGATAACGATGGGAGCATTGTCGCCCTTACGGTTACCGAGCTTCATGATGCGGGTGTAACCGCCGTTGCGGTCCTGCCACATACCCTGGGCAGCCTTGTCGAAGATCTCGGCAACGAGCTGCTTATCACCGAGCTTGGCGATAGCCAGACGACGAGAGTGCAGGTCGCCCTTCTTGGCCCAAGTGATGATCGGATCGACGACCGAACGCAGCGCCTTAGCGCGGGTCTCGGTGGTCTTGATGCGGTCGTTCTCGAAGAGGGCCTTAGCAAGGCTCTTCTTCATGGCCTTGGTGTGGCTCGCATCGGTGCCGAGCTTCAGGCCCTTCTTAACGTTGTGACGCATGGTCTAGTTTCTCCTCAAATATGCGAAGCATTAAGCCTTCAGGCTCAGGCCCATGGACTCAAGCTTGTCCTTCACTTCCTCGATCGACTTAACACCGAAGTTACGGATGTTGAGCAGATCGTTCTCCGAGAACTCAACGAGCTGACGGACCGAGTGAATGCTGGCGCGCTTAAGGCAGTTGTAGGAACGGACGGAAAGGTCCAGATCCTCGATCTGCTTGTCCAGCTCAGCGTTGTCGTTGGTGACCTCGGGAGCGAAGATCGAAGCCTCCTCCTCGACCTCGGGGGTCTCGGCAAGGTTCATAAAGGCGGCCATATGCTGGTTGATGATATTGGCACCCTGGACCACGGCGTCGCGCGGGGCGATGGAGCCGTTGGTCTCGATCTCGAGGACAAGGCGGTCGTAGTCGGTGTGCTGACCGACACGGCAAGCCTCAACGAGCTTGGCGCAACGGGAAACCGGCGAGTACAGCGAGTCGACGTGGATCACACCGATGGGATCGTTGTCGCGCTTGTTGGCCTCGCCAGAAACATAGCCGCGGCCATAGCCGATGCGCATGCTCATGGTGAGATGGCCACCCTCGGTGAGCGTAGCAATGTGCTGCTCGGGGTTGACCAGCTCAAACTCGGACGGAATAAAGAAGTCCGCACCGGTGACCTCGCAGGGGCCGTCAACCGAGATGGTGGCGGTCGCCTCGTCGGTCGTGCCGAGAGCCCTGAAGACAAGACCCTTGACATTCAGGACGATGTCGGTGACATCCTCGACCATGTTAGGGATGGTCATGAACTCGTGCTGCGCGCCATCGATCTGAATAGCCTCGACGGCGGCACCCTCGAGCGAGGACAGAAGAACGCGACGAAGGGAGTTACCCAGCGTATCGCCGTAGCCACGCTCGAGCGGCTCGACGGAGACACGAGCAGACGTCTCGTTGATCTCTTCGACCTGAACCTGAGGCCTAATGAATTCTGACATGTATTACCTCCAGCCTCAGCAGCCCGGATGGACTACTTAGAGTAGAGCTCGACGATGAGCTGCTCGTTGATATCACCGCTGATCTGCTCACGCGTCGGCAGAGCGAGCACGTTACCAGACAGCTTCTCGATATCGACCTCGAGCCAGCCAGGGACCTCAAAGCGCTCGGAGGAAATCAGAGCCTCCTTGATGGGGAGAAGGTCACGGAACTTCTCGCCGACAGCGACGACGTCGCCGGCCTTGACGCGGTAGGACGGGATGTCCACGCGCTTGCCGTTCACGGTGAAGTGACCGTGACGGACGGACTGACGAGCCTCTTTGCGGGTGCGGGCGAAGCCAAGACGGAAGACGACGTTGTCGAGGCGAGACTCAAGAATAATCATGAGGTTCTCACCGGTGACGCCGTTCATCTTACGGGCCTTGTTGAAGTAGCCGTGGAACTGCTTCTCCAGAACGCCATAGATGAACTTGACCTTCTGCTTCTCGCGCAGCTGCATGCCGTACTCAGATTCCTTGCGACGGCGCTTGGGCTGACGGATAGATTCCTTCTTGCTGCTGTAACCGAGCTCAGCGGGATCGATCCCGAGCTGACGGCAGCGCTTAAGAACAGGAGTCCTGTCGATTGCCATATTGATACGATCCTTTCAGTTACACGCGGCGACGCTTCTTGGGGCGGCAGCCGTTGTGCGGAATGGGGGTCTTGTCCTGGATGCTCGAGACCTCGAGGCCAGCAGCCTGGAGGGAGCGGATGGCGGTCTCACGACCGGAGCCGGGGCCCTTGACGAAGACGGAAACCTTCTTCATACCGTGCTCCATGGCCTGCTTGGCAGCAGCCTCGGCAGCCATCTGGGCAGCGAACGGCGTGGACTTACGGGAGCCCTTGAAGCCCACCTGGCCAGCCGACTTCCAGGAAATGACGTTGCCCTGGGGATCGGTGATCGAAACGATCGTGTTGTTGAACGTAGAACGAATGTGAGCCTGGCCCACGGAAATGTTCTTACGGTCCGCGCGCTTCAGACGGGCAGCGCGAACGTTCTTCTTAGCAGTAGCCATCTATCTAGCGCTCCTTATTTCTTCTTCTTAGCACCGATCTGACGCTTCGGGCCCTTGCGGGTACGAGCGTTAGTGTGGGTGCGCTGGCCGCGGACCGGGAGGCCCTTGCGGTGACGAAGGCCGCGGTTGCAGCCGATGTCCATAAGGCGCTTGACGTTCTGGTTGCGCTCACGGCGGAGGTCGCCCTCAACCATGATCTGGTTCTTATCGATATAATCGCGGATGGCGTTAACCTCATCCTCGGTGAGGTCCTTAACGCGCGTATCCACGTTAACGTTGCACTCGACGCAAATCTTCGTCGCAGTGGTGCGGCCGATGCCGTAAATGTAGGTCAGACCGATCTCAACGCGCTTCTCACGCGGGAGGTCGACACCATTAATACGGGCCAACGTAGTCTCCTCTCTTAACCCTGACGCTGCTTATGACGGGGGTTCTCGCAAATGACGAGGACCTTGCCATGGCGTCTAATGATTTTGCACTTATCGCACATCTTCTTGACCGAAGGACGTACCTTCATCGTTCTTCCTTTCGGTAGCGCTCAAACTACTTCCCTACTATCTACTCGCCCAGCCGCAGGCGTTTAAAACTATGGCTGGTCTTCACACACAATCCGACCGTAGGTTGAGCTAAGCCTGCAGTCGGAAATGGAGTGCGTGTATGCGTGCCGCTATTTGTAGCGATAGGTGATGCGGCCGCGGGTCAGGTCGTACGGGGAAAGCTCCACGACAACCCTGTCACCGGGGAGAATACGGATGTAATTCATTCGGATCTTGCCAGAAATGTTGCACAGAACCGAATGACCGTTCTCGAGCTCGACCTTAAACATGGCATTGGGCAGCGGTTCCTTTACCGTACCCTCGAGCTCAATTGCGTCTTCCTTCTTCACAAGCAATCATCTTTCTCTAGAAAACGACAGCGATTGAGTATTCTACAACACGTATGCACGCATCGTAATAACTTCGTAATGGCTCCACAACTAAGTGGAACTTGTTACATTTCTCCGCCTTGGAGCGAACACCAAGCACCTTGGGCATCCGTGGTGAGAATCACCGGACCGTCATTGGTAATGGCGACGGTGTTCTCGTAGTGCGCGGCGGGCAGGTGGTCGTTGGTCGTAACAATCCAACCGTCGGAGCCCGTGCTCACATGGTTGGAACCCATCGTAACCATCGGCTCGATGGCAATGACCATGCCGGCCTGGAGGCGAACGCCCCTCCCCTTCTTTCCATAGTTAGGAACGTTGGGGTCCTCGTGCATCACGCGGCCAATGCCATGGCCAACATAATCACGAAGCACGCCGTAACCGTGAGACTCGGCGAGGGACTGAACGGCATAACCGACGTCCCCGATATGGTTACCGGGAACAGCCTGCTCGATGGCAGCCTTAAGGCAATCGCGCGTGACCTCGCACAAAGCCTTGGCTTCGGGCGTGGGGGTGCCGACGAAAAACGTCCAAGCGTTATCGCCGACCCAACCGTCGACAACGGCTCCCGTATCGATGGAGATGATATCGCCATCGCGCAGGATCATGTCGGGGTTGGGAATACCGTGGACCACGGCATCGTTGATCGATGCGCAAATGGTCCCCGGGAACCCGCCGTAACCCTTAAAGGCCGGGGTGCCGCCATGCATGCGGATAATCTGCTCCGCGAGCTGATCGAGCTCAAAGGTGGAAACGCCAGGGCGCACCATGGCTCCAACGTGGCGGAGCGCCATCTTAGATAGCGCTCCTGCCTTCTTCATCTGCTCGATTTGCGTTGCAGACTTAATCTTGATCATAGACCGAGAGCCTCTTTGACATCCCCGTACACGGTCTCGCGAGCCTGGTCACCGTTGACCGACTTGAGCAGACCCTGGCCACGATAGTAGTCGACGAGCGGGCTCGTGGACTTCTCGTAGACGTCGAGACGGTTCTTGATGGTCTCGGGCTTGTCGTCGTCGCGCTGATACATCTCGCCGCCACACTTGGGGCAGGTAGCATCGGCAGCGGTGCCGGTGTAACCGCATGCGCGGCAGGTGCGACGCGAAGACAGACGATCGATAATGACCTCGGGGGCCACATCGACCAGAAGGGCACAG
This sequence comes from uncultured Collinsella sp., assembly GCA_938014225.1. Lineage (GTDB taxonomy): Bacteria > Actinomycetota > Coriobacteriia > Coriobacteriales > Coriobacteriaceae > Collinsella. Next base: position 22,036 of record CALLSB010000011.1, on the reverse strand, counting down.
TCGATCTCGCGACCCATGGCGGAGAGCTCGGAATCGAGCGTCACAGCCTGGGCGGTGTTGCGCGGGAAGCCGTCGAGGATGAAGCCCTGCTGGGCGTCATCGGCGGCAAGGCGCTCCTTGACAAGGTCGATCACGAGCTGGTCGGGAACGAGCTCGCCAGCGTCCATGTACTTCTTAGCCTGAATACCAAGCTCGGTGCCACCCTTGACGGCAGCACGCAGCAGGTCGCCCGTGGAAATGTGGGCGACGCCAAACTCGGCGACGAGCTCCTGTGCGACGGTGCCCTTACCGGCACCCGGAGCTCCGAGCAATACGAGGTTCATGAGCAATCCTCCTCTAGCCTATTTAAAGAATCCATCGTAATCATACATCTTGATCTGGCCTTCGAGCTTATCGACCGTGTCGAGCACGACGCCGACCATGATGAGGATGGACGTGCCGCCAAATGCCTGGATCAGATGGTTACCCGTGAAGGAGAAGATGATCGAAGGCACGATGGCGATGAGCGCCAAAAAGACAGCGCTGGGAAGCGTGATCTTGTTGAGCGCGTTCTTGATGTAGGCCGCGGTAGCCCTACCCGGACGCACGCCCGGAATAAAGCCGCCCTGCTTCTTAAGGTTATCGGCCGTGTCATCGGGGTTGAACACCATGGAGGTGTAAAAGTACGCGAAGAACACGATGAGGACAACGTTAAGCACCCAGTTGAGCCAACCGGTCGAAAGCGCGGAGGCAACTGCCTGAATCCAGCCGATGCCGGGGAAGAACACGGCAATCTGAGCCGGGAAGTACAGCAGCGCCGAAGCGAAGATGATCGGCACGACACCCGCGGTGTTGACCTTGATGGGCAGGTAGGTGGTCTGGCCACCCATCATGCGACGGCCCACGACGCGCTTAGCGTAGGAGACCGGGATGCGGCGCTGGCCGCGCTCAAGGAAAACAATCAGCGGGATAACCAGCAGGATGATGGCGCAGATGATCACCATGGTGATGATGCCACCGGCATTGCCCTCGGTGCTGGAGAAGATAGCCTGCGGCAGACCGGCCATGATGTTCGCGAAGATGATCAGCGACATGCCATTGCCGATACCGCGCTGGGTGATGAGCTCACCAATCCACATGATCAGCATGGCGCCCGCGGTGAGCGTACCGACGATCATGAGGTCGAAGATGATCTCGGGAGCGCCGGCGCCATTGAAGCTGATGCCGAAGCTCTTAAAGAGGAAGAGGTAACCCACGGAGTTGAGGATTGCCAGAGCCAGGGTGAGGTAACGCGAATACTGCGTAATCTTGGTCTGACCGACCTCGCCCTCGCGGGCAAGCTCATGCAGGGAAGGCACGACGGCCTGGAGCATCTGGAGGATGATCGAGCTGGTGATGTAAGGCATGATGCCCAGCGAAAACACCGACACATAGCTCAACGCGCCGCCAGAGAAAAGATTCAGGAGGGCCATAGCACCTGCGGCGACCGAATTGTTATCGGTCGAGAAAAGGCCCAGCATCCCCTGGAAGGGAATGCCGGGCACAGGAACGTGCGCACCAATGCGGTACACGACGAGCATAGCTATGGTAAAAAGAATCTTTTCGCGCAATTCTTTGATGCGGAAAGCATTCTTAAGACCATTTAGCACGGCAGCTCGACCTTTCCGCCGGCGGCCTCGATCTTGGCCTGCGCAGAAGCGCTGACCTTGTCGACCTTGACCGTGAACTTCTTGGTGAGCTCACCATTGCCGAGCACCTTGACGGGCTCGAACTCGCTCTTGGTGATGCGAGCGGCCTTAAGAGCGGCACCGTCGATCACAGCGCCGTCCTCGAACTTACGCTCGAGACGCTCAACGTTAACAGCGGTGTACTCGATACGACGGGGGTTACGGAAGCCCGGAAGCTTGGGCAGGCGCATAGCCAGCGGAGTCTGGCCACCCTCGAAGCCGGCACCCTTGGTGCCGCCAGAGCGGGAACCCTGGCCCTTCTGACCGCGGCCAGAAGTGGTGCCGTGACCCGAAGAATTGCCACGGCCGACGCGCTTGCGGTTCTTGGTGGAACCGGGCGCGGGAGTAAGATCGTGAAGCTGCATTTGCTACTCCTCTACAATCTCGACAAGGTGCTTGACCTTGAAGATCATGCCGCGGACGGACTCGTTGTCAGCAATCTCGCGAACCTCGCGGATCCTGTGGAGACCGAGGGCACGGACAGTACGGACCTGGTCCTGCTTGCAACCGTTGGTGCTGCGGACCTGCTTGATCTTGATGGTGTCAGCCATGCTTAGTTCTCCTTACCGACGAACATCTCGGAGACCGTCAGGCCACGGCGAGCCGCGACGTCCTCAGGGCTGGAGAGCTCCTTGAGGCCCTCGACGGCAGCCTTGATGATGTTGAGGCCGTTGTCGGTACCGAGGGACTTGGACAGGACGTTCTTGATGCCAGCAAGCTCAAAGAGGGGACGCACAGCGCCGCCGGCGATAACGCCGGTACCCTCGACAGCGGGCTTGATGATGATGCGGCCGGCACCAAAGTGGCCGAGAACCTCGTGCGGGATGGTGCCCTGCTCGGTCACCGGCACGTGGAACATGTTCTTCTTGGCATCGAGAGATGCCTTGGAGATGGCCATGGGCACCTCAGCGGACTTGCCCATGCCAACGCCGACGTTGCCCTTGCCGTCGCCAACGACGACGAGAGCGACGAGGCTCATGCGACGACCACCCTTGACGGTCTTCGACACGCGGTTGATGTAAACGACGCGCTCCTCGAACTCGGAGGCCTCGCGCTGCTGCTTCTGATTACGAGCCATGTGCTACATACCTCCTAGAACTCGAGACCGGCGGCACGAGCACCGTCGGCGAGGGCCTTGACGCGGCCATGGTAGATACGGCCACCGCGATCGAAGGCGACCTTGGTGATGCCGGCCTCGATGGCGCGCTTGCCAACGAGCTGACCGACCTTCTCCGCAGCCTCCTTGTTCGAGGTGTGGGTGCCCTTGAACTCGGCCTCGAGGGTCGAGGCAGAGACGAGCGTCAGGCTGGAGCCCTTGCTGTCGTCGATGATCTGGGCATAGATGTTGGCGTTAGTACGGGTCACGCGAAGACGCGGACGCTCGGAGGTACCCGAGACCTTGCCGCGAACACGACGCTGACGACGCTTGAGGCCTTCCAGCTTCGCCTTATGCTTGTTCATACGTAAACTCCTAAAAAGGTTGATCTTGCCAGCACCTGACGGGGTGCTGGTCTTATGCGAGTGAGTCGGTTACGACTACTTGGCGGCCTTACCCAGCTTGCGGCGGATGTGCTCGCCAACGTAGTGGATACCCTTGCCCTTGTAAGGCTCGGGAGGACGATGGCCGCGGATCTCAGCGGCGATCTGACCGACCTGCTGCTTGTTGATACCCTTGACGTTCACGTGGGTGTTGTCGGGAACCTCGAAGGTGATGCCCTCGGGAGCCTCGACGATCACGGGGTGCGAGAAGCCCAGGGAGAACTCGAGGTTCTTGCCCTTCTGCTGCACGCGGTAACCGACGCCGGCGAGCTCGAGCTTCTTCTCGAAGCCCTCGGAAACGCCAACAACCATGTTGTGGATGAGGGCGCGGGTGAGGCCGTGGCGGGCACGGGTCTCACGCTCGTCGTCGGGACGGGAAACGGTGAGGACGTTGTCCTCGACGTTGATAGCGAGCTTCTCAAAGACATCGAGCTCGAGCTGGCCCTTGGGGCCCTTGACGACAACGTTGTTGCCGTTGACTGCCACTTCGACTCCGGCGGGAATCTGGACAGGCTTATTACCGATACGAGACACGGTGATCTCCTTTCCTTCTACCTACCGAGCGAATTACCAGACGTAAGCGATGATCTCGCCGCCGACGTTGTGCTTGCGAGCATCGCGGTCGGTCATGACGCCATGGCTGGTGGAAATAATGGCGGTACCAAGGCCACCGCGGACGCGGGGCATGTCGGCAACGCCGGTGTACTTACGCAGGCCCGGCTTGGAAATGCGGCGGATGCCGTTGATGACCTTAGCCTTCTTGGGACCATACTTAAGCGTGATGTGCAGAGTCTTCTGGGGAACGGTGTCCTCGACATCGTAGCCCTCGATGTAGCCCTCCTCGTGCAGAACACGAGCGATCTCGACGAGCTTCTTGCTGCTCGGCATGGAGACCGTGGCCTTGTTCACAGAGTTAGCGTTACGGATGCGCGTAAGCATATCTGCGATCGGGTCTGTAAGGTTCATACAGATTCTCCTTCGTTCTTGATGAACACGTGCTCTTGGTTCTTCGCCGCCCTTAACGGCAAAGCCTTTTTAGCGCGTTTTCCCTGTTCCAAACTGATGCTTGAAACGCTGGTAGTGACTTACCAGCTGGCCTTCTTAACGCCGGGAAGCTCGCCCTTGAGTGCAAGCTCGCGGAAGCAGACACGGCACAGGCCGAACTTGCGGTACACAGAGTGCGGACGGCCGCAGCGCTGGCAGCGCGTGTACTCACGAGTAGAGAACTTCTGCTTGCGATTGCACTTGACGATCATCGATGTCTTAGCCACTTATATCCTCCTCACATAGAGTATTGTTCGCCCCAAGCGCCGCCCCCTTGTGGGAACGGCGCTTATAGGGCAGGTGAACCTATTTCTTGAACGGGAAACCGAAGGCGTCCAGAAGGGCCTTGGCCTCCTCATCGGTGTTGGCGGTGGTCACGAAAGTGATGTCCATACCGCGCTGGTGATCGACGGAGTCGAAGTCGATCTCGGGGAAGATGAGCTGCTCGGTGACGCCCATGGAGAAGTTACCACGGCCGTCGAAGCTCTTGGCGGAGATGCCGCGGAAGTCGCGGATACGGGGGATCGCGACGGAGGTCAGACGATCGAAGAACTCCCACATACGGTCGCCACGCAGGGTAACCTTGCAGCCGATCGGCATACCAGCGCGCAGGCGGAAGGTAGCGATAGACTTGCGGGCACGGGTAATCATCGGCTGCTGGCCGGTGATGGCGCGCAGGTCGCGCACGGCACCGTCGATGGCCTTGGAATCGGTAGCGGCCTCGCCGACACCCATGTTCACGACGATCTTCTCAAACTTGGGGATCATCATGACGTTCTCGTACTGGAACTTGTCCTGAAGCTGCTGCTTGACCTCGTTGTTGTACTTGGTCTTCAGACGCGGCACATACTTCTCTTCTGCCATTGTTCACTCCTTCTTGGGGTTTTAAGCACGGGGCGTGGCCACGATGGGTTGTCCTCGTGCCTCCTGGCTGCATCCGCGCCGCTCATGGCATTTTGCGGTTTGGACTCGACGCAGCAGGAGCCGACAAAACAATCGGTACTATACGCGCATCGGGAGCGTATTTCCAGAAAAACCTCGTCTGCCTGCACAACTCCACAACTCCCCGCACAAATGGATCCCAAAAAGCAGTTGCGGTGAAATAGGGACTGTTGGGCGGCCTAACAGGCTTAAACAATCCGTATTTCACCGCAACTTAATTGGTGGGGATGCGACTAGCGCTTGCGGGGGACGAGTTTGGTGCGGCGCAGGTGGATCATCTCGGCGGCGATGGAGATGGCGATCTCCTCGGGGTCCTCGGCCTCGATGGCAACGCCGATCGGAAGGTGCAGCTCGTCGATCTGGTCCTGCGTAAAACCTTCCTGCTCCAGGCGGGCACGCACAAAGGCCGTCTTGCGGCGCGAACCCAGACAGCCCAGGTAGGCAGGCTTGGCACGCATGGCCTGAATCACCACGTCGATATCGGACTTGTGACCTGCTGTGGCCACGACCACCAGGTCGCGCGGACCGATGGGACACAGCTCGCTCAGGTTCTTGTAATCGACCAGGCGACGATCGTAGACACCGGGCACCCATTCGGGCGTCAACGTGCCGGGGCGGTCATCGCAGGCCACGACGGCAAAGCCCGCCGCCGTGAGCACGCGCGCCGTCGCGGCGCCCACGTGTCCGCAGCCAAAGATGTAGGTCAGGCCCTCGGGGCAGAGCGTCTCGACGTGCGCCGCGGGAATCTCGGAGGCGGCGTTAGTGTAGGTGACGTTACTCCCCTCCTCCACCAGTGAAAGCCCGGGGCAGCCCGCAATGGTATGGCGCGATGCCTCGCCATGGTACTCGGCCACATCGCCCTCGAGCGCGCTCGCGATAAACGGTTCAAAGTCGATGACGAAGTCGCCGATGCGCCGATAGACCAAGACGTCGGTAATTTCCTGGAACAACGGTGCCTGGGTCGCATCCAGATGCAGGTAGCACAGGCAGATGGCTCCGCCGCAGATCATGCCGGTATCGGAGTTCTCGCCGCCCATGGTGTAGCGGACCAGACGCGATTGCCCCGCGGCCAGCAGCTCTCGCGCCTCGTCCAGCGCAAAGAGCTCGATCTTGCCGCCGCCGATGGTGCCCGCCCGGCTACCGTCGGCAAAGACGGCCATCCAGGCACCCACGCCGCGCGGCGACGACCCCGCCGTGCCGGCCACGACCACGAGCTCGCACGTCTCGCCAGCACGCAGGGCGACAAGCGCCGCATTCACAACATCGAGCTTTTCCATTGCTGCCTTCTATCCTCTAAAGATATCGGTGAGCATAGCGAGTGCCTCGAGCACGCCGCCGCCGACCGACGTCGCCTTGTCCGAAATGTAGTTGATATAGCTGGCATCGCCGCGCGGATCGACATCGGCGCATTTAAAGCCCTCAGTCACCTGCACGCCGTTCGCCAAAAGCCCGCGCAGACAGCCGTCAATCTGCGTGACCATGGGAGTATCACCCGCATACCCGATCACATCGCCAGCACTCACGATGTCGCCGATCGCGCGGTCGGACCTAAACACGCCGGCGGCGGGGCTGTGGATAACGCGCTCCCTGCCATAGCCAGCGATAATGCCCGGCACGCCCGTGTTGAGCTGGGGCGAACCTTGGGTAATGACACGGCCCAAAAAATGCCCGCGCATAGTCTCGACCACGGCATCGCAATCAACCGGCGCGGTAAAGCCCGGCCCCACGGCGATGACGGCAGGCGCCATGTCGCGCGTGGTGCCCAGGTTGCGCTTGGCTAAAATCGCGTCGACCACAGCCGCGGGCTTCAGTTCGTCGAGCATCTGCGCCTGGGGGTCCACCACGACGGCGACGTCTCCAGCCCCGGTAATCTCAAGCGCCTCGGCCGACGTCTGCGCCAGGCGAGCGCGAATGCCCTCAACCTCGACCTCGCCCAGGCGAATGGCCTCGCAAAAACTGATTGTGCGGCGGATGCACGTGGGAACCGCGATATCGGCCATAACGACCGACACGCCGGCGCGTACCAAGCGAGCGGCGACGCCCGTGGCGATATCGCCGGCGCCGCGAACATAAACGAGCATTCCCGGGACACCTCCCTGTGCTACGGTTTGAGCAGAGCAAAAGCGGTTCGACCGCTACTCTGATGATTATTTATTATCACAGTATTATACGGCGGTGAACAGATGGAAACGGTTAGCGGCAATCTTGCCTCGGCGCTCAGGATCGAGCCGGGCATTACCGCGATTATCGGCAGCGGCGGCAAGTCGACGTTGCTCAAAACGCTGGGTCTTGAACTCATGCGCGCTGGCGGCCGCGTGCTCCTCTGCACCACCACGCATATGCTTCCCGTTGCCGGCGTGCCATGGGACGGGTCGAATCGTCGCCTGGACGCCGCGCCTTGGAAGCCGGGCGCCTCGCATGTCCCCGGTTGCACCTGCGAGGCCTGCGCGGGCCTTGCACGCGGAGGCATCTGCCAGGCAGGCGTCTTGGACCCGGAGACAGGCAAGCTCTCCGCCCCCGCCGAGCCACTCGGCGGGCTGGCACAGCGCTTTGACTATGTGTTGGCCGAGGCAGACGGTAGCAAGCGACTCCCGCTCAAGGCGCATGCCGCCTGGGAGCCGGTAATTCCCGCCGGCACGGCCAACGTCATCTGGCTCGTCGGCGCCTCGGGACTCAGCAAGCCCATCAACGAAGCCGTCCACCGCCCCGAGCTCTTTTGCGAGCGTTGCGGCTGCGAGCTCACCGACATCGCCACGCCCGAGCGCGTCGCCCAGGTGCTCAATGCCGAGATGCAGGCGCTGGAACTCAGCACCGCACGCGTCGTGCTCAACCAAGTCGACACGCTCAGCGACCCAACGATGACGGATCGCTTCGAGGCAGCCCTCGGCCGCCCCCTCATCGCCACCAGCCTCAAGTAGCCGGCCCCATCTCGTCAGTTGCGGTGAAATACGGACTGTTTGGCCGCCAAACGGCCGCAAACAGTCCGTATTTCACCGCAACTGCGGAGGGGAATCCGGTGATCTTCCTGCTAGCGGGGAACGTAGCGACCGGGCTGGACTCCGGTGGGCTCGCCATCGCGCGCCGCCAGCACACCGTTCACAAACACGGCCTTGGCGCGACCATGCGCCTCAAAGCCCTCGAGCGGTGTGTAGTCCACGGCCTGATGCTGTGTCGCCGCGCGAATGGTCCAGCGTGCCTTGGGATCCCACACGCACACGTCGGCGTCGGAGCCCTCGGCAAGACAGCCCTTGCGCGGATACATGCCGAAGACGCGCGCCGGGTTCTCGCTCATCAGGCGGCAGAGGTCCTCGGGGCCCAGCTGGCCCTCAAAGCTCGTGGCAATCGCGACGGGACGATGCTCCACGCCGGGCCCGCCGTTGGGAATCGCGCGGAAGTCGTCGCGCCCGCGGTCCTTTTGCCCGTGCAGGTTAAAGCTGCAGTGGTCGGTCGCAATCGTATCGATTTCGCCGGCCACAAGCGCCTCACGCAGTGCCGCACGGTCACCCGCACGGCGCAGCGGCGGGCTCATCACATACTTGGCACCCGCAAAGCCGTCCTCGCCCTGCTCCAAGTAGCAAGTATCGTCGAGCATCAGATACTGGGGGCAGGTCTCGACATAGATATTCTTCTGCCCGCGCGCCTTGGCGGCACGGATGGCCTCGAGGCCCAGCTTGGTCGAAAGGTGTACCACGTTGACCGGAGCGTCCCCGGCCAGGTGCGCCAGATACAGCAGGCGGCTCACGGCCTCGGCCTCGCACACATCCGGACGGCTGAGCGCATGTCCCTCGGGCCCATGAATCCCCTGCTCGTACACGCGCTTCTGCAGCTCGTTCACCAGCGTGCCGTTCTCGCAATGCACGCACAGGATACCGCCCACGCGCTTGAGTTCCTCGAGCACCTCGAGCGTCTCGGCGTCGTCCAGGCGCAGATGATCGTAGGCAAAGTAGGTCTTAAACGACGACACGCCCGCCTCGCGCATGGCCGAAAGATCGGCGCGGTTGCGCTCATTCCACTCGGCGAGTGCCATATGAAAAGCGTAGTTTGCCGTGCAGGTTCCGTCGGCGCGGCGATGCCACTCGGCCAAGGCATCGGGCATGGTCACGCCGCGATCGGCCGTCGCGTAGTCCACGATGGTCGTCGTACCGCCGCAGGCAGCCGCGCGCGTACCGGTCTCAAAGCTATCGGCTGTCCATTCCATGCCGGTCCAGCACTGCATGTGCGTGTGGCCGTCGATAAAGCCGGGGAACACCCAACAGTCCGTGGCGTCCTCGACGGTATCGTCCTCGCCCGGCTCAATCGCCGCGGCAATCCGCACGATCTTGTCGCCCTCCATGGCAAGATCGGCGCGGCGAAGCCCCTGGGGCGTCACGAGCGCGCCGTTTTTGATAATGATCATAATTGCTCCTTATTGATTGATGCAGTTGGCCACGCGATCAAAATACGAGCAGGCGGCAATATGCTCCGTTATGCGTCGCTGTCCCTTGACGGTATCGACGTCCCACAGCTCGTAGGCACGCGCCTCGACCAGCGCAACGTCGACGCGACCTTTGAGAATCGAGCCCCCGCCGTCCTTGCCCTCAAGACGCATGAGCGCATCGAACAGTTCCGCCGGAAAGAGCACCGGGCTCGAAGGCTCACCGTTGCACGCAAGACGCACCGGATGCTTGCGGCCGCGCTCGTCAAATGCACGAACCATGGCCTCAAAAGAATCCGAACTCACGAGCGGCTGGTCGCCCGGCAAAAAGAGGCATCCTTTCCAGTTGCGTTCGACTCCCCACGAAAGGCCCGCACGGACGCTATCGCTGCGCAGCTCGCCATCGTGCAGCACGCACGGGCAATGCTTGTCCTCGCAAATCTGGGCGACCTCGGGCCAACGCGTCGAAACCACGACGTCAAAGCCCCGGGGAACCGAATCGATGGTCCAGGCAATCAGCGGCTCGCCATAGATATCGGCAAGCATCTTGTTAGAGCCAAACCGCTTGCCCTCGCCCGAAGCCATAATGACGCATCCAAGTTTCATGGTGATACCTCCCCTGAAACCATCGTACCCATAACTCGCGCCGCGGGCATCCACATCGAGAGCGCTTATCCCGCACGCCCGCGATGCAAAAAAGGGGCACCCCGCCGGTTGGCAGAGCGCCCCCTTTACATGGCTTACCTCAACCCGGCTTTAGGCCTGGAGCCAACGGGCGGTGTTGCGCTCGTCGAGAGCCTTGAGGGTAGCGGCGGGATCGGCAACCTTCTGCAGGAACATCATGGCTGCGATGGCGTACGGCTTGTAGCTGGCCTCCTTGTACATGCCCACGCGGTGCATGTCGAAGACGTCGGCGTTGACCTCGCCGTGCTCGCAGGAGACACCGGAGATGTCGGCGGGCAGCGGGTGCATAAAGATGGTGTCCTGGCCGTTGGCGGTCTTCTCCATGAGCTCGGTCGTGGAGCACCAATCCTGATGGGTGGCGTTCTGGGCGAGCAGCTCCTTCTCGAGCGCTGCGATGCCGGCGTCGTCGCCCTCGGCGTACAGGTTGGTACGCTTCTCCATGGCGGCAAACGGAGCCCAGCTCTTGGGGATCACGATGTCGGCGCCCTCGAAGGCCTCGGCCATGGTGTTGACCTGCTTAAAGGTGGTGCCGGACTCGGCGGCGTAGCCCTTGGCGCGCTCGACGACCTCGGGCATGAGGTCGTAGCCCTCGGGGTGGGCCAGGGTGACGTCCATGCCAAAACGGGGCAGCAGGCTGATCAGCGACTGCGGGCAGGACAGCGGCTTGCCGTAAGAGGGCGAATAGGCCCAGGTAACGGCAACCTTCTTGCCCTTGAGGTTCTCAAGACCGCCAAACTCGTTGATGAGGTAGAGCATGTCGGCAGAGGACTGCGTGGGGTGATCGGAATCGGACTGCAGAGAGATGAGCGTGGGACGGTGATCCAGAACGCCGTCCTCGTAGGCCTGCTGCACGGACTCGGAGACCTCGGCCATGTAGGCATCGCCCTTGCCGATGTACATGTCATCGCGGATGCCGATGACGTCGGCCATGAAGGAGATCATGGTAGCGGTCTCGCGGACGGTCTCGCCGTGGGCGATCTGGGACTTCTTCTCGTCCAGGTCCTGCAGCTCAAGGCCGAGCAGGTTGGCGGCCTTAGAGAAAGAGAAGCGCGTACGGGTGGAGTTGTCGCGGAACAGGGAGACGGCCAGGCCCGAGTCGAAGATCTTGGACGAAACGTTGTTCTCACGCAGCTCGCGCAGGGCGTCGGCGACGATGTAGAGAGCCTTGAGCTCATCGGTGGTCTTGTCCCAAGTGTGCAGGAAGTCGCTACCGTACATACCCTTAAAGTCGAGGCCGTTCAGCTGCTCGACGAGCTCGGTAAACTTAGCGTCCATGGAAATGTCCTTTCTAAAGATGAAACGATCGCAATGAGTAGATGTGCTCCGGCATGCGCGTGTGGCTAGAACATGCAGAGCACCATGACGAGGACCCGCCACCGTTGAGGAAGCATGGGAGATAACGACCGCGGGCCCCAAGTCAACAGGGGGTGCCGGGGACACGAGCAGCCCCCGGCTCAACAAAATCGAGGAATGGGACTAATCGATCTTGTTGTTGGTCAGACCGGCGCGGAACACGGTGGCGTCGCCATCGGCCTGGCTCGGATCGTAGAGGTTCAGGGCAGCCACGTACATGGCGGCAGCGGTGACCAGATCGTCCTTGTAGGTGACCTCGTTGGGGGCGTGAGCCTGAGACTCGGCACCCGGGCCAAAGCCCACGCAGGGGATGCCGTAACGGCCCTGGATGGAGACGCAGTTCGTGGAGAAGGTCCACTTGTCGCACAGCGGGCGACCGGTGCGCTTGTCCATGCTGGGCTCGCAGCCGATGCGCTCGTCACCAAACATGGCCTTGTGGGCGTCGACGAGGGCCTTGACGTGCGGAGCGGTCTCCTTGTTGATCCACGTGGGGAAGTAAGCCTCGGTCTCGTAGACCTCGCCGGTCCAGGACGGACGGTCGTACATGTACATGGAGACCTTCACGTCGTCACCGTACTTCTTGGCTGCCGGCAGGTTGCGGATCTCGTCCAGGCAGGACTCCCAGGTCTCGCCGGCGGTCATGCGACGGTCGATGGAGATGGCGCAGGAGTCGGCCACGGCGCAGCGGCTGGGGCTGGTGTAGAAGATCTGGCTGACGGTGCAGGTGCCGCGGCCCAGGAAGCGGGCATCCTCGAAGTGCTCGGGATTGTACTTGGGGTCGAGCATCTTGACGAGACCCTTGATGTCGGTCGACTCGTCGCAGCCGTTGTTGTTGAGGGCGCGGACGTCGGCGATGATGTCGGCCATCTTGTAGATGGCGTTGTCGCCGCGGTCGGGAGCGGAGCCGTGGCAGGAGGTACCGTGAACGTCGACGCGGATCTCCATGCGGCCGCGGTGACCGCGATAGATGCCGCCGTCGGTGGGCTCGGTGGAAATGACGAACTCGGGCTTAATGCCATCCTTGTTGTAGATGTACTGCCAGCACATGCCGTCGCAGTCCTCTTCCTGGACGGTGCCGACGACCATGATCTTGTAGCCCTCGGGGATGAGGCCCATGTCCTTCATCATCTTGGCAGCGTAGGTAGCAGAAGCCATGCCGCCCTCCTGGTCGGAGCCGCCGCGGCCGTAGATGATCTCGTCGGTCTCGTAGCCCTCATAGGGATCGGCATCCCAGTTCTCGATGTTGCCGATGCCGACGGTGTCGATGTGGGAGTCGATGGCGATGATCTTGTCGCCCTCGCCCATAAAGCCCATGACGTTGCCCAGACCGTCGACCTTGACCTCGTCATAGCCAAGGCTCTCCATCTCGGCCTTGATGCAAGCGACAACCTCGCCCTCCTCGCAGGACTCAGAGGGATGGGAGATCATAGCGCGCAGGAAGCGAGTCATATCAGCACGATGAGACTCAGCAGCAGCCTTGATTGCGTCGAAATCGAGTTCTTTAGCCATTGTTCATAACCTTTCAAACGAAGGAATCTACCTGTGAGGTGGCGGAGCGATACCTATTTACTCCGCCCCAACGATTAGCAAGTGGGATATTCGCCTTCCCAAACAATGCGGCGATACTGGTCGGGGTCCGTGTCACCTTCCGTGGAGAAGCAGAGCACGGAGCTCGTCTTATCCAGGCCGATGAGCTCCTTGAGCTCGGCGTACTCGGGATCGAGCATGAGGGTCTCGACCAGGCCGGTGGTCACAGCGCCGGACTCGCCGGAGATGACGCGCGGGTCGCCCTTCTCGGGAGCGCCCAGGGTGCGCATGCCGCGAGCGGTGACCCAGTCGGGGCAGGACACGAAGGCGGTGGCGTGGTTGCGCAGGATATCCCAGCCCAGGATGTTGGGCTCGCCGCAGCACAGACCGGCCATGATGGAGGGCATGTCACCGTCCACGATACGCGGATCGCCGTCGCCGGCGGCAGCGCCCTTGTACAGGCAGGCGGCCGGAGCGCACTCGACCACGACGAAGGTGGGCGGGTTATCGGGATACAGGTTGGTGAAGTAGCCCACCACGGCGCCGGCGAGCGAACCCACGCCAGCCTGGACAAACACGTGCGTCGGGCGGTTGATGGCCATCTCGCGCAGCTGCTCGGCAGCCTCGGAAGCCATGGTGCCGTAGCCCTCCATGATCCAAGACGGGATCTTCTCGTAGCCCTCCCAGGCGGTGTCCTGAACGATGACGCCGCGCTCGCAGGCGTCGGCCTCGGCGGCGGCCATGCGCACGCACTCGTCGTAGTTGACCTCTTCGATGGTCACCGTTGCGCCCTCGGCGGCGATGTTATCGAAGCGGGGCTTGGTGGAACCCTTGGGCATGTGAACGACGGCCTTCTGGCCCAGCTTGTTGGCAGCCCATGCCACGCCGCGGCCATGATTGCCGTCGGTAGCGGTAAAGAAGGTGGCCTGGCCAAAGTCCTTGGCAAGCTGATCGGAGGTCAGGTAATCGAAGGTGCACTCGGCAACGTCCTTGCCGGTCTCGTCGGCAATGTAGTTGGCCATGGCAAACGATCCGCCCAGAACCTTAAAGGCGTTGAGGCCAAAGCGATAGCTCTCGTCCTTAACGCACAGGTTGGACAGACCTAAGCGCGCAGCCTGACCGTCCAGGCGGGCAAGCGGGGTGACGGTATATTGAGGGAACGACTGGTGGAAGGCGCGGGCCTTCTTCACGTGGTCGAGGCTCATGATTCCCAAGTGCTTGTCATCGCTCTTGGGCATCGTGTTGCCCGCCCACTGGATCTTATCGGCCATACGGTGAACTCCTTAAGTCCTCTCTTGCCGGCCCCCGCATACGCGTTTCAGCCCGATCCCATTCACATGGCTGAACTTTTATGTGGATGCCAAACAAAAAGTTTGTTAGTAATGTTCTATCACACTTTTTGATTGGTATACCTAACGAATTGTTTGTTGCCGCAATCGGTACTTTTTCGCCGCCGAACGGTCATGAATTGCCTTGTTGATGGATTTGTTTGCGGTCATGTATGGTTTATGGCACAGTGAGCCCAAACTAATTTTTAGGAAGGCACCTATGACCCCCGCACAGATTGAGTTTTATAAGCGCCTTGCACACGGCCTGGCGCTCCAATTTGGCCCCAACTGCGAAATCGTCGTCCACGATCTGGAGACCGAGGACGTGGACCGCTCCATCGTAGTGATCGAAAACGGCCACGTCAGCGGACGCAAACTGGGTGACGGCCCCAGCCATATCGTGTTTGAGTCCATGCACGAGGGCGCCACCGACGTACACGACCGCGAGCCGTACCTCACCAAAACCACCGATGGCAAGCTGCTCAAGTCCTCGACCATCTTTATCCGCAACGACGAGGGCAAGCCCGTCGGCATTTTGGGCATCAACTTTGACATTACGCTTATGAAGGCTTTTGAGCGTTCGCTCGACGCATTTACCGGCACCGGCGGCACGGGCTATACCGAGCCCGAGCCCATTACCAAGAACATCGGCGACCTGCTCGAGGACCTGCTGCACGAGTGCGAGCAGTTTGTGGGCAAGCCCGCGGCACTCATGACCAAAGACGAGCGCATTCGTGCCATTGGCTACCTCGACCGTCGCGGAGCCTTTCTCATTTCCAAGTCGAGCGAGCGCGCCTGCGAGTTCTTTGGCATCTCCAAGTACAGCTTCTATAGCTACCTCAATGAGGCCAAGGCGGCGGCCGGCGACAAGTAGGCACTCGCCTGGATTGCCCCTCCCCTTTTGGGCGCGAGTTCTGGAAAGCACGAATCCAAGACCGAGCCGCTTGGGAAGTTCCATATAATCGATGTCATTAGTATTTCGAAAGGATGGGACAGAATGGCGTTGAGCAAGGCATCATGCACCGGTCGCGGATTGATTCCGGCAATTGGTGGACATGTGCACCGCATGTTCGATGAGGGTGAAGACGACCTGTTTTCGCTGAGCCTTGACGACGTGATGGATGATCGCCCGTGGACCGCCGACGAACTCATGGGCGGCGGGGCTCGCCCGTCAAACCCCAATCCCGCACTTGCGCCTAAGCCCGCATCTGCGCCGACTCCTGCGCAGTCGCCTGTTTCGGCGCCCGCGCCTACGCCCGCACCCACTTCGGCGCCCACGCCCGTTCCCCGCCCCGCAAGCGACCCGTCCGAGACGGCGGCATTTCTCGCTGCAGCGACGCAGGGCAAATCGACCGACAGCACCGTTATGTACAGCGCCCAGCAGTTGCCTGTTCCTGCGGCACGCAAGCCTCCGGTCGCAAGGCTCGATGAGCCCGTTGCCCATCAGGTTGCCTACGATTCCTGGGCTGCAGCCGATCTGGATGAGACCTCTACCGGCATGCCGGCGCTCGATGTTCCAGTTAACCCGCTTTTTGCCGCCAACACGAGCGCCGCGGACCATGAGGTCGGTGCGGCATATTCCGATTATTCCGATGGCTATGCAGGCAACGATCGCATCGAGACCGAGGATTATGGCACCGCATCGAGCGATTATCTCAACGATCCGTACGCCGCCACGCCTGCGCCGGAATATGACCCGGAGGCCGCGTCCGCGCCGGCATATACCAAAAGCACGGGCGAAGAGCGCTTCGCCGATTATTACGCCGAGGAAAAGGCGCTGCGTTTCTCGGAATTTCCGCAGGCAGTCAAGGTTACCTTTATCGCCATTATCATTGCCCTGCTCGGCGTCATTGCGTTTGAGGGATTCCAGCTGTTCCGCGGCCCCACCGCGTCCGAATCGGCAACGCAGCAAAAAGAGGACGACAACCAGTACCTGGACATCAACACCCTCAAGGGCGACCCCAACGACGGGGACGACGAATAGCGAGAGCTGAAGGCAGCCGCAGGATCTCGCATTCAGCACCAGCTTCTAAGTGCTGTTTTGTCATCCAGCTACACTTTTCCGAAGTTTTAAGGTGCCTATTTCGACACTTTTCCGGATTTTATACTCTGTCCCTCCAGATGCGCTTTACGGTGCAGGCGTTGGAAGAAGGGCCATGTGCCGCCGGCGGCCCACATGTTCTGCAGATCAAGCTGCTCGGAGACGATTCGCGTGAGCCGTCGAGTTGGATGCTGTTTGCCGACGGCGCGTGCATCGTGGACGGATCCGGTGCCTTTGCCCGTGAGCGCTTCTGCGAGGGAGCCGAGGCGTTTTTGGACCTGTGCCGAGATGCCGTCGGGGCTGCCGAGCTGCGCCAGTGGAGCCAGAGGGAGTACGAACTGCTGAGCGCCGCGCGTGGGGTTGCGGGGATGTAGGCAGACGCAGGCGGCGTGCAGCCGTTGCACGCCGCCGCTCAGGCCACGCGATGTCAAAAGACTGACACTTGTGTATGCCTTTTGACAGTCCGAAAGCGCTAGCGAAGTTCATTGATGCCGCGGCTAGATGCGCAGCAGTAAAGAGATGCTGAATACAAATCGCACCCATCTCCAATGGATCCAACACGTCAAAATAAGCACAGATACCCGAGCGCTTATGCTACATGGAAGCACAGAGAGGCCCGCGTTCCGAACCACCACAGCTCGGAACGCGGGCCCCAGCAACTAATTCTTTTCGGATAATCCCAATCCAGTAATCTCCTGATAGCGCCGCTTCAACGTATACGCATCGGGAAGCCTAGAGATCCTCTGATGAATCAACTCATTAAAATCCGCCAGATTTCCGATTACGACATCGATGCCGCCAGCAGCGTTGAGCAAATCGACGTACGTCATAAAGCGAAACTCGAACGGAATGCCCTCGATTTCCTTTGTGCATCCATCATGAAAGTCAATCAGTCTCGAAACGTCATGGGCAACGTACGTGACTCTAACGGTCATGTCGTAGGGTTCGTTGCGCAACTTCGCCTCGTGCTCGTGGTAGCGCACAGTTTCATGCAGGGAGTTAATGTGCGCCTGAATGTACTCATCCCGCAGACCGCCACCGTGTGCCTCATAGGCCTCGATATGTGCACGATTTGAAAGGTCCAAGTATTCAACATCGCCATATTTGCGCCCCGAAGCGTTCGTCTCGTTCACGGAAGAGCCGAGACCCCTTGCGAACCAGCCCTCTTCCGGATGAATGCAGCGGGTAAGGAAATCTACCAGCCTCTGATTGAGAACGCCCTTGGTTAAACTGTTTGAGATCCCCACGCGCTTGACAAAAGCCTTGATGGAATCGACGCCGATCGGCTCCAAAGGCGTCTTCGTTTGACGAGAATCGGCAATGAGAATCAAATAACAACGAATAATGTGAGCAACGCGTCTTCTCGTCGTGTAGGGCAACTCTGCCAGAATGCTAAAGACATCGGCAAGCAGAATCGAGCCGTTCCCAGTCTGCCGGGAGAGTTTCGTTTCGGCCCATGCTTCGTCAAGTGAATAGACGGACTTGGCGTTGTTGAGGTATGGATTCTCCTGAGTGGGATGATACATGGAGTTCCAAAGCGCCTTTACATTGCTCGAACGGGGCGTGCATTCGTAAATCGCCCTGCCGGGGAATCTGTCAACCATCTCAAGCGTAAGCAACTCAAAGTAGAGCATAAACTGGTACGGCTCAAAAGGAATGAGGCCCAAGTCGATAACATCGTCGGCAAGCGTATCGCATCTCGAGAACGATCCGAGAAGGCCTCGGAAAGTTTCTCCAGCGACGTCAGGTTCGATATCACCAAACAGGGCGGCGACGTCTGAAACGTCAGTTTCATGTATTCCGGCTATCCTCTCAGAGCCGAAGGGCGGGTCAATACCGATAGAACTGATTACAGCATTGATGGCGTCGAAAGTTGCGGCAGGAACGTTAAGAATGCCTCTAATCCTATCGAGACCGAGGTGTTGCTCCACGACAAGGGTACGAATGAGCGGAGCACAGCCAATCAAAGCGATTGCATGACTCCTTGCCATGAACTGCTTCTCCTCGAGTTTTTCTTCGAGCTTGAAGTAGCCGTTCGCGAGCTCTTCCATTTCATGGTCGACGCCAACCGCGGCGCTAATGACGTCCTTCAATTCCTTTGAGGGACTATCGTAGTTCTCAAGCCAAAAGCTCCACATCTCGCTGAAGCGATCGGAGATCTCTTCGGCGGGAATCCTGGATTCCTCAGGGCCGTTCTCGTAATAGTCCGCAACCTGAATCGCGGCGCTTTCCATCGAGTTCGGATCTATAGGCAGGGACGCCGCCAGAAGCGCTTCGCATATTTCAGAAATGTTTGCACTGCTACTCATTTACACGCTCCCATAAAGGTTGAGGCTCATAAGCGATAAGGCCATCAAGATCGTCGCTTACCGCACTGAAGGTTAATCCGCAGGCACAAAGCACTTGAGAAAGCTCAGAGACAGTTATGCGCTTGGAGCCGCTTTCCAGTTTCGAAATCGACGCTTGCTGGCATCCCGTTGCCTCAGCGAGCGCCGCCTGTGACATCCTGGAGCGTCTCCGCCATTTAGCGATAAGTCTCCCGAGAGAAAGATTGAAGTCTTCCATAAACGCCCCCTTCCGGCAGCAACCCATGCTTGTATATGATATCATCTCATGAGCTCATTCCATATTGGAATGAGCTCTACTATTCAGGAGGATTGCTTTAATGAAGCGTTTCGTCAGCCTTTATTCGGGAGCGGGCGGTCTCGACCTCGGCTTCATCGCCGCCGGGTTCACCCCCGTATTTGCGAACGATATCAACCCGGACGCCATGAAAACCTACGCTGCCGCGATGGACGCGATCTCGAAGAAGACCGGCAAAACACTGAGCCACAGGATAGTCACGGGAGATATTAGGGAGGTTGAGGAACTGCCCGGAAGGGGTTCGGCGGAGCTAGTCATTGGAGGACCGCCCTGTCAGGGCTTCTCGGTCGCGGGGAAGATGGACCCGAACGACCCCCGCTCGCGTCACGTCTTCGACTTCCTCGGCATGGTCGAGAGGGTCCAGCCCCAAGCGTTCGTGATGGAGAACGTCAAGGCACTCGCCAAGAACAAACGCTGGGCTGGAACTATTGCCGACATCCGCAAGAAGGCGGAAGAGATTGGCTACAAAACCAACCTTGAGGTGCTGAACAGTGCCAATTACGGCGTCCCGCAGACCAGAGAGCGCATGTTCCTTGTCGGGATCAAGGACCCCTGCATCGAGTACAACTACCCGCAGCCGACAGTCAAGGAATGGGTGGGTGTGGCCGACGCCCTGCGCGGGCTGCCTCCTCTCGGCGAGCCGGGCAATGATCAGACTTGCAAGGCGAAGGTAACTACGGCAAAAAGCCCCGTGCTCCGCCCGTCGCCGTTTGCAGGCATGCTGTTCAACGGCCAAGGCCGCCCGATGGACATGGACAAGCCCGCGCCGACGCTTCCCGCCTCAATGGGCGGGAACAGAACGCCGATTGTCGATCAAGAGACGCTCGAAACCGGAGCGACCCAATGGGTCGAGAAATACCACGAAGAGCTTCAGAAAGGCGGGAAAGTAGCCGATAGCGTTCCTCCTCGCCTTCGCCGCATCTCGGTCCAGGAAGCCGCCACCATACAGACCTTCCCGAGGGATATGCCTTGGTATGGTTCGCAATGCTCCCGCTATCGGCAAATTGGAAACGCCGTTCCTCCCAAGATGGCCTTTGCGGTTGCGCAATCTGTCGCAGAAGCCCTTGGCATGGATATAGACGCAAACCCCTCTCTGCTTGACGAGCTAGGTTAGACAATAAGGGCCCGCAATGTGGCTACCGCCCCAAAACTTTGCCGAGGGTTTCATCCAAGCTCTCCCGCTCGAGGTCTGCAAGGTCCAGTCGATAACTCAAATCGCGAATGCGATCCGGAACGTCCTTGAGAAAGTTGTTAGTCCTGGCAGAATAGCATCGTATATCACGAACAAGATAAGCAGTTTTTAGCCCCTTTTCATCTGCCCTGAGAAGCTGCTACAGGTTTATGAAGCCGGTCGTTCAACAACATGTCCCGCAAAAGAGCATACGGCCTTTAATTTGCATCAGATTCTAAACGTCACGCATGAGAAATCAGCGAGGCCCCAAGTTAAAGCGAGAGCCGAACTCACTCACGGCACGCTACAGCCGTGAACCCTCCAAGCCCGCCAGCCGTTCAGATGTTCCAAATGATATACAGCTTGAAACCTGGCGACTTGAATCGAAGGTCATTCCTGGGACTATCGGTAGGCAGCCTATCTGCATGCGTTGATCTATCAAATTGGCCTTGATGCCAAGGTATATCCAACACTCGACCACCGTTCTCAGCACATCTCCTTACCTCCCCTCCAACTTCAGCTGCAGCAGCAGATCACTCAGCTCAGGGCACTTGCTGGAAAGGCGTGTTTGAACGCACTCGCCCATCCCCCATCGCTGGCGGATCTCCTGGGCGTGCGGACTCACGTGATAGTCCCCGTTCATCACTTGTTTGAGTAGTTTGGCGGTCACGCGGGCATCGGCTAGGGCACTGTGGGCGTGGCACGTCGACTCGTCGAACTCGATGTCAAACCACGTTGCCGCGTCACCCAAAGAGACGCGCCCGTGGCTGCCCACGTCCATGATCGAGGTGTAAAAACGCCTGCAGGTCGACCCAGTCCGTAGGAAAAGCGGCAAGGTCGATGCGCTTTGCCTGGCACTCGGTCAAAAGCTGTCGCCGGTCCGCCCCGCTCCAGCAAACCACCTGGGCGGAGTAGCGACCGATCCAATCGTTGAGCCTTTTCATCACCACGTAGAGAGGATCAGCCATGGCGGTATCCACGGCCGATATCCCCGTGAGCTCGCGGACGGGATACGCAACGCCTTCGGCATATTCCGTCTGCACAAACTGCGAGAACTCGCCCATCACGTTGCCGTGGTAATCGAGTTTGACGGCGCCGACCTCAATAATCTCATTGCGCAGTCCACGGCGCTGGCGCTGCTTTGGCACCGGCGCAAACTCAAAGTCCAGCACGATCTGGCGCGCAAAGTTCGTCGTATCGATAGCCGAGATACACGGCGTCTTTTCAGCTGACACGGTTACGGCCTCTCTCCGTCAACTGCCGCTTGCTACATAGGTGGCTACATTGCCGTAAGGATAGGCGCCCGTGCGGACATGAAATCGCCCAGCGCGGCTACCCGGCATCCTTGCGTAAAGCTGCGTTTTGAGATGGTCAGATCGCTGTTATTATCGAACATATATTCGTATTTATGGCTGCAGTTTGATAGACTGGTTATTGTTGACGGCAGTTCCATGTGCCGGGCAGCGCCCTCCATGCGACGGGAGGTGATGCCCATGACCGATCTGATTGATTTCGTGAAGCTCCTGACCTCTTTGGTCTCGCTCCTCACGGCGCTTATCGGACTTACCGAGGCACTCAAGCAGTGTTCGAAGACGATATGAGAAAGCCATTGGGGGCCGCCTCCCCCGCGGCGCAGCTTCTTTC
>CALLSB010000010.1:0-1019 GCA_938014225.1 uncultured Collinsella sp. | reverse complement strand
GCGCGGGCGCCCCGCCTCGATGCCGGAGTCGACGTAGAGACCTTGACAAGGCAGACCATGCGCCCTAAGCCAGCCTCCCATAGGCATCGATTCGTCAACGCGAGTTATACGGACGTGTTTAAGGTCCTCGGCACTCGTACCGCCCAAAACAGATGCCTCAAAGCCATCAGGGCCAGCCCCCAGACGTGCCGCTGGCGCCGTCGTGGAAAAGAAAAGCTTCTCGGGATCGTCCGGCAAAGCAACGCGACTGCCGCCTTCAAAATCTATGACGTAGGAATCCAGACTGGCGTCATACTCAACAGGGCAAAAATGGCAGTTAAGCATATTGCAGATCTCGGACGATACCGCCTGGGTTGCCGCGGCGGAATCGTCTAGAAAGGTAAACAACTCATCACGCAAGACATTGAGCGAGCGGCCAAGCTCGGCCGTGCGACGGGAGCGAAGGCTCGATGCCATGCCGACCAGCTGGATAGACAGGTAATCGCAAATAACCTCGAGCACATTAACGTCATAGGCGAGCGGTGCCTGAGGGCGTTTCCAACCAACTTCCAGCACGCCAAGAATCTGCGTACCGTAAAAAACGGGAAGACAGATCTCGCTGCGGTACGGAGGCATATCCTGCATGCGCAACAGGTGCTTAGAACGATTGTCCAAGTCCATAAACATACCGGAGGCGGCCTTATCACCCTCAAGGTCCTGTTGAATCGACAAGCGACAGGCACGCGACTCACGAAGAACATACGTCGGAATGCCAGCACCATACGGCAAAAACTCAGGCAGGTAGCTGTCGTACAGCTCCTTGGAAACACCGCGAAGTTTAAAACCGCCGCTCTCAGAAAAATAGATAGCGGCACCCGAAGCATCGAGCGTTCCTACAAGCTGGTTCAAAACGGTATCAAGTAGGCTGGGCAACTCATCGGAGCCCACAGTGCTCATAATGACCGAGAGCGTGCCAGAGAGGCGCTTGTTCGCCACTCTAAGCTCCGAAAGCGCACGCTTGAGCTGGCGGTCGTGCGAAT
>CALLSB010000009.1:0-15985 GCA_938014225.1 uncultured Collinsella sp. | reverse complement strand
CTCACGCGCGGCCTCGGCAGCCGCCTCGCGCGCCTTCTCGGCAACAAACGCCGCTGCCGAGGTATCGAGCTGCACCGTTGCGTGCGTGCGGGTGGGCGCGGCGACCTCGCCGGCATGCATCACGATGACGCCGCAGGTGCTCGTCTTAACAAACTCGACCATCTTGGGGTCGGTGAAGCCGGTCACGTCGTTGACGATCGAGGCGCCGCAGCGCACGGCCGCCTTGGCAACCGCCACGTGGCGCGTGTCGATCGAGACGATAGCGCCCTCTTTGGCCAGCGCGCGCACCACGGGCAGCACGCGGCGAGCCTCCTCGTCGGGGTTGACCGGGGTAAAACCAGGGCGCGTGGACTCGCCGCCCACGTCGATGATGTCGGCACCGGCGTCGAGCATCGCCAGGCCGTACTCGATGGCGACATCCGGGTCGAAGTGCTCCCCACCGTCGCTAAACGAATCGGGCGTCACGTTGAGGACGCCCATGATGCGCGGGCGGTCAAAGCTGAGCTCATACTTTCCGCACCGCCATGTCTTGCTATCGTTCGCCATGAACATCCTCCTAAAATGCCCGCGCCACCGCGCTCGGGCGCAGGCGGTGGGGTCGCTTTGCAATCAGTTTTTCTATTGTATCCGCGCACACGGGCTAGAACGCAAACGCGGCCGCGATGTCGCAAGAAATCAGCAGGTCGGCATTTGCATCCTGATCGGTGGGAGCGAGATTGCAAATGGCCAGGGTATCGCCGGTAAAGTAGCGCGTAAGGCCCGCCGCCGGATACACCACGAGCGAGGTCCCGCCCACGATGAGGGCATCGGCCGCGGCAATGGCGGCGACGGCGCCGGTCAGCACGCGCTCGTCGAGCGGCTCCTCGTAGAGCACCACATCGGGCTTAATACGCCCGCCGCACGCAGGACACACGGGCACGCCCGCGGCGTCCTCGTGCTCGCGCGAGCAAATCCACTCGGCGCTATAGACCGCGCCGCACGACTGGCAAATGTTGCGATGGACCGATCCGTGCAGCTCGAACACGCGCTGCGAGCCGGCCATCTGATGCAGGCCGTCGATATTTTGCGTCACCACGGCATTTAGCTTGCCGGCGCGCTCCAGCTCGGCCAGCTTGGTGTGGCAGCGGTTGGGCTTGGCGCCAAGCGCGATCATCTTGGTGCGGTAGAAGTCGAAGAACTCGGCCGGATGCGCCTCGTAAAAGCTATGCGAGAGCATGGTCTCGGGCGGGTAGGCAAACTGCTGGTGATACAGGCCGTCCACGCTGCGGAAATCGGGGATGCCACTCGCCGTGGAAACGCCCGCGCCGCCAAAGAAGACCACGCGCTTGTGGGTGTCAAACAGATCCGCCAGCGCGGCGGAGGCCTGCTTGGGGTCCGATATTGCCTGCGTCATATGAGTCCTCCGTCCTTGTTAGTCGGGCAGCGGCGCCTGCACCGTCGCTCGCGGACTACGTCTCGCCCTTGTTGCGTTAATCTTAAGCCTGCCAACCCCGTCGAAAGGACACCATGCCTCAGACTTACACTTTCGCCTCGTGGAACGTCAACGGCCTGCGCGCCGTGCTCAAAAAGGACCCGAGCTTTATCCAGATCGCGCAAGAACTCGACGTCGATATCCTGGCGCTGCAAGAGACCAAGCTGCAGGAGGGCCAGGTCGATATCGACCTGGCCGGCTATCACCAAACCTGGAGCTACGCCGAGCGCAAGGGCTACTCGGGCACCGCGGTCTTTAGCCGCCAGGAACCGCTGCGCGTACTGCGCGCCGACGCGCTGTTACCCTACGCCGGCGAGGGCGAGGCGGCCGAGCTCGTGGCGCAGGCCACGACCGAGGGCCGCGTCTGCGCGCTGGAGTTCGACAAGTTCTGGTTTGTGGATGTCTACACTCCCAACGCGCAAAACGAACTCGCCCGCATCGACGTGCGCATGGCCTGGGACGATGCCTACCGCGGCTTTTTGAACGCGCTCGAGTGCGAGACCGGCAAACCCGTCGTGACCTGCGGCGACTTTAACGTTGCGCACGAGGAGATCGACCTTAAGAACCCCAAGTCCAACCGCGGCAACGCGGGCTTTTCGGACGAAGAACGCGGCAAGTTTACCGAGCTGCTCAACGCCGGCTTTACCGATACCTGGCGCACGGCTAATCCAGACGTCGAGGGCGTCTACAGCTGGTGGAGCTATCGCTTTAATGCCCGCAAGAACAACGCCGGCTGGCGCATCGATTACTTCTTGGTAAGTGATTCAATCGCCAATACCGTGCGCGACACCGGTATCCGCGGCGATATCTTCGGCAGCGACCACTGCCCCGTCACCCTCACGCTAGAGCTCTAGCCCCAAGTAATTCCTCTAGGGGACAGAGGAAAACAGATCATGTGACCCCTCTCCCCCTATAAGTTGCGGTGGAATAGTTCCTGTTTGGGCAGCAAATAGCCAAAAACGAGAACTATTCCACCGCAAGTTCGTGAGGAAACGCGAAATGCCTTACAGCCCGTATTTCACGACGACACGGTTAATGCGACGGCACCAGGGCTTGTACAAGGCGGCCAAAAACACGCAGGTCGCGAGTCCGTGCGTGATATCGAACGGCACGGCGGTGGCAAGACGTGCCACGGCACCTGCCCAAGTAAGCGGCTGTACAAAACCAATGATGTCGTAGGCGTTGATCACAACGCCGTACAGCAAACCCGAAGCAAAGCCGTAGGTCAGCAGCGCCGGCATACGCACGGTGCCATCGGCGCGGTCGAATGCACCCGCATACGCCAGCGCACCGCCAACGTATCCCACGAGCCCCCAGGCATACATCTGCCACGGCGTCCACATGCCCTGCCCAAAAAAGAAATTGCTGGTCAGCGCCGCCAACGCACCGACCATAAAGCCGTTACGACGACCGAGTGTCGCCCCGGCGATAATGGCGATGGCACTCACGGGTTTAAAGTCGGGAATGGGTCCAAACAGAATGCGCCCCGCCGCCGCCAGCGCCGCCAGCACCAGCGTGGGCATAATCTGACGCAGGCCTGGACGCGATGCCTCATAGCCCGCAAAGAACAGCGCAAGCACCAACGCCACCACAACCAGCATGGCCAACGCTGCCTGCTCAACACCCGCCAGCAACGCGGCAGCCATCACCGCCGGCACCGCCAACAACAGCGGGATCTCCAGTTTTGCAAGCAAACGCGAGAAACGACAGTCCGTCATCCCATCACGCCCTATAGAACACGTTGTCGGCAAAGAAGTCGGCCGGGGACTCCATGCAGGCAATCTCGCCGTCAAACATCATGGCGACGTCGTCGGCTACCTGCTCGGCAAAGTCCAAATCGTGCGTAGCCATGATGACGGTGCCGCCAGCCTTCGCATGGTCACGCAGAGCGCGGGCGATGGTGCGGCGGCTGAACAGGTCTAGACCCTTGGTGGGCTCATCGAGCAATAGCAGTTCGGGGCCGATTAGCAGCAGTTTTGCCAATGCAAGCAGTTGACGCTGCCCGCCCGAAAGATCGTACGGATGGCGTCCATCCAGACCCGACAACCCCAAGCTCGCCGCACGCTCCCGCGCCACGGTCTCGTCATATCCGCAGGCTGAAGCCCATTCCATCAGCTCGTCGCACACCGTCTCGGCAACCAGCAATGCTTTGGGATTCTGAGGCAGCAACGCCGCCGAGGCCGCTCCGCGCACCATGCGGCCGCGCTGCAGCTTGGCGGTCTTCGCCAGCACCGAGAGCATCGTCGACTTACCGCATCCGTTGCCGCCCACGATCGCATGCACCGCACCGGCCGAAAACGACGCATCGAGCCCGCGCAGCACCCAGCCGGACGCTCGATCGTAGCGAAACCAGCCTTCCGACAGGGTGGTAGCCGACCCGCCGTGCATTTTTTGGAGTATTCTGCTTCCATCCGTGCGCGAGAAGGCTTCCAAGCCGTTCTCGAGCGACGTTTGCGCCACAAATTCGGACGATTTGTCCAATTCCAAACTTTTTTTCGCGCTCGATACGTCCCCGGGCGGCTCCAGAGAGCCCAAATTGTCCTCACGCCTGCTGAATACTCCGTTTTTTGCACATCGGATGGCACCCCACCCCAACGTGTCATCGGAAAACAGCGATTCTCGGCATACCAAAGAAGCCATATCCGCCGCCTCGTGCACGCGGCCATCCTCAATCCGGTACGCACACGTCGCGTATTCGAGCATTGGGCGCGGCTGATGCGTCGCCACAACAACCGTGCAGCCCAGCTCGCGATTCACACGAAACAGCGCGTGCAGGAAATTCTTCTCGGCAACGGGATCGAGCTGAGACGTGGGCTCGTCGAGCAGCAGCACGCGCGGGCGCAGCGCCAGGACGGCGGCAAGCGACAGCAGCTGCTTGCGGCCACCCGAAAGCGTATCGGTATCACGATGAAGCCAGTCCTCCAGACCAAAGAAATAGCTGGTCTCGGCAACACGGCGGCGCATCTCGTCGCGCGACACACCCAGATTCTCTAGGCCAAACGCCATCTCGTGCCACACGGTCTCGCACACAATCTGGTTCTCGGGATCCTGAAACACATAACCCACGCGCTCTGCCGATGCCCGCACGTCCATGTCGGCAACGTTCTCGCCCAGCACGCGCGCATCGCCAGTGCGCTCGCCCGCTGGAGCGATCTCGGGCTTGAGCAGCGACAGCAGCGTCGACTTGCCCGAACCGGTACCGCCAACAAGCAGTGCAAACGCACCTTGGGAAACACGCCAATCAAGCCCCTCGAGCACCGGTGCCTTGACCCCGGGATAGGCAAAACTAAGGCCTCGCACCTCAATCGCCGGCGCGGCCGAGCCATATGCCACACCCGCCGCCGAGCTCCTATCAAACCGAGCCATCAGCCAAACCTCTTCTCATCAATCGCGTGCAACGCGCAAGGCAACACCATCCAGGCGGCGTACACGACATAGCCTGGCCACGGCGCCGGCACCGAGAGCTGCGGATAAAACGAATACTGCGTCGTCGCGGTCCACGCCACCGCCACCGCGGCAGCGCCAAACAGTACGAGCCCGGCCAGCGCGGCAACGTCACTGCGCCCCAGCCGATACCGCGCATACGTCGTACGACGCGTCGCGGCACCCCACCCGCGCGAGCGCATCGCGTCCGCGCGCTCCAGCGAATCTTCCATGCCCCAGCCCATCAACACACTCGATGCCCGCAAGCGCGAGCGCACGGGGTCGGCCGGCGCACGCCCCGGTACATCAATCGCGTCCTGCACCGCCAGCACCGTGCGGCCGCGGCGCAAAAACTGTGGGATAAGCCGCATGCACATCGAGATCATAAGCGCGATCACCGGCGCGGCGTTGCCTAACAGTGCGAGCACCTTGTCGTATTCGAGCATCGACGCCGCGGCCTCAAACCACAGCACGCTCGCCACAAACAGCCCGCCCATGCACAGGCCGTATACCATGCTTTCCAGATACACCGCGCGCATGCCAATACGGAACAGCTCCGTCGAGCCCGAGGCGCTAAACAGCGGATTGACCAGCGCGATAATCAAAATCACCGGCAGCTGCCAGCGGAGTGCGCCCAGCGTGCGGGCAGCCCCACGCGTCGCAAATCCATACGCCAGCCCGCCCGCAAGCGACAGCGCGATCAGCACCGGTTGCATCGAGAACATGGTGAGCCCCAGCGTCAGCACCATGTAGAGGGCCGGCACAGCCGGATGCGACATCGAGAATGCCGCGACGGGCTCGCCGCCAAACTCCTCTTGTATGTTGTCCACGGGCACCCCCGTCCCCTCGCTCAAACGACAGCTCCGCAGCACCGCCAACGCCGCACGCAAGCAGCGCAAACGCCATGCCGGCGGCGCAAGCCTCAACCGCCGCAAACCAATCGCTACGCGCTCAACATATGCCTGCGGTATCATATTGCGCCGTGTATCGTTTCCAAACACACGTCTCTATAACGTAACAGGAGATCACATGGACGCAACCGCAATTATCCTCGCTGCCGGCGAGGGCACCCGCATGAAGTCGAACCACTGCAAGGTTTCGCACAAAATCCTGGGCAAGCCCATGGTCCAGTGGATCGTCGACGCCACCATCAAGGCCGGCTGCAGCCGCGTCGTGGTCGTCATCGGCAG
Source organism: uncultured Collinsella sp. (assembly GCA_938014225.1). GTDB lineage: Bacteria > Actinomycetota > Coriobacteriia > Coriobacteriales > Coriobacteriaceae > Collinsella. The sequence continues at coordinate 9,901 of CALLSB010000009.1, read as the reverse complement.
CCACGCCGACGAGATGCGCGCCCTGATCGACGGCGCCTACGCCAGCAGCGCCACCAAGGTCGAGTGCGTTGAGCAGACCGAGCGCCTGGGCACCGGTCACGCCGTGAAGGTCGCGCTCGAGGCCTGCGGCATCGCGCAAGGCCCCGTCGTCGTGCTCAACGGCGATCTGCCGCTCATCACCGCCGACACCGTCGCCAAGTTCGCGCAGACCGTCGCCACCGGCGAGCTCGCCTGCACCGTCATGACCATGACCCCGCCCGATCCCTTCGGCTACGGCCGCATCAAGCTGGGCGCCGACGGCCAGATCGAGCGCATCATCGAGCAGAAGGACTGCACGCCCGAACAGGCCGCCACGCTGCTCGAGTGCAACGCCGGCTGCTACGCCTTCGACGGCGCGCAGCTCGCCGCGCACATCGACGAGATCGGCAACGACAACGCGCAGTCCGAGTACTATCTGCCCGACATGCTCGAGATCCTCAAAGGCCACGGCCAGGCAGTCTCCATCTTCCACTGCGATGACTACCGCGACGGCCTGGGCGTCAACAGCCGCATCCAGCTCGCGCAGCTCACCGCCATCGCGCGCGACCGCATCAACGAGCACTGGATGGCCGAGGGCGTTACTTTCATCGACCCCACGCAGGCCTGGATCGGCCCCGACGCCGTTATCGGCCGCGACACCGTCGTGTGGCCGCAGACGCATCTGATCGGCCACGTCACCGTGGGCGAGGAATGCCAGCTCGGCCCCAACAGTCGCCTCACCGACACCACCGTCGGCAGCGGCTGCACCATCGATGAGACCATCGCCATCGAGGCCGTCATCGAGAACGGCGTCGACTGCGGCCCGCGCGCCTACCTGCGCCCGGGCACCCACATGCTCGACGGCTCCAAGGCCGGCACGCACGTGGAAATCAAGAAGTCCACGATCGGCGAGGGCTCCAAGGTGCCGCACCTGTCCTACATCGGCGACACCACCATGGGCTCCGGCGTCAACGTGGGCGCGGGCTCCATCACCTGCAACTACGACGGCGTGCACAAGCACAAGACCGTCATCGGCAAGGACGCCTTCATCGGTTCCGACACCATGATGGTCGCGCCCGCCCAGATCGGCGACGGCGCGCTCGTGGCCGCCGGCTCCGTCATCACCGAGCCGGTCCCGGCCGACGCACTTGGCCTGGGTCGTGCCCGCCAGGTAAACATTGAGGGCTGGGCCGCCGATTACCGCCGCCGTCTGCACGAGGACGACGAAGCATAACGTTTTATCAAGCACAAAAGGAGCTGTTCCCATGGGGGGCGGCTCCTTTTTCTATCGTGACCTGCGCAACCGGATGAGTGGTCGGTTCGTGTCCGTTGACGGTAAAGACGTTATCAAGACCCGATAAGCCCCGTCGCGCGGTTACAATGCAAAAAGGCATCTATATGGCATTCGATGTATAAAGGAGAAGGGTAATGCCGATTAATGATCCCGAGAAGTCGGAGAATATGCGCAAGTCCATCCGCGTGTATTCCGGTTCCTCCAACCGTCCCCTCGCTCAGAAGATCGCTGAGTACCTTGGGGTCGAGCTTTCGGGCCTTACGCTAAAGCAGTTCGCCAACGGTGAGATTTACGCCCGCTACGACGAAACCGTCCGCGGCGCCGACGTCTTCCTGATTCAGTCCGTGGCCGGCGGCAACGTCAACGACATGCTCATGGAGCTGCTCATCGCCACCGACGCTGCCAAGCGCGCATCCGCCCGCTCCATCACCGCCGTCATCACCCACTACGGCTATGCCCGCCAGGACCGCAAGGCCGGCCCGCGTGAGCCCATCACCGCCCGCCTCGTCGCCAACCTGCTCGAGCGCGCCGGCGTCAACCGCATCATCACCCTGGATCTGCACCAGGGTCAGATCCAGGGCTTCTTCGATATCCCGGTTAACCACCTGTCCGCACTGCCGCTGTTTGGCCAGTACTACAACGACATGCACTTCGACACCGACAACCTGGTTGTCGTCTCCCCCGACGTGGGTCGTGCCAAGGCCGCCAAGAAGCTGTCCGATATGCTCGGCTGCGACCTGGCCATCGCCCACAAGGGTCGTCCGCGCCACAACGCCGCCGAGGTCATGGGCATCATCGGTGACATCAAGGGCAAGACCTGCATCATCAACGACGACATGATCGACACCGCTGGCACCCTGTGTGCCAACGTCAAGGAGCTCAAGGCTATGGGCGCTGGCGACATCTACGTCTGCGCCACCCACGGCATCTTCTCCGGTCCGGCCATCGAGCGTCTGAACGACGCCCCCATCGTCGAGTGCCTCGTCACCGACGCCATTCCCGTCGAGGTCGGCGGCAAGATCAAGACCATCTCGGTCGCCGAGGAGTTCGCTCAGGCCATCTCCGCTGTTTACCACGAGGAGCCCGTCTCCACGCTCGTCGGCGGCGACTTCGCGCTGTAGTCGCATCGTCCTTGCAACCCGGCGCATCGCCGTCGGAACAGAAGAAACCCCCGCGCTCCCCCTTGCTTCGCAAAGGTCGCGCGGGGGTTTCTTCTGTTCCGACGGCTCGCTCTGCCGCGGCCGCGCTTTTGTCTGGTGGGATTTCGCTGAAGCAAAGCCTCGCCTTCGGCGGGCGTGGTAGCCTTTGTCGTTGATTGAACTATTTGTGTAACGAAAGGAAACGTATGGCAGCTGCACAGCCGCTTAAGATTCGCATGGTTGCCGGGCTTGGCAACCCGGGCGAGGAATATGCCGAGACCCGCCACAACGCCGGCTTTAAGGCGATCGACGAGCTGGCCCGTCAGGCCGGCGTCACGTACTGGAAAAACCAGGCCGGCGCCGAGGTCGCGCTCATCAACATCAACGATCCCGAGGAAGAGGGCGGTAAGCGCCAGATTGTACTGGTCAAGCCGCAGTCGTACATGAACACCTCGGGCGGGCCCATCTCCAAGCTCTGCCGCGAGTACAAGATCAAGGCCGAGGAGCTGCTCGTAATCCACGACGAGCTCGACATTCCCGCCGGCGACGTGCGTGTTAAGGTGGGCGGCGGCCATGCTGGCCACAACGGCCTGCGTTCCATCATCGATAAGATGGGCAGCCGCGACTTCAGCCGCATCCGCACCGGCATCGGCAACCCTCCCGGCAAGATGGCCGTCGCCGACTACGTACTTAAGCAGTTGCGCGCCCGCGAGGCCGAGGACTTCCAGGACACCTGCGCCCGCGCGGCCGACGCCGCCGGCCTGGCAATCGTGCACGGCGTGATCTATGCCCGCGACCACGTCAACGGCGCCGCCTCCGCCAACGGCAAGCACTAAAACCTACCATTTAGGGACAGGTTTATTTTGGCAAGTTTTATATGCGTAAACGCCGCAGTCGGCACATCGCAATAAACACGCTGCAACCATACATGCATAACGCTCCAAAGGGGGCCGGCCTCATCACAACCCGAGGCCGGCCCCCTTTGCCGTTTTACCTGATAAAACCGACCAAAATAAACCTCTCCCCCTTTGGTAGGCCAAAGTGGATAAACCCTGCTCCCAACCGCCGAAGATACACGTAAGCGACATGTCCATGAGGGTATAATTTGCACCGTATGTCTGCACAACGCCTGTGCGCGTACGGTTTTATTCGGGCTACCGTCCATTTCCGTGGAGGCACGGTTCGGCGGCCCTAACAAGAGAGGGGTTCTATGTATAAGATCCTGGAGAAGACGCAGTTCTCGGAGAAGGTGTTCAAGTTCCGCATCGAGGCGCCTGCAATCGCCAAGCATGCGCACGCTGGACAGTTCCTCATGGTTCGCGCCAACGAGACGGGCGAGCGCGTCCCGTTTACCCTGGCCGGCTGGAACGGTGACGAGGGCTGGGTCGAGTTCATCTTCATGGTGATCGGCAAGACCACCGAAATGCTTTCCACCTACGAGGCCGGCGAGTCGCTGCGCGACGTCGTGGGCCCGCTGGGCGTTCCCACCGAGATGGCCGAGGGCCCCTGCGCCGTCATTGGCGGCGGCGTCGGCCTGGCAATTGCCTTCCCGGTCGCCAAGCACCTGGTCGAGACCGGCCACGAGGTGCACGCCATCATGGGCGCCCGCACCAAGGACCTCCTGCTCATGGAGGACCAGTTCCGCGAGCTCCTCGACGAGGACCACATCCACATCACCACCGACGACGGCTCCTACGGCGAGCAGGGCGTTGTCACCGCTCCGCTGGAGCGCTTGCTGCAGGACAAGGCCGTGAGCCAGGTCTTCTGCGTCGGCCCCGTTCCGATGATGAAGTTCTCGACCCTCACCGCCCAGAAATACGACACCCCCATCACCGCGTCGCTCAACCCCATCATGGTTGACGGCACCGGTATGTGCGGCTGCTGCCGCGTCGAGGTGGGCGGCGTGACCAAGTTCGCTTGCGTCGACGGCCCCGACTTCGATGCCACCCTGGTCGACTGGGATGACCTTCGTGCCCGCCAGGCCGCTTACCGTTCCGAAGAGGGCGAGTCCCTCAAGGCCTATGAGGAAAAGAGCTGCGCATGCCACTAGTTAACGGTCGTTTCGTTGCCGATATGAAGTCGCCCCGCACCCCCGATAACGAGGAGCCGGCTGCCGAGCGCGCCTGCGACTTCCGCCCCGTCGACAAGGGCTTCACCGAGGAGATGGCGCTGGCCGAGGCCGAGCGCTGCCTCAACTGCAAGAAGCCGTTCTGTGTTGAGGGCTGCCCCGTCAACATCAACATCCCCCGCTTTATCGAGCAGATCCGCGCGAAGGACTTCGGCGGCGCTCTCGATACCATCCGCGAGGACTCCATGCTTCCCGCCATCTGCGGTCGCGTCTGCCCGCAGGAGAACCAGTGCGAGGGTAAGTGCATCCGTGGTAAGAAGTCCGAGCCCGTGGCCATCGGCCAGCTCGAGCGCTTCCTGGGTGACCGCCCCGAGCTCGCCTCCACGCCCAAGATGGCTCCCAAGAACGGCAAGAAGGTCGCCGTCGTCGGTTCCGGCCCGTCCGGCATCACCTGCGCCGGCGAGCTCGCCCGCAACGGCTTTGACGTCACCGTCTTCGAGGCCTTCTTTACCGGCGGCGGCGTGCTGGTCTACGGCATCCCCGAGTTCCGTCTGCCCAAGGCGGTCGTCAAGCGCGAGATTGACGGCCTGGAGGACATGGGCGTCAAGTTTGAGTACAACTCCGTCGTGGGCAACATGGCCACGGCCGAGGAGCTGTTCGAGCAGGGCTTCGACGCCATCTATGTGGCGACCGGCGCTGGCCTGCCCAAGTTCCTCAACGTCCCCGGCGAGAACCTGCCCAACGTCTTCTTCGCGAACGAGTACCTCACCCGCGTGAACCTGATGAAGGCCAACAAGTTCCCCGAGTACGACACCCCCACCAAGCACGGCAAGAACGTCGTCGTCTTTGGTGGCGGCAACGTGGCTATGGACGCCGTCCGTACCGCCAAGCGCCTGGGCGCCGAGCACGCCATCATCGCCTACCGTCGTACCGAGGACGAGATGCCCTGCCGTCGCGCTGAGCTGCACCATGCCAAGGCCGAGGGCGTCGAGGTTCTGCCGCTCGTCTCCCCGCTCGAGTTTGTCGCTGGCGAGGACGGCTCCGTGTGCGCCGTCAAGGTCCAGAAGATGGAGCTCGGCGAGCCCGACGAGTCCGGCCGCCGTCGTCCGGTGCCCATCGAGGGCGCCATCGAGGAGATCCCCTGCGACGTCGCGATCTCGGCCATCGGTACCAACGCCAACCCCTTCGCAAAGAAGATCGGCGGCAAGATGGAGCTCAACAAGTGGGGCTACATCGTTGCCGACGAGGAGACCGGCCAGACCACCGATCCCCGCATCTGGGCCGGCGGCGACATCGTCACCGGTGCCGCTACGGTCATTCTGGCGATGGGCGCCGGCAAGAAGGCCGCTGCCTCCATCACCAAGAGCCTGCTGGGCGAGTAATCACCTGCAGCGCTAGCCATCAAACGGCAAAGTCCCCGTCGAGCACACGCCAGGCGGGGACTTTTTCTATGCCGGCCGCCCGACCACCACAAAGGGGACAGGCACCTTTGTGGTGGTTTTGGTCGGTTAGCCTTCGAGCTGCGCCACCTTGTAGCAGTAGGCAGCGGCGATGACATCCTTGCAGCCTTCGCGGCCCAGCTTGGCGCGGTTGACGACGATGTCCTTGCCGCTCGTCATCTTCCACTTTCCGGCGCTGTAGCGCTTATAGAACGCCTCGCGCGCCTTCTGCTGCTGTTTGACCAGCTTGGCGCCCTTCTTTTTGTTGAGGCCGCGCTTCTTGCGCACGATCTCGACGCGGTCCTCAAAGGGCGCAGTCACCAGCACGGCGATGTGATTGGGGTTGTTGCGCAGCAGATAATCGGACAGACGGCCTTCGATAATGCAGCTCTCGGTCTCACCCAGATCCAAAATCACCTGGCTCATCTTTTGGAACAACTTGTCCGAGTACGAACGCGCATCGTAGCGGTCGGGCAGAAACGCCATGTTCTCCACGGCCAGGCGCTCGTCGTAGGCGGCCATCTTGTCGAGCGACTCGCCCGCGCGCAGCGAAGCACGCACCAGCAGCTCGTTATCGTACAGCGGAATCCCCAGCTCATCGGCGAGGATACGGCCAATCTCGTGGCCCTCGGCGCCAAAGTCGCGCGCGATGGTAATGACCACAGGACTCTTCTTATTCTCCAGATCGCTCATCGCGATTCCTTTCTCTATGTGACAAAGGGACTGTCCCTTTGCCACATTCTACGCTGCCACCATTCGCCTCTGATAAGCCCTCACCAGCAACGAGATACCAAAGTTGAGTACAAAGTACATCGCAAACACCAGGCCGTAGAGCATAAGAACCTGCGACAGATCGATCGCGTGGGCCATCACGACGTTTGCCGTGTACATGAGCTCGGCCACGTTAATGCCCGAAAGATACGAGCTGTCCTTGATGACGGTCGTGCACTGGCTAAACAGCGCCGGAATGATCGTCTTAAACGTCTGCGGCAGAATGATGTAGCGCATGGTGGCAAAGAAGCCAAAGCCCTGGCTCTGCGCTGCCTCAAACTGGCCGCGCGGAATCGAGTTGAGGCCGCCGCGCACAATCTCGGCCATAACAGCGCTGGTAAACAGCGTAAAGGCGATGGTCGAAATCACAATGTCCAGACCCTGCACCGTAAAGTAGATAAACAGAATCCACAGCAGGTTCGGCGTGCAACGGAACAGCTCGATGTAGGCGCTCACCAAAATACGGAACGGGCGGGGCGCATAGCTCTTAACGAGCGCCAGCACCGTGCCAAAGATGAGCGAGAAAAAGATCGACAGCGCCGAGATCTCGATCGTCTTAACAAAGCCGCCCCAAATGTAGAGCAGGTTGGTCGCGTTGAAGATTTCCATGCGCTAGGCCTCCTCTACGTTGTCGAGCCCCAGCTCGGCCAGGCTCACGCCGCGCGGACGCTCCTTGGAGCGGCGCTCGAGCCACTGCACCAGCATGGCGAGCGGAAAGCAGATGATGAAGTACATAAGGCAGCAGACGATGTATCCCTGCAGGTAACCGTACAGACTCACAAAGTTGTCGGAACGGTACATAAGGTCGCCGCCGGCCACAAGCGCCAGCACCGACGTATTCTTGACCAGGTTGAGCGCCTGGTTACACAGCGGCGGCAGAATGATTTTGAATGTCTGGGGCAGCACGATGTACCAGTACGCCTGCGCACGGGTGAAGCCCTGACTCTGGGCCGCCTCCATCTGACCGCGCGGAACCGCCTCGATACCAGTGCGGATGACCTCCGAAATGTAGGCCGCGTGATACAGGCCCACGCCCAAGAAGCCCAGCACGAACGGCGCGATGCGCACCGGCTGGTCGGCACCGGTTATGGCCTGCAAAAACTGCGGACCGGCCATGTACATAAAGAGCACCTGCACGGGCAGCGGGGTGTTCTGGTAAAACTCCACGTACACGCGGCTTATGGCGCGCAGCACGCGCGAGCGAGTGGTAGAGAACACACCCAGCAGCGTGCCCAGTACCAGCGACAGCAGCAGACCGGCAACAACCACCTGCAGCGTCACGCCAAAGCCCTCCCAGAAGGGCCCCATGTTTTGAAATGTCGTCGACCAACGGTCGGCGTCAAATAATCCTTCGAGCATTTGATTCCTTCCTTGGACGATGCGCCTATACAAGACCCCAGGTCTTGACCTCTTGATCGAGCCAGCCGTCAGCCAGGCGATCGCAAATCACCTGATCGACCGCGGCCGAAAGGTCGCAGCCCTTCTTGGTCGCCACGCCGTAGCCCTGCTCACCAAACTTGACCTCGGGCTGCAGCAGCTCAACGGTCTCGTTCATGTAACCGGCCAGCGTGGAGCGGTCCATGGCAAAGACGTCGATATTGCCGGCGTCGAGCGAACTCTTGATGATGGGGTAGCCGCTAAAGGCCCTAAACTCTGGCTTGCAGCTAAAGCCGTTGTCCTTGATCATCTGCTCGATCAGGCCCTGCGTGGTAGCACCCTGGCTCACGCCGATGACCTTGCCGTCCAGGTCCTCAATCGAGGTAAAGCCCGAACGCTTCTTGACCATGAGCCCCACGTAGTCGGTGCGGTACGGCGTCGAGAAATCCCAGCTCTTCTTGCGCTCGTCGGTGATGGTGTAGGTCGCCGCGACCACGTCGAGTTGGCCGTTATCGATCAGCGGGCCGCGTGTCTTGGGCGTTACGTCGGTAAACTCGACAAGCTCCTGGGCGCGGGCCTCCTTGTAGCTCACGTCAAAGACGGCAGCAGCGATCTGGTAGCACAAATCGACTTCCATGCCCTCAAAGCGGCCCTTGGCGGTGTCGTAATAGCCGTAACCGGGAACGTCCTTCTTAACGCCGGCATTCAGATGTCCACGCGACTTGATGGCCGCAAGCTTGGACCCCTTGTCGGAGCCCTCGCCGCTGGTGGAGTTGCCGCAACCGGTAAGCGCGGTCCCCGTCAGCGCGAGCATGCCGGCGCCAGCCAGCTGCAAAAAGTGACGGCGCGACACGGCCGCCCTCGTCATATCCGTCATGTCCATCACCGCGCCTAGTGCAGAATCTTGGACAGGAACTCGCGGCAGCGCGGGTTCTCGGGGTTATCGAAGAAGTGCTCGGGCGTGCCCTCCTCCAGGATGCGGCCGTCCTCCATAAAGATGACGCGGTCGGCCACCTGGCGCGCAAAGCCCATCTCGTGCGTCACGCAGATCATGGTGATGTCCTCCTGCGCGAGCTCAATCATAACGTCCAAAACCTCCTGGACCATCTCGGGGTCGAGCGCCGAGGTCGGTTCGTCAAACAGGATGATGGGCTGCTTGGTGCACAGGGCACGGGCGATGGCGATGCGTTGCTGCTGACCGCCCGAGAGATTCTGCGGATACTCGCCGGCCTTATGCGCCATGCCAACGCGCTTGAGCGCGGCGATGGCGACCTCGGTCGCCTCCTCCTTGCTCTTCTTTTGCAGCTTGATGGGCGCGAGCGTCAGGTTGCCGAGCACCGTCATGTTGGGATACAGGTTGAACTGCTGAAACACCATGGAACTATACTTGCGAGCCATCTCCAGGTGATTCTTTTTGGTGAGCGGCGTACCGTCGATGACGACCTCGCCCGACGTGGGCTCCTCCAGATAATCGACGCAACGGATGAGCGTCGACTTACCCGAGCCGGAAGGCCCGATCATTACGAGCTTCTCGCCGCGCTTGACGGTGAGGTTGATATCTTTGAGCACATGCAGGTCGCCAAAGTACTTGTTGAGATGCTTGATCTCGATCATGTCTGCCATGAATGTCCCTTCCCTGCGTTTACACGAGTTGAACTATTGTACGGAAAGAACCGCGTTTCCGCAGCCCGCACTACATTCCCGTAAAGAACCCGCAACCTTCCACCCACTCATTGGGGACGCCCTTCCTCCAACCGCCCTTGTTGAGCATAAGTCAGCGAAAACCCGTACACGC
>CALLSB010000008.1:0-24092 GCA_938014225.1 uncultured Collinsella sp. | reverse complement strand
CCAGAGCGACAATTTGTCATTCAAAAGGCAAGGCATGACCAGAAGGTCTATGCCTTGCCTTTTTCATGCCAACTTGTTCGCTCTGGACGTCGCTCGCTGTCCGTCCTCTGCCTGCGGCGTTGCCTTGCTCCGGATACGGTAGGGTAGTCATTGGGGACGTTCTTAAATGACTGGTCAAAGGGGACATTCTTGCGGCACTTGGCAGTTGGGGACGTTCCTTTTGTGCCGGCACTTTGGGACACTCCTTGTCAGAAGAGTGATGCAAGGTGCTCATCCTTTACTTTACTGAGATAAAGTGAACGTGTAGATTCGTAACCCACTCGCAACCGTTCTATGGCACGATATTGAACGAATGTATGCTATGCGCCCAAATCTTTTGGGCAGAGTGGGAGACAGTATGGTCAAGCTGTACGAGGACGGCATCTACTTGCGTAACGGCAGCGAGGTTGTGCCTGCGGCCGAGGCCGCCGAGCGCGGTATTACGCAGACGCCCGAGGATGCCAAGCGTGGCACCATCGCGTATTCGATCCTCCAGGCACACAATACGTCCGGAGATCCCGAGGCGCTCAAGATTCGCTTCGATGCCATGGCGAGCCATGACATCACCTTTGTCGGCATCATCCAGACGGCGCGCGCCTCGGGCATGGAGCAGTTTCCGCTGCCTTACGTGCTCACCAACTGCCATAACTCGCTGTGCGCCGTGGGCGGCACCATCAACGAGGACGACCACGTCTTTGGTCTCTCGGCTGCTAAGAAGTACGGCGGTATCTTCGTTCCGCCGCACATCGCCGTCATCCACTCCTTTATGCGTGAGAATTTCGCCGGCTGTGGCAAGATGATCCTGGGCTCCGACTCGCACACCCGCTATGGTGCCCTGGGCACCATGGCCGTGGGCGAGGGCGGCGGCGAGCTGGCAAAGCAGCTGCTGCGCGACACCTACGATGTCGCCTATCCCGGCGTCGTTGCCATCTACCTCACGGGCGCCCCGCGCCCCGGCGTTGGCCCGCACGACGTGGCGCTCGCCATCATCCGTGCCGTCTTTGCCAAGGGTTACGTTAAGAACAAGGTTATGGAGTTCGTGGGCCCCGGTATCGCGAGCATGACGACCGACTACCGCAACGGCGTCGACGTCATGACCACCGAGACCACCTGCCTGTCGAGCATCTGGGCCACCGACGAGGACACGCACGCGTTTTTGACCATGCACGGTCGCGGCGAGGACTACCGCGAGCTCAAGCCCGCCGATGTTGCCTACTACGACGGCTGCGTCGAAGTCGATCTGTCGAGTATCAAGCCCATGATCGCGCTGCCGTTCCATCCTTCTAACGGCTTTGAGATCGACGAGCTCAACGAGAACCTCGAGGACATCCTGCATGAGGTGGAGCTCGAGGCCGCCAAGATCGGCGAGGGCAAGACGCACTTTAGCCTGCTCGACAAGATCGTCGACGGCAAGCTGCACGTGCAGCAGGGCGTTATCGCCGGCTGCTCGGGCGGCAACTACGACTCCGTGGTCCAGGCCGCCCGCGTGCTCAAGGGCGCCAACACCGGCTGCGGCGAGTTCTCGCTGTCGGTCTATCCCACGAGCCAGCCCGTGGCACTCGAGCTTACACGCCGCGGCTATATCTACGACCTCATGGAGGCTGGCGCGATCGTGCGCACGGCGTTCTGCGGTCCGTGCTTCGGTGCCGGCGACACGCCTGCCAACAACGGTCTGTCCATCCGCCACACCACGCGTAACTTCCCTAACCGCGAGGGTTCCAAGCCGGGTAATGGCCAGCTGAGCGCCGTGGCCCTGATGGACGCTCGCTCCATTGCGGCGACGGCTGCCAACGGCGGCGTCCTGACGCCGGCGACCGACCTGCCCGAGGAGACTTGGGACGAGGCCTGCGAGTACACCTTTGACGACGCGCCGTACAAGAAGCGCGTGTACTGGGGCTTTGGCAAGGCGGAGCCTGCCGACGAGCTGGTCGAGGGTCCCAACATCAAGCCGTGGCCCGCGATGGAGCCTCTCGGCGACGACATCCTGCTCAAGGTGTGCTCCAAGATCATGGACCCGGTCACCACGACCGACGAGCTCATTCCCTCGGGCGAGACGAGCTCCTTCCGCTCCAACCCGCTGGGTCTGGCCGAGTTTACGCTCAGCCGTCGCGACCCTGCCTACGTGGGCCGCTCCAAGGAGGTCGACGCGGTGGAAAAGCGCCGCGTTGCCGGCGAGGCAGCGGGCGACCTGGCGGCACTCGATGCCGAGCTTGCCAGCGTGTTTGAGGCGCTGACCGGCGCGGGTGTCGCGGCCGATGCCAAGGCGACTGAGTACGGCTCCATGCTCTATGCCAAGAAGCCCGGTGACGGTTCTGCCCGCGAGCAGGCCGCGAGCTGCCAGCGCGTAATTGGCGGCCTGGCCAACATCGTCCACGAGTACGCCACCAAGCGCTATCGCTCCAACGTGATGAACTGGGGCATGGTGCCCTTCCAGATGGAGGCCGAGCCCAGCTTTGAGGTGGGCGACTACGTCTTTGTGCCGGGTATCCGCGCCGCGCTCGATGGCGACCTGAAGGGCATCGCCGCCTACGTGGTGCGCGCCGATGGTGCGGTCGAGCAGATTGAGCTCTACATTGCCGATATGACGGCAGAGGAGCGTGCCATCGTCAAGGCTGGCTGCCTGATCAACTACAACAAGTTCAAGGCCGCTGCCGAGTAACGCACTTAATTGTCCGCCCGGGGCCTACCCTTTCCCGCCCGCTCACGCGCTTCGCGAGGGTCGCGTTCGGGAAAGGGTAAGCCCCGGGCTACATTTCTGCGTTCTCGTTGGGTCTTGAGGGACGCTAATAAATAGGCTTGCTTGATGCCGCCTCTGTTATCGGGGCGGCTTCTTTTTGTCAAAAACCACCACAAAGGTGCCTGCCCGGCGGGTCCTTATTTCGATGGGGTCCAGGTTATTTCATCGTCAAATAGCCAAGTGCGTGCCGAGCCACTGTTGCGCGCTGTCTGCGGATCGGGCTCGCAAGTTTGTTCGTAGGCATCCTCGGTACACCGATCCATAAAATCGACGACTGCCGTCTGGTCGCCCTCCATGACGTAGATTACGTCGCCATCCGAGATATAGACCCCCGGTCCTTCATTGTCCACGCAGCCGGGGTCGTATGAGACGTTGCACAATTTGCTCCCGTTTGCCGCATCGAGCTCAAGGGTCGAATAATACCCGCCAACCATTTGGCTATTCTTGGCTCGATATGTTGCGGCGCCGTACCACCGCTTAAACGTCTTGCCTTTGAGTAAACTGGTTGCCTTGCCGATAAGCTGCTCATCTTTGGTGTAGCGCCTGGCTCCAAGTTCGATACGGGGACAGTTGCTGACACCAAGCGCTGCGGGCGTACCGTCAAAATCGACGGTGACCGAATCGGGTTTGACGATATCGGTGAGGACCTCGATGGGATAGCTTACGGTCTCAACCGCCGCCTGCGTCGCAGAGGCGGGGAGAAATGCGAGATAGATAATTCCTACGCCGACTGCGGTAATCGCAAACGCTAAGACGAGCAGGCCGATATAGGTGGAGCGTTTCACGGCGGGTACCTCGCAAATAGTATGCATTCATTAAGATAAGTGATACCAGCTTACGACAATATTCAAAAGAAAGCGATCGATCGAAATGACGGGGTGAAAAGGCCCTATTGGGCTTCGATTTGACCTCTAATAGAAATATTTGCCCCACTCATTCTGGGCGTGAGGTCAATAATTGAGTCCACGAGTTTTGAGCGATACTCTTCTCACTAAACTCACTATTTTCACTATAAGCACTATAAATACGATAGGGGGACGACGAGAACAATGTGACGTGCGATAGCTAAGCCGTTTAAGCCGGACTTTGACCTTGAATCTCTGCCTCTATCTGTGCGAACGGGCTATTGTCGGTTCTCGATTCCATCGCTGCGTTCTCGTTGGGTCTTGAGGGACGCTAAGAAATGGACTTGCTTGATGCCGCCTCTGTTATCGGGGCGGCTTCTTTTTGTCGAAAACCGCCACAAAGGGGACAGGCGCCTTTGTGGCGGCTCGATTTGTCTTAATCTGTAACACCTTGGCCGCTAAAAGTGGGCCTGGTGTTACAGATTTAGATTTTCGATTCGGGTGTCTTCTGTTCGTCTCGATTTGTAACAGATAGAGCTCTATTTGCCGAGTAGATGTTACAGATTGAGATAGTAAGGGGACGAGGCCGTAGCGGGTGAGCGCACCTGCTCCCTATCTTTCAATCACTCAGAAAATCTTATATATAGAGACTTAGATTTATGTATAAGATCGTACAAAGCTGGCAACAATACTTCTCGAACAACGTGAAGCCGCCCCGTAGGGTGGCCGCCCCAAGAGAGGTGATTCCATGAGAATCGATAAGCTAGCAATGACGTCGCGCGAGGCGCTGCAGACCGCCATGAGCACGGCTGCCGATGCGCAGGCCGGCGCGGTGGAGCCGATCCACCTGCTGTCTGCCCTGCTCGGTGCCGGCGAGCGCAATATCTCCGTGATTATCGAGCGCATCGGTGCCGACCCAGCTCAGCTCGCACGTTCCACACAGGATGCCATCGACCACGCGCCCAAGGTTTCGGGCGAGGGTCAGCAGATGGGTCTTTCCAATGAGCTTGTCCGCGTCATCGAGAAGGCCGAGAAAAAGGCCACCAAGATGGGCGACAGCTTTGTGGTGACCGAGCATCTGCTGATGGCACTTGCCGAGGACAAGGGCGAGGCGGGCCGCGTGCTGCGCGACGCAGGCGTCACCAAGGAGCGCATCGAGCAGGTCTACGAGGAGCTGCGTGGCGATGACCGCGTGACGTCTGCCGAGGACAAGACCCAGTTTGAGGCGTTGGAGCAGTACGGTCGCAACATCTGCGATCTGGCCCGCGCCGGCAAGCTCGACCCGGTCATCGGCCGTACCGACGAGATCCGCCGTACCATTCAGGTCCTGTCCCGCCGCACCAAGAACAACCCCGTGCTCATCGGCGAGCCGGGCGTGGGCAAGACGGCCATCGTCGAGGGCATCGCCCAGCGTATCGTGGCCGGCGACGTGCCGAGCACCCTGCGCGACCGCGACCTCATCGAGCTCGACATGAGCGCGCTGGTCGCCGGCGCCAAGTACCGCGGCGAGTTCGAGGACCGCTTGAAGGCCGTGCTCAAGGAAGTGCAAAAGTCCGAGGGCAAGGTCATCCTGTTCATCGATGAGCTCCACACCATCGTGGGCGCGGGTGCCACCGAGGGCTCCATGGACGCCGGCAACATCCTCAAGCCGGCGCTCGCCCGTGGCGACCTGCACGCGATCGGCGCGACCACGCTCGATGAATATCGCAAGTACATCGAGAAGGACGCGGCGCTTGCCCGTCGTTTCCAGACCGTTATGGTGAGCGAGCCTACCGTCGAGGACACCATCTCGATTCTGCGTGGCCTCAAGGAGAAGTACGAGATCTTCCACGGCGTGCATATCACCGATAGCGCGCTCGTGGCGGCTGCCGACCTCTCCGATCGCTACATCGCCGACCGTTTCCTGCCCGACAAGGCCATCGACCTGGTCGATGAGGCCGCAAGCCGCCTGCGCATGGAGCTCGACAGCATGCCGGTCGAGATCGACGCCACCACGCGTCAGCTCACCCAGCTGCAGATCGAGGAGCAGGCACTCATGAAGGAGACCGACGACGCCTCCAAGGAGCGTCTGGAGGCCTTGCGCCAGGAGATTGCCGAGGTTCAGGAAAAGCTCAACGTGCAAAAGGCCGGCTGGCTCAACCAGAAGAACGCCATCGACCACGTGCAGGAGCTCAAGGGCCAGCTCGATGAGGCCAAGAGCGAAGAGGAGCGCGCGACGCGCAATGGCGACCTGGGCCGTGCGTCCGAGCTGCGCTACTCCGTGATCCCGGGCTTGCAGCAGCAGATTCAGGATTCCGAGGCCGCGCTCGAGGCGCAAAAGCAGCAGGACGGCGAGGGCCTGAACGAGCAGGTGACCTCCGATGAGATCGCCGAGGTCGTGAGCGCTTGGACCGGTGTGCCCGTCTCCAAGATGATGCAGGGCGAGCTCGACAAGCTGAAGGGCCTGGAGGGCGAGCTGCATAAGCGCGTCATCGGCCAGGACGAGGCCGTCTCCGCCGTTGCCGCAGCTGTGCGCCGCAGCCGTGCGGGCCTCTCCGATCCGGACAAGCCCATCGGCAGCTTCTTCTTCCTGGGCCCCACCGGCGTGGGCAAGACCGAGCTCGCCAAGGCGCTTGCCGAGTGCCTGTTCGATGACGAGCGCGCGCTCGTGCGTATCGACATGTCCGAGTACATGGAGAAGTTCAGCGTCCAGCGTCTGATCGGTGCGCCCCCGGGATACGTGGGCTACGACGAGGGCGGCCAGCTCACCGAGGCCGTACGCCGTCGCCCCTACTCCGTGATCTTGCTCGACGAGATGGAGAAGGCCCATCCGGATGTTTTCAACGTGCTGCTGCAGGTGCTTGACGACGGCCGTCTGACTGACGGTCAGGGGCGCCAGGTGTCCTTCAAGAACACGATCATCATCATGACGTCTAACGTGGGTTCCAAGGCCATCGCCGAGCTTTCCGGCAAGGACGAGGAGGAGATGCGCCATCAGGTCAACGCGGCCATGGCTCAGACCTTCCGCCCCGAGTTCCTCAACCGTATCGACGATATCGTGGTGTTCCATCCGCTCGGCATGGCGCAGATCGAGAAGATCGTCGACATCCAGCTCGCCGACGTCCGCGCGCGTCTGGCCAAGGAGCGCATGACGCTTGCCATCACCCCGGCGGCCAAGCAGATGCTCGCCGTGGGCGGCCTGGACCCGGTCTTTGGCGCCCGTCCGCTCAAGCGTCTGGTGCAGCGCGAGGTCGTGGATGCCATCGCCGCCGCTATCATCGACGGCACGGTGCGCGAGGGCGATCAGGTGACGGTCGATGTCGACAAGGACGGCGGCTTTACCGTCGTGTGCGACAATACGCCGGCGGCCACCTACGAGGTCCCCGACGCCGAGTAGATTTTGGGCCATGCCTTAAAATCTGCCTTTTGAGCCGAACGCCAAGGGCGGCGGATCCGATTGGGTCCGCCGCCCTTTTTCGTGCGACAATCGATGGTGTTGAACGTGAGCACATGGCAAGGAGCTATGCAGATGAAAGACGAGAACAAGACGAACGCACCGGTGGCTGAGGCGGCGCCCGCCGCACCGAAGACTCCGCCTAAACCGGCATCCAAGCCGCGCGACCCCTACATCCGTGCCGAGAACGAGGACGATGACGGCTACGATCCCTACAGCGATCGCCGCCCCGAGCGCGAGCCAATGTTCGAAGCCGATCCGTGGCGCTGAGTGCCACCCAAAAGGCCACCAATAAGTTGCGGTGAAATAGGGATTGTTTTGCGGTTTGACCAGCAAAAACAGTCCCTATTTCACCGCAACTGCGTTAGGGATGGGGTGTTGGGCGGCTGTCTTCGGGCCGACTAGTCCTGGGCTTTGATGCTCGGCAGGAGAATCTGGGCGAGGTAGTCGGTCTCGAGTTTGGTCGCGGCGTCTGCCTTGCCGTCTTTACCGACCAGGTCGTTTTTGATCTGGCTGTATGTGTAGCGGTTGCCGGTCGTGAGCTCGACAAGCTCAATCGCCGTATCCATGGGGTAGGTCGACACGGGGTTCTGCGTGTGTCCATTAACGGTTTGCGGAATCACGTACGGATAGACAGGGCCGCTGGCGTAGACGGTGTAGCCGTTGCCTAGGCTGACCGTGCCCAAAACCGTATCGCCGTCGTCGGGCGTAAAGGTCTCGCCATCGCGCACCGCGACGAGCGTCACGAGCGGTGTGTTGGTGTCGCCGTCCAGATAAATGCACAGCGTGTTGCCGTTCTGCCAGGTTGCGACCTTGCCATACCACTCAACCGGAATATCGAGCTGATACAGGTTCGTCGCCTTGTGCCGAGCGTCGGCATCGCGGGCGGACTGAGCCTCGCTTGCGCTTACGGCGTTGGCGGCGGCATCGCGGCGCGTAATTGCCGCCTGCTGGAGTATCTTTGCCGCGGCGGCAGAGCTCGCGCCGCCTTCTTCGGCGTGCTTGGCGGCGGCATCGATCTGGTCGTCGGTCACCGTGTCGGCTGAGGGCACCTTAAGCTTAAAGGTGGCTTGAGCGCGCAGATCCTGCCCGTCATTCTTGACCGTAACCTGGGCCTTGGTGGTCGGGACGGTGTAAATGGTGCCGTCGGCCGCGATGGGGGAGGCGGCGATGGAGAACGTGTAATCGCCGGGCAGCAGCTTAATGCCGCGACCGTGCTCGTCAACGTAGAGCGTTTCGCTCACGGAAGAACCGTCGGAATCCTGACCGCTTACCTGTACGGGAATCTTGGAGCCGGCGGAACAGTCGAGGCCCGCGGCATGCACGCCAATCTGCACTGACATCATCGTGTGGGCATTGGCGGCGACAGCGGCAGCCTGCTCTTGCTGATATCCGTTCCAGGCAGCATAGCCTGCACCGCCGGCGACGAGCGCGACGGCCACGACACCGGCGACCATCAGATTGCGGCGCTTGGGCGACATCTTGCGATGGCGAACCTCGGCCTCGCGTGCCGAGGGAACGGACGGCAGGGGAATATCGCCCATGGCGATGGTCTCGTCCACGGCTGGTGCGGAACCCAGGCCAGGAAGCTCGCGGGTCAGCGAATCCTCGGCCGGCAAGCTGTCGAGCAAGACGGTTTCCTCGCCCGTGTCGGATTCGGGCTGGTTGTCGGCCTCGCTTTCGGTGTCTTCGTGACCTGCCTCATCTTCGGCGGGCTCAACGTCGCCTGCATCCTGATCATCGGGCTGTGCCTCGATTTCCGGTTCATCCTGCACATCAACGCTCGAATCGTCAAACGCAACATCGTCAAGCGAAATCCGGTCTAGGCTCTCCAGGGCCTCGGCACACGCTTCTGCATCTTGGGCCGCATCCTCTTGGCCCATCGTCTCATCTTTCATATATCCCCCAAGCTCAATATCGGGACAACACTGTACCCAAAAACGGGACCCCATAGAGCCGCCGCATGATTTGAAATCCGATTTTATATATGCGTATGTTTTTGAATAGATGAATAGAGACGCAACGACAAAAGCCCCCGAAAAGCGAGCGAAACGCTTTCCGGGGGCTCTGCGAGACATTGGATGAAAATCCTGACGGGCGGGCCTATGCCCAACTGCCAACAGCGACCAACATGTTACTCGGCGTGAGCGTAATCAACCTTGGCGCGGCGAGCAGTAGCCTTCTCCCAATCGCTGGTGCCCTCAAAGACATCCTGCTTGTAGGGATTGCGGCCGAGCTTCTTGGCACGGTAGGCGATGTAGATGATCGCGGCGACGTTGGCGACCAGTGCGGCGATCGAGACCGCGGTGGCGGCGCCGGGGTCGAGCGTGGAGTGGGTCACAAAGATGGACTCCTCCTGGAAGTACGGGAACACCTGGGCAAACATGCACCAAATAGCAAGCGTAAAGGCGCGGTTCTGGATCCAGCCGCCCTTGTTCCAGATAAAGGCGGCGACGGTGGGCGCCAGCAGCAGCGCAAAGCCGCAGAACCAGGAGTGGGTGGGCAGGCAGTTGTAGGTGTAGCAGAAGTTCCAGATATCGTAGGCGATGATGTAGACCCAGGTCATGTCGGGCCACAGCATATCGGTCTGATCCTCGGAGGCGTAGACGCTCCACCAACCGGTCATGCAGAAGATGTTGATGATACCGGCGATGCCGTTGAACACGTTGTTCCAGCCGGCCAGCTGCGTAGCACCTTCGGAGGTGACCCAGGTGGACTCGCCCAGGACAAAGAAGTGATAGGCGCTCTCAAAGTCGGATACGACGGCGATCATGATGTTGATGGCGACGATCACAAACGGCCATGCGCGGAACCAATGCGCCTTGCCGATCTTTCCCCACTGGTACTTAATGGCAATGAAGCCCCAGCAACCGGCGAGCGCCGCGTATACCTTGGCGTAGTGGAACCAGCTGTTCTGGTACACATGGGTGGGGTTGGTGAGCGCCCACTCGGCGCCCTGCGAAACGCCCACGGCGATGGCGACGCAGTAGATGGTCATGGCCAGCGGAGCCACGCCAAAGATGATTGCCGCGCCCAGCTTGGTGCGGCGGCCGACTTCGTTGAGCACGATCAGGCCAATAAAGACCATGGCCCAGCCGGCCCAGTGGATAAGGGTATCGCTACCCCAAACATCGAACAGCATGCTGCTCTCCTTTCACACGCCCGCGGCCCCTCTTCTGATCGCGGGCAGTTTGGCCAAATGTCGTCAGTTCTGGGGCTTGCGCTCCGGATACTTGGCGGTATAGCCCTCGATGTGGAGTGTCGAGGCGATGATTTCCTTGACCGTCTCGTCGGGCACATCGGGGTGCGTGCGGATATACATCAACAACCCCATGATGAGGGTGTAGAACGTCTCGTAGACATGGTCGATGCGTAGCTCATGATGGGCGGCAAAATCCACCACGGTGGTGTCGCAGATATACTGCGCCACACGCTGGACCACGTTGTGCAAAAAGCCGCCATAGAGCGCGCCGCTGCTTGAGGTGAGCGTACTCGGCAGCTCGTGGCCGCTGACGACCAGGCGCTTAAAGAGCGGGGCGACGGTGTCGAGTGCGCCCTCGATATCACCGACGGTGCGGTTGGCATTCCACTGCTCGAGCTCGGAGATAAAACCGTCGATCGCCTCGTCCATGACGGCGGTGACAGCGGCGTCCATGTCGGCAAAGTAGTGGTAGAACAATGAGCGCGTGCAGCCGGCTCGCTTGGTCACGGCCGAGACGGATAGATGCGACACGCCTAGCTCAGAGCTCACGGTGCGCACGGCGGCGAGGATCTCGCGACGGCGTTCGTCGCCCGTCAAGCGCTTTGCCGCGCTATCGGATGCGGGGACGGCATCGACCACAGAGGTATCTGCTGTGTTGTTGCTCATGTTTTGCCGCCTTTCATCCTCTTTTGCCTGACCGTTCGCCTAACAGTCTTGAATATTGTTGACGGTTCGTCAATACTATTTTTGACACAATGTCAACTAATGGCGGGTGAACGGCATGGGGGCATGCCCGGCCTGCAAAAAAGAGGGGTGCCGCGGTCTCGCCGGGCTGTGGCAAGAGAAGGGACAACCATGATTCTCAACGGACCGGGGATTAGCTACACCGAGCCCGACATCGGTTCGGAGTTCGTGCCGCCGCTGCCGGAGCATCCGCGCGAGGCCATCGTCAAGCTGTGCGAGCACTGCACCAACCGTCTGCTGCATCGCGACGAGCTGTTGGGCTACGAGTACTGGTCGTTTGCCGAGGCCGCGACCGACGAGCAGGCCGAAGTGCTCTGCAAGATGAAGATGCGCCGTCCCTATACGCTGCCCGAGATGGCCAAGCTCACCGGCATGCCCGAGACCCAGATCGAGAAGATGCTCGACGACATGAGCTACACGGGTCTGCTCGAGTACAACTGGGAAAACCCCGAGCGCGCCAAGCAATGGGTGTTGCCCATGCTGGTGCCGGGTTCTGCCGAGTTCCTCAACATGCGCGTGAGCCAGCTCGAGGAGCACCCGGTCTATGCCAAGTTCTTTGAGCAGGCGTCCAAGGGACCGCTGTCCAAGGCCACGCCGATGGTGCCGCCCGGAGGCGCCGGCATCGGCATGCACGTCATTCCGGTCGAGAAGGCCATCGACGCCGCGAGCACCTCGGTGCCGATCGAGCATATCGAGCACTGGCTCGACAAATACGATGGCAAATATGCCGCTAGCACCTGCAGCTGCCGCGCGAGCCGTCGCGTGATGGGTGAGGGCTGCGCCGACGATCCCGCCGACTGGTGCATTGCCGTGGGCGATATGGCCGACTATGTGGTTGAGACCGACCGCGGCCATTACGTGACGCGCGACGAGGTCTACGACATCCTGCGCCAGGCCGAGGACAACGGCTTTGTGCACCAGATCACCAATATCGACGGCGAGAACAAGATCTTCGCTATCTGCAACTGCAACGTCAACGTGTGTTATGCCCTGCGCACCTCTCAGCTGTTCAACACGCCCAACCTGTCGCGCTCGGCCTATGTCGCCAAGGTCGAGAAGGACAAGTGCGTTGCCTGCGGTCGCTGCGTTGAGGTGTGCCCGGCCGGCGCCGCCAAGCTCGGCCAGAAGCTCTGCAGCAAAAAGGCCGGCGGACAGGTGCCCGAGTATCCGCGCCAGGAGCTGCCCGACGCCACCAAATGGGATCACACCAAGTGGTCGCCCAACTACCGCAACGACAACCGTATCGAGACGCATGAGTCCGGCACCGCTCCCTGCAAGACGGCCTGCCCCGCGCACGTTGCCGTTCAGGGCTATTTGAAGCTCGCGGCTCAGGGTCGCTATGACGAGGCGCTGGCGCTCATCAAGCGCGAGAACCCGCTGCCCGCTATCTGCGGCCGCGTGTGCAACCGCCGCTGTGAGGATGCTTGCACCCGCGGCCGTGTGGACGCCGCCGTGGCTATCGACGAGGTCAAGAAGTTTATCGCCCAGCGCGATCTGGATGCCGCGACCCGCTATGTCCCGCCTGTGGTGACCCCGACGCGTGCCGGCGGCTTCGACCAGAAGATCGCCATCATCGGTGCCGGTCCGGCCGGCCTGTCCTGCGCTTTTTATCTGGCCGAGAAGGGCTACAAGCCCGTCGTGTTCGAGAAGAACGAGCGCCCGGGCGGCATGCTCACCTACGGCATTCCCAGCTTTAAGCTGCAGAAGGATGTTATCGAGGCCGAGGTCGAGATCATTCGCCTGATGGGTGCCGAGTTCCGCTATGGCGTTGAGGTCGGTCGCGATGTGACGCTCGACGAGCTGCGCGCGCAGGGCTTTAAGGCCTTCTACGTTGCCATTGGCTGCCAGGGCGGCCGCCTTGCTGGTATTCCGGGTGAGGATGCCGAGGACGTGACCGTGGCCGTCGACTTTTTGCGCGAGGTCAACAGTGGCATGATCGACGCGCTGCCCGGCCGCACCATTGTGGTGGGCGGCGGCAACGTGGCTATCGATGTCGCGCGCAACGCCTGCCGTCTGGGTTCCGAGCACGTTGAGATGTTCTGCCTGGAGAGCGAGGCCCAGATGCCCGCCAGCGAGGAAGAACGTCGCGAGGCCGTTGAGGACGGCGCTCACATCAGCTGCGGCTGGGGCCCCAAGGAGATTCACCTGGACGAGGCCGGTCGTGTGTGCGGTATCACCTTCAAGCGCTGCACGCGTGTCTTTGACGACGAGGGCCGTTTTGCGCCCGAGTACGACGAGAACGATCTGCGCCGTGTCGATGCCGACCGTGTCGTCATGTCGATTGGCCAGTCCATTGTGTGGGGCGACCTGCTGGCTGGCTCCAAGGTGGAGCTCGGCCGCGGCCAGGGTGCCCTTGCCGATCCCCAGACCTACCAGACCGCCGAGCCAGACATCTTTGTGGGCGGCGACGTCTACACCGGCCCCAGCTTTGCCATCGACGCCATTGCCGCCGGTCACGAGGCCGCCGTGTCCATCCATCGCTTTGTGCAGCCAGGCTCCACGCTCACCATCGGCCGCAACCAGCGCCACTACACCGCGCTCGACCGCGACGATGTCGTGATCGAGAGTTACGACAACGCGAGCCGCGAGGTTGCCCACGTGGATCGCGAGCGCGAGAAGGCTGCGCCGTTTAGCGAGTATGTTGAGACCTTTACCGAGGAGCAGGTGCGCGCCGAGACCGCCCGCTGCCTGGGCTGCGGCGCCTCGATCGTCGACCCCAACAAGTGCATCGGCTGCGGCCTGTGCACCACCAAGTGCGCGTTTGACGCCATCCATCTGGATCGCGACCGCCCCGAGTGCTCCACGATGGTCAAATACGAGCAAAAGCTCCCAAGCCTCGGCAAGTACGCTCTAAAGCGTGCCATCAAGATTAAATTTGGTCGTAAATAGGTAGCCATGGCGGGTAAGGGGACGGCGCAGACTAGATCTCGTCGTCCCCTTGCTTTGAGTTTGCATCGAATCAACCTCTGCAGAAAGGGTTTCGCCTTGCATGAATTGGGAATCGTCTATCACATCATTCGCGATGTCGAGAACGTGGCGCGCGCCAATGGCGTGCGTCGCGTTTCGAGCGTCACGCTGCTGCTGGGCGAGGTCTCGGGCGTCGTTCCCGACTTGCTACTCGACGCTTGGCGCTGGGCGGCAGATAAAAAGCCCATCACCGAGGGTGCAGAGCTTATCGTGGAGCCCGTTGAGGCCGTGACACATTGCGAGGCGTGTGGCTGCGACTACGCGACGGTCGAGCACGGCAAGGCCTGTCCCCATTGCGGTAGCGGCGAGACCTATTTGCTGCAGGGCCAAGAGGTAATGATCAAACAGATCGAGACCCCCGAAGAGGATCCGGCAGGCGCTGCCCCCGACGGCCCTTCCGACGCGCCCGATGCCGTCGACGCCGCCAACCCACTCCACATCGTCTAGGATCCCCTATAAGTTGCGGTGAAATAGTTCCTAAATCCAGCCTTCTGACTCTTAAACAAGAACTATTCCACCGCAACTATTTTGAGTGGTTTCATAGACCATAAGTCACGAAAAAAGTCAAGCCATGTCTGTTTAAACAAAATAGCGGCAGTACAAGCGCATTCGCGCTTGCCAAAAATCGATATTAATGAACAGCCTGCTTATATCTGTAAAATGCATGGCTTGATGAGCGACGCCTTGTCGTGTAATGAGTCAAAAAGCAGTAACGTAATCAACTTGTAACAAACCTAGACGTTTAAACAAATAATCCAACCTTTTGCGGATTTAGCTATAATTCCACAAACCAAACAGCTATACTCCTTTCATGTCGTGTAGGAAATACGTAGACAAAAAGGAGGTTATGTGATGGTAAGTATTGTTCTTGCTAGCCACGGGGACTTGGCAGCTGGAATCAAGCAGACGGGCTCGATGGTCTTTGGCGATCAACCGTCTGTTGCCGTGGTCTCGCTCGAGCCGAGCATGGGCCCCGACGATTTCCGTGCCAAGGTCGAGGAAGCAGTCGCTTCCTTCGAGGACCAGGAGCAGGTGCTCTTCCTCGTTGATCTGTGGGGCGGCACGCCGTTCAACCAGATCAGCGGGCTCATCGAGGGCCACGATTCCTGGGCTATCGTCACCGGTGTCAACCTGCCTATGCTCATCGAGGCATATTCGCAGCGCTTTGACGCAAAGAACACTGCACATGCGATCGCAAAACATCTCGTGACTGAGGCTAAGGCTGGCGTGCGTGTCAAGCCCGAGTCTCTGGAGCCCGAGGAGAAGAAGCCGGCTGCGGCCGCCGCTGCTCCTGCAGGCGCCATCCCTCCGGGAACGGTCATCGGCGATGGGCACATCAAGATCGCCCACGTCCGTATCGACACCCGTCTGCTTCATGGTCAGGTGGCCACCACGTGGACCAAGCAGATCAACCCCAACCGCATCATCGTGGTTTCCGACGGCGTTGCTCACGACGAGCTCCGCAAGACCATGATCGAGCAGGCTGCCCCTCCGGGAGTCCATGCCAACGTCGTTCCCATCAAGAAGATGGCCGAGGTCGTCAAGGACACGCGCTTTGGTGACACCAAGGCCATGCTGCTCTTCGAGAACCCGCAGGATCTGCTCAAGGCCATCGAGGCCGGCGTCGACATCAAGGAAGTCAACATCGGTTCCATGGCTCACTCCAAGGGCAAGGTCGTCGTCACCAACGCCGTCGCTATGGGCGATGACGACGTTAAGACTCTCGAGGCTCTCAAGGCCAAGGGTGTCAAGTTCGAGGTCCGCAAGGTTCCTTCGGATTCCTCCGAGGATCTCGACGCCATGTTGAAGAAAGCTAAGGCCGAACTGGCCGCTCAAGCATAGTAAAGGAGGGTCCGATACATGTCTGCAATCACTATTCTGCTTGTTGCGATTGTCGCGTTGCTTGCCGGTATGGAAGGCATTCTGGATGAGTTCCAGTTCCATCAGCCGCTCGTGGCATGCACGCTTATCGGTCTCGTAACCGGTCACCTTCAGGAGGGCATCCTCCTGGGCGGTTCGCTCCAGATGATGGCCCTTGGCTGGGCTAACGTCGGCGCCGCTGTCGCGCCTGACGCCGCTCTGGCCTCGGTCGCTTCTTCGATCATCATGGTGCTCGCCCTCAACGGTGGCGCCACCGATTCGGCCAAGGCCGTTACCACCGCTATCGCCGTCGCCGTCCCGCTGTCGGTCGCTGGTCTGTTCCTGACCATGATCTGCCGTACCATTGCTACCGCTATCGCTCACGCCATGGACGGTTGCGCCGAGAAGGGCGACTTCTCCGGCATCGAGCGCTGGCAGTATGCTGCCATCCTCATGCAGGGCCTTCGTATCGCCATCCCGGCAGTGCTTCTGTGCGTCATCCCGGCCGAGGCCGTTACCAACGCGCTTAACGCTATGCCCGACTGGCTGTCCGGCGGCATGGCTGTCGGCGGCGGCATGGTCGCTTCCGTCGGTTACGCCATGGTCATCAACATGATGGCCACCAAGGAGACCTGGCCGTTCTTCGTCCTCGGCTTTGTCCTTGCTGCCATCCCTCAGCTCACGCTGATCGCCCTTGGTCTCATCGGCATCTCCCTTGCCCTCATCTACCTTGGCCTTAAGGATCTGGCCAAGCAGGGTGGCGGCATGGGCGGTGGCTCCGGCGACCCGCTCGGCGACATTCTGAACGATTACGAGTAGGAGGGGAGTGATACATATGGCAGAGAACAAGATTCAGCTCACCAAGGCTGACCGCAAGAAGGTTTGCTTCCGTCATCAGTTCCTTCAGGGCTCGTGGAACTACGAGCGTATGCAGAACGGCGGCTGGTGCTTCGCAATGATCCCTGCGATCAAGAAGCTCTACACCAGCAAGGATGACCAGATTGCCGCTCTTAAGCGCCACCTGGAGTTCTATAACACCCACCCCTATGTTTCCGCCCCCGTCATTGGCGTTACCCTCGCCCTCGAGGAGGAGCGCGCCAACGGTGCTCCGATCGATGATGTCGCCATCCAGGGCGTCAAGGTCGGTATGATGGGCCCGCTCGCCGGCGTCGGTGACCCCGTCTTCTGGTTCACCCTTCGCCCGATTCTGGGCGCTCTGGGCGCTTCCCTGGCCATGTCCGGCAGCATCGTCGGTCCGCTGCTGTTCTTCTTCGCGTGGAACATCATCCGTTACGCTTTCCTGTGGTACACGCAGGAGTTTGGCTACAAGGTCGGCTCCTCCATCGCCAAGGACCTCTCCGGTGGTCTGATGGGCAAGGTCACCGAGGGCGCTTCCATCCTGGGTATGTTCATCATCGGCGCCCTGGTCGAGCGCTGGGTGTCCATTTCCTTCACCCCGATCGTCTCCACGGTCAAGCAGTCTGCTGGCGCCTTTATCGACTGGGCTAGCCTGCCCTCCGGTTCCGAGGGTATCAAGGAAGCGCTGACGATGTACAACTCCGTCGGTGCTACCGCCCTTGATCAGATGAAGGTCACCACGCTTCAGGCCAACCTCGATCAGCTCATCCCCGGCCTTGCCGCCGTGTGCCTGACCCTGCTGGTCTGCAAGCTCCTCAAGAAGAAGGTCAGCCCGATCGTCATCATCCTGGCTCTCTTCGCCGTCGGCATCATCGGTCGCTTCTGCGGCTTCATGTAAGCACGCTTCGGCTTAAGACCGAGAGTTGCTAGGTAAGGGCTTTTGAGCCATTGAAACGGACCGCACCCGGTGGGTACACTGGATGCGGTCCGATTGTTTTTATTGGAGGGCGAGGCGCGTATGGCGCAATCTCAGAACAGCACGGTCGATCTGGCAACGCCGGCAACCTGCCTGATGGGGCTTACCAGCCACGGTAACGTGATGGTGGGCAATAAGGCGTTCGAGTATTACAACGAGCGCAATCCCGAGGATTATATTCAAATCCCGTGGGACGAGGTCGACTATATTGCCGCCGAGGTTTTACGCGGCACCAAGAAGATCACGCGTTTTGCCATCTTCACCAAGGACAACGGTCACTTTACGTTTTCGACGCGCGACGACAAAGAGACGCTTCGTGCTGTCCGCAAGTACGTCGACGAGGATAAGCTTGTGCGTTCGCCCGACTTTATCGATGTGACGGCCAAGGGCGCCAAGAGCATCCCCTCCGTTATCAAAAACCTCTTCCACAAAGGTAACTAGCTCCTCATAAGTTGCGGTGAAATAGTTCCTAAATACGGCTTTAGATGCTTCAGACAGGAACTATTCCACCGCAACTTCGAAGTCTAGTCATGCGACGTATTGCGATGCAGTAAATCTGCTACACTAGTACAACATGCCTCCGTAGCTCAGGGGATAGAGCACCGCTCTCCTAAAGCGGGTGTCGACGGTTCGAATCCGCCCGGGGGCACCAGAAGATTATGACGGCGTCGCGAGAGCGGCGCCGTTTCTGGTTTGTGGGGACCGCCGGCAGGATTCGAGCCGTCGACACCCGCGTCACCAATTTCCCCGCGGGGGGAGTTTTCGAATCCGCCCGGGGGCACCAGAGGAATATCGAGCCCGGTACCGCTACGGTGCCGGGTTCTTCTGGTTCAATGCCATGTCAAAAACGAAGCGCCCGCTTGCTGGGGGAGCAAGCGGGCGCCTGTGAGCGAATATGTTTGCGGCGAGAGCCGTGATGAGCGGTGGGGTGGCGACTAGTTGGTCGTACCGGAATCGTCACCCGTGCCCGAGCCAGAGCCCGAACCCGAGCCAGAAAGTGCGACCGTCAGCGTAATCGTGCTGTCGGTGGACTGCTTGCCAGTGGGGGAGACGCCCGTAACGGTGGCATCCTCGTTACCGCTTACGGGATTGCCGTTCTGGTCACAGAAGCCGATGTTATAGAAACCGGCGTTGTTGAGCGCGGTGACGGCGGCGGAGATGCTCTTGCCGTACAGGTTGCCCGGAACACTGGCCTTGCCGGACTTCTTGGCAATGACGACGGTAATCGTGGCGCCGGGCTTCTGCTTGCCACTGGGGTTCCAGCTGATCACGGTGCCCTCGGTAACCGAGTCGTTCTCCTGGTAGCTAACGTCGACGCCAAAGCCTGCCATATCGAGGGCGTTGCGCGCCTGGGCCTCGGTCATGTCGGTCAGATCGGGGACGGACGTGGTATCCGGGCCGCTCGAGACCTTGTACGAGATGGTCGTGCCCTTCGCGACTTCCTTACCGGCTTCGGTGCCCTGCTCAAAGACCTGGCCCTCATCGGCCTCGTTGGCCTCCTCGGAGGCGTTGCCCTTCAGGCCAACGCTTGCCAGCGCGGCCTCGGCCTGGTCCTTGGTCAGGCCGACAAGCAGGGGAACCTCAACCTTCTCGGAGGGCTTGGGACCCTTGGAGATTACCAGGTTCACCTTGGTGCCCTTGGCCTTCTTGGTGTTGCCGTTGGGCGTCTGCTCGGCGACCTTGCCCTCGTCGACATCGTCGTTGTAGCTTTGGTCGATGGTGCCGACCTCGAGGCCGGCTTCCTTGATCAGCTCGACGGCAGTCTGCTGGTCCTTGCCCAGCACATCGGGCACGGTGACCTGCTCGCCGCCAAAGAGTCCTGTGGCAAAGGCCACCACGATGCCGATGACGGCAACGGCTGCCACCACGGCGGCGATGATCTTGTTCTTGTTGGATTTGGGCTTTTCGACCTCGTAGGAGCCGGTGGAACCCGAAACCGAGCTACGGGCGGTATTCTGGCCGCTCACGCCCGAGACGGGGCGCACCATGGCGCGCGTCTGATCGGAAAGCTCGCGAGTCTTGGTGGCGCCCAGCTCGCCGGGGGCACCGATGATGCGCGTGGGCTCCGAGACGTTGACGGCACGGCCCGACAGGTAGCTGTTGAGCACCTGACGCAGCTCGTCGGCGGTCTGGAAGCGGTTTGCCGGGTCCTTCTCCATGCACTTGAGGATGATGCGCTCAAGGTCGGCGTCGACACCGGAGTTGATCTGGCTCGGCGGAATAGGCAGCTCGTTGACCTGCTTGAGTGCGACCGAGATAGCGTCGTCACCGTCAAAGGGCACGCGGCCGGTGGCGCATTCATACATCACGACGCCCAGCGAGTAGATATCCGAGGTGGGGCCGAGGTCCTGACCACGGGTCTGCTCGGGGCTGACGTAGTGGGCGGTTCCCAGCACGTTGTTGTCTTGCGTGAGGTGGCTGTTCTTGGCGCGCGCGATGCCAAAGTCCATCACCTTGATGTTGCCGTCGGGCAGCACCATGATGTTCTGCGGCTTAATGTCGCGGTGGATGATCTCGTGCTTGTGGGCGACCGAAAGCGCGGAGCTGATCTGCGAGCCGATCTGGGCGACCTTCTTGGGGTCGAGGGCGCCGTGGCTCTTGATGCCGCTCTTAAGGTCGGTACCGCGCAGGTACTCCATGACGATGTAATAGGTGTCGCCGTCCTTGCCCCAATCGTAGACGCCTACGATATAAGGGGAGGAGAGACCGGCTGCTGCCTGGGCCTCCTGCTTAAAGCGTGCGGCGAAGGTTGCGTCGCCAGCATACTGCGGCAGCATGATCTTGACGGCTACCGTGCGGTCGAGGACCTGGTCCTGTGCACGGTAGACGGTCGCCATGCCGCCTGTCCCCACCTTATCCTTGAGGAGGTATCTTCCCCCGAGGACCCTCTGTTCCATTCCTGCTCCTAACATAACTATTCGCTCAACGATGTGTGTAGTACCTACGATGTGGCCGCTGGGGCCGTGTGGCGCGTTGCCGCTAACTCTTCGGCCGCGGCGCGCCTCGGGTGTCCGATTCGATCATGGGCATCACGCTCCCTGTGCGGCAAGCGCCGCGGTCAGGACGATGCCGGCGATCTTGGCGGCCTTGACGTCATGCTTGTCGAAATCCTCCAAGGCCACCGAGATGGCGACCGTGGGTGAATCGTAAGGTGCAAAGCCAACGAACATCGAGTTGACGTTGGTGCCGCCAGTCTCGGCCGAGCCGGTCTTGCCGGCAACCTTGACGCCGGGGATTTGGGCATCGGTGCCGGTGCCGGACTGGACGACGGCAAGCATGGCCTGCTTGACCTGGTCGGCCGTGGCGGAGCTGACGGCCTGACCCAGCGAGCGGGACTGCGTGGTCTTGACCACGGTTCCGTCCGGGGCGAGTACCTGGGCTACAAAGTACGGGTCCATGACCACGCCGCTGTTAGCGATGGCGGCGGCAATCACGGCGTTTTGCATGACGGTGGTCTGCGGGCCGGGCGTGTGGTCCATGCCGACAGGCTGGCCGGCGCCGGCCCAGGCGGTCTCCCACTCGGTCATGAGCGACGGGTCGGCCATGATGGAGGCCGCGGAGGTCAGGTCCTGGCCGAGCTTTTGGCCGTAGCCAAAGGCGTTGGCAAACTGCACGAGCGTGTTTGCGCCAACTTCGTTTGCCACCTGGCCGAAGACGACGTTGGAGGACACGGCAAAGGCCTGCTGCAGGCTGATGGTGCCGTAGCTCTCGTTGGCATAGTTGGTGACCGGTGCGTTGCCGATGTCCATGGAGCCGGGCGCCTGGTAGGTGCTGGTAAGGCTGGCGGTACCGGTCTCGAGTGCCGCGGAAAGCGTAACGACCTTAAACGTTGAGCCCGGCGTGTACAGCGCGTCCATGGCGCGATTGTACATGGAGCCGTCCTCGCCGCCGCCCGTCTGCAGCAGGGCATCGATGTTGGTGTTGTCGTAGGTGGGCGAGCTGGCACATGCGAGCACCGCGCCGGTACGCGGGTCGATGACCACTACAGCGCCCTTAAAGCCCTTGAGTGCCTGCTCGGCCGCCGTCTGGATGCGCGAGTCGATGGTGAGCTTGGCGGTGTTGCCCGGCTGGGTCTGGCCCGCGAGCGACGCGATGGCGTTGTTCCAGCTGGAGTAGTCCTTAGAACCGGTGAGCGTGTCGTTCATGACGCTCTCGATGGCGGTGGTGCCATACTGCTGGCTCACGTAGCCAACCACGTGCGCTGCCAGGTTACCGTTGGGGTAGGAGCGTACGTAGGTGCCGTCCTCCTGCTGCAGCGACTCGGCCAGCGTCACGCCGTCGGACGTGATGATGGAGCCGCGCTGGATGTACTTGGAGCGGGCGATGGTGTGGTTGTTGGTCGGCATGTCCTGATAGTCCTTGGCCTTAATGACCTGGACATAGGTGAGGTTGCCGATAAGGATGGCGAACAGCGCCGTAAAGGCGAGCACCGCACGGGTTAGACGGTTGGCGAGCGCAACGCGGCCGAGCACACCGGATTCAGGCGTGTCGAGCAGGCGACGGCGCATGCGCGAGCCGACGGAATGGCTGCCGCTGCCGTAGGAAGACGAGGTGGCAAAGCGCGTGCCCGTCGGGGCGGCGGAAGATGCGACCTGATCATCGGTGATGGCGGCCATGGTGCCGGTGCCGGTAAGCTCGGCCTCGCGTCCGGTCGCCTCGTCACCGGCGCGCAGCAGGAGCGCGACGATGATGAAGCTCGCCAGCAGCGAGGAGCCGCCCTGGCTCATAAAGGGCAGGGTGACGCCGGTCAGCGGGATCAGGCGGGTTACGCCGCCAACGATCAAAAAGGCCTGGAAGCTGATGGCTGCCGTAAGACCGGTGGCGCTAAAGGCGGCAAGGTCGGACTTTGCGCGGGCAGCTGTGGTGAGGCCACGCACGGCAAAGAGCATAAACAGGATGAGCACGGCGCCGCCGCCCAAAAGGCCCATCTCCTCGCCGATAGCCGAGAAGATAAAGTCGGACTCGACGACAGGGATGTTGTTGGCCATGCCGTTGCCGATGCCAACACCGACCAGACCGCCATCGGCAAGCGAGAAGAGCGACTGGACGATCTGGTAGCCCTGGCCCTGGGCGTCCTTAAACGGATCGAGCCAAACCTGGAAACGCACCTGAACGTGAGACAGGAACTTGTAGGCGCCCACGGCCCCAACAGCTAAGAGCGCAAGGCCGATAACGACATACGAAAAGCGCCCCGTGGCAACGTAGAGCATCAGCAAGAAGATGGTGTAGAACAGCACGGCCGAACCCAGGTCGCGTTCGAAGACGACGACGAGCAGGCACACACCCCACACGGCAAACAACGGCAGTAGCAGTCGCAGGCGAGGGATCTTAAAGCCCAAGATCTTGCGGTTGGAGATGGAGAGCAGCTCGCGGTTCTCGGCCAGGTACCCGGCTAGGAACAGCACGATAAAGACCTTGGCGAACTCGCCGGGCTGGATGGTAAAGCCCGCGATGCGAATCCACAGCTTGGAGCCCGAGATCGTGGTGCCGATAAAGATGGGCAGCATCAGCAGGATGATGCCGATAATGCCAAAGGTGTACTTGTAGCGCATGACCACGTCGAGGTTTTTGACCAGTGCGAGCGTTCCCACCATGAGCGCCACCGAGACAAACAGGATGATGAGCTGTGAGATGGCGAGAGCGGGTGCGAGACGCGTCACGAACGTGATACCGATGCCCGAAAGCACAAAGACAATGGGCAGGATGGCGGGGTCGGCACCGGGCGCCAAGATGCGCACGGCAATGTGGGCCGCGGCAAAGGCGGCAAAGAGGCCGATCGGTACGGCGAGCGTCTCAAAGGAGATGGCAGCGCCCGCGGTGAGGACGTACATCGCATACAGCAGGATGACGGGGAACGCCGAGGCGATGAGCAAGAGCAGCTCGGTGTTGCGGCGACTCATAAGCGGCACTCCCTTTCTAATTCTTATCGGAGGCTTCGGCCTCGGCGGACTGTTCGGCGGTTTTCTCGGAATCTGATTCGGAGGTCGATCCCTGATTGGTGTTGTCGCGAATCGTTTGCGCGTCGATCACCTGGCGGGTCTGCTCCTCGTCGATCTGGTGGCGGTACTTGGATATCGTGTCCTGCGCATCGTCGACACTTGTTTGCGGAATGCCCGCCTTGAGGCGGTTTTGCGTGTCTTCGGGCAGGTCGGACAGCTTAATGCTGGTTTCGCTTTCGAGCCAGTGGAGCTTGAGTCCGAGTGGCTTGCCGGGCAGGCCGCGCCAGACGGCGACATTGCCCTGGTAGGTACCCAGGTAGTACGAGCCGGTGACACCCGTGTAGGCCCAGATGCCAGCTGCCAGCACAAAGACGAGGGCCAGGATGGCGGCGATAGTAACGTTGCGGCGACGCACGCGTTGCGCCTCGCGCATGACGCCATCGTCAACCAGGTCAACGACTACTACGGTCACGTTGTCGTGGCCGCCGGCGG
>CALLSB010000007.1:0-7705 GCA_938014225.1 uncultured Collinsella sp. | reverse complement strand
CTCGCCGCGATCGTAGGAGCTATCGAACTGCGTGCCGTCGTCGAGCGTGCCGCGATAATGAGTCTTGACCTTCTTGCCCTGGTTGGACATGGTAACCTCCGTGATAAGGGCGGCGCACAACGCGGGCCGCCGTGAACATATGGCGCTAACTATACCCTAGTCATACAATTCAATGACAGTTTGCAAAGAAACGCTGCAACCGGAGGAACCATGGCATATCCCGTATTTGACCTACACTGCGACACCGCCGACCGCATCGGCTGGGCCACGCTCGATCTCGACCTGCGCTTTACCGCCGGCACCGACGGTTATTTCCCCGGCGACGAAACGCATCCGCAAGATTTCGACCTCATCGAGGGCAACACCTGCGCCATCTCGCTCGCAAAGATCGGCAACACGCCATGGGCACAGTGCTTCGCCACGTTTGTCCCCGATGAGATTCCCACCGCCCACGCCGCGCGCTTCCAGGCGCAGATCATGGCGCATATGAGCGGCCAGGCAATGCTCAACCACGACCGCATGGTCAACGTACGCAGCGCGGCAGACATTCGCCCCGCGCTCAAAGACGGCAAGGTCGCCTGCATCCACACCATCGAAAACGCCACGTTCTTTGCCGAGGACCCCGCGCTGATCGAGGTGCTCAAGAGCTTGGGCGTACTCATGTCATCGCTCAGCTGGAATGCGCAGGGACCGCTCGCGAGCGGACACGATACCCACGCCGGCCTCACCGCCGCCGGCATCGAGGCACTTACGCAGATGGAGCACGCCGGCATGGTGCTTGACGTCTCCCACCTCAACGATGAGTGCTTTGACAAGGTTGTCGCCCACGCCACACGTCCCTTCGTCGCCAGCCACTCCAACTCTCGTGCAGTTTGCGGCGTTAAGCGCAACCTCACCGACGACCAGTTCCGCACCATTCGCGACATGGGTGGCATCGTCGGCCTCAACTACTGCAGCGAGTTCCTTTCCAACGACGCAACCGACAAGACAGCCGCAGACGTCACCTTCGACCAGCTGGCGGCACATATCGAGCACTGGCTCGACCTGGGCGGCGAGGACGTCATCGCGCTCGGCGGCGACTGGGACGGTGCCACGGTGCCCGCCTTCCTCTCCGATGCCAGCAAGATGCCCGAGTTCCAGAACATGCTCTCCAAGCACTTTGGCAAGACCGTGATGCAGAAGCTCTGCAGCGATAATGCCCTTGCCTTCTTTGAGCGTTATTAATTTCACATCCCCTGAGCGGACCGGCATGCCGAACGGTCGACATGCCGGCCCGTCCCCAATCTGAAGGACCACTTTTGACGCAGCAATTTACGCTTTTCCTACCCCAACCGGATGGGACTCCCATCCCCGTCGTCGTTACCAAAAAGCGCGTCAAAAACTTCAACCTGCGCGTCACATCGAGCGGTGAGGTCCACGCCAGCGCACCGCTCGGCGCCAGCCGCGAGCGTATCGAAGCGTTTGTGAAGCGCAACAGCGCCTGGATTATCAGCCGGCTTGCCCAGCGCGAGCAACGTCAGGCGACGGCGCGAGAGCCGCTCAGCCCCTCGTCCATCATTGCACTTTGGGGCAAGCCCATCACGGTACAAGATGCGCTCGATCACAACTTTAAGTCACCCGCACCGCGGCCCAAACAAGCCACGTTCGCAAGCTTTATGGGTACCGACGAGCCAGACGAACGTCCGCAGGCCAAGTGGAACGCGCCCCTCGACGGCTTAACGCCCAGTGAGATCCAAGCCCATATTGACCAGCTCTATACGTCCGAAGTCACATCGGCGCTGCGGGATATGGTGCACGCATACGAAATCGCAATGGGTGTCGCCGTTTCCCGCGTTTCCGTGCGCAGCATGAAAACGCGCTGGGGATCATGCACGCCCAAAACCGGCGCCATTCGCATCGCACGAGAACTTGCCGCCTACCCCGTCGAGTGCCTTGACATGGTTGTCGCCCACGAGCTCGTCCACTTGCTCGAGCCAAGCCACAATCAGCGGTTTCACGCCCTGCTCGACACGTACTGCCCCAACAATAGAGCACTGTCCCAGCGGCTCAAGCAGCCACCCATAGAGACATATTAGAACCGGTTAGCGCACGCGCTCGATCTCGACACCGCAGCTTGCCAGGGGAAGACCGACGGGCGCCCAAGGCTTATCGAGCTTAACGCGCACGCCAAGCAGCAAGGGGTAACGACGCAGCAGCATCGAGGCCACACCCTCAGCTGCAGCCTCGATGAGCTTAAACGTATGCTCGCGCAGATAGCCATCGACATCGTGGCACACCGAGCCATAGTCAATCGAGGCGTCCAGGTTATCGTGCTCCCCCGCTGCACGCAGGTCGGCATAGAGTACCAAGGACACGATGAACTTCTGGCCCAGCGCGTTCTCTTCGGGATACACGCCGTGGTTGGCAAAGACCTCGAGACCGTCGATAGTAATGCGGTCAGCATGGCGCAGATCGTCATAACTCACGTGGGGCACCGCCGTTGCGGTGGATATTTCGCCCCTTCCACGGCAGGCGAGCTCGGCGCCTTCAGTCTTGGTTGCATTCTCGGGCAGTTTCTTGTTGCTCATCGCGATCGTCTCCTTCGTTTAGAACCCCGACCGCGCAAACTAACTACACGCGAATCGACAGGTTCTTTTTATCATCGCTCCAGTTGCAAGCATTGCGCGCGGGGCATGCAAAGCAGGCGCGCGACGCTTTGTCGGCTGCATAGAGCAGACGCTCAAGCGGTTGGCTGTTCACACGCAGCTTTCGATGGCCCAGAATGGCCGTCTTAATGGCTGCGGCATCGGCCGGCTCAAACGCCACATCATCGGGCATGCCGCCGAGAATCGCATCAGCGACGCGTTCGCTTGCAACATCATGGGATATACCCGATTCATACTGTTCATCTTTGCCGATATCGTGAAGAAGTGCCGTGGCGTAGATGACCTCGCGGTCAAATTTGAGCTGTTCCTCAAGATTCTTGATCCACATAATGCGAGCGACATCGAGAAGATGGTCAATACCGTGGCGGCAGAAGATGCGCCCCGATTCCAACTGTGCAATGTTGCCCAGGTGCCGACGGAACAGCCCGTTGGCACAAATGTAATCAATGCGAGGCATGGCACCAAAGGGAGTCAGGCCCGATGCCATAAAGCCGCGACGCGACGTCCCCTCATCGGTCTTCGATGTAAAGTCGTTGACGACTCTCATAGTTAGCGTCCCAGCATCCTAAAGAATCGCTCCTCGAGCGCCGGATCGGCCTCAAAGACGCCGCGACGAGCGAGCGTCACGGTCTTGGTGCCAGGCTTTTGCACGCCGCGCATGGTCATGCACATATGCTCAGCTTCCATGAGCACAATCGCTCCCTGGGGAGCGAGATACTCCATGAGGGCATCGGCAACTTGTGCGCACAACTGCTCCTGCAGCTGCAGACGACGGGCGTAGACCTCTACCGTGCGGGCAAGCTTAGAAAGCCCTGCGACACGGCCGTTGGGGATATAGCCAATGGCAGCCTTGCCGTAAAACGGCAGCAGATGATGCTCGCACAGCGAGTAAAACGTGATGTCGCGCTCGATAACCAAATCGTTCGAAGCGACGGCAAAGGTTTTGGACAGGTGCTCCTCGGCACTCTGGTCCATACCGCCGGCGATCTCACCATACATACGGGCAACGCGCGCCGGGGTCTCCAGCAGGCCCTCACGAGTTGGGTCCTCGCCTATGCCCTCAAGCAACAGCTTAATGGCGGCCTCGACTTTTTCCTGATCGACCATCTGGGCCTCACTTTTCCGATTTTGCGTTCGCGCTATGGTACCACGCCCTTTGGCATCGGCCACAAGCTACATAGTATGGGTCGAATAGACCGGATCGTCCCGCCAAAGCTCCACAGCGTCGCAAAGCGCAACGCCCTCGCGCACAGCACGGGCGCGCGTGGCGTTCATATCAATCACGCGCTGATTGCTCGAGCCCCTAAAACGCAATGAGATATCGTACAGATCCTGAACAAACGGGCCATCCACCAACATATCGAGGCAGGCAAGGATACGGTCCGTCGCCTCGGTATGGTGACGACCACCCGGCATAAGCTCCTCGAGCACGTCGCCGGTAAAGCACCAAATGGTCTTGCCCGACCCCGCGGGATAGGCCGCACGCACGCGTTCGATAAAGTCAACAAGCCCCGCCTGATTCTCGGGCTCCATAGGCTCGCCGCCCAGAATCGTCAGGCCATCAATAAAGGGATGGTCGAGACTCTCGATAATCTTGTCCTCGACGGCACGGTCGAACGGCTCACCCGCAGCAAAGTCCCACGCGACAGAGTTAAAGCAGTTCTTGCACCCACGACGGCACCCGCTCACAAACAGAGAAGTACGAACGCCTTCCCCATCAGCAATGTCGAAATACTTAATGTTCGCGTAGTTCATAGGTAACCTTCCTGGGGGTCTGGAGTACATCGTCCCGTCCTCAGACATTCTCGGCCTTCGGCCTGCGAAACTGCGGGCGGGACGATATACTCCAGACCCCTCGCGAGCGATACTCAATGAACGTAGCGAACATCGAGTATAGGGTTCGAGGTCTAATAAAAACTCTGTTGCAGCTCAACCGCCATCGCAAGCAAAGCGTTGTTGCAAGTCAACTCATTTCCGCTAAGAACTTCGAGGAGTGAGCAGGCCGCATGCTACATCTCAACTACGTCAACTTGGCTGAACCGAGAGGGCCGCTTGGGCTTTTGCTCGATATGAGTTCCGCACGCAAAGAAGGCCACTTAATGTGGCCTTCGTCTTGCGCAGGACTGTCCGAAATAGCGAGCAAATGCCCAAGCGGCCCTCCCGGCTCAGCCCCGGAGCGGTATTAGAGATGCAGCACGCGGTCGCGGATCTCCTCGGTTCGGCCCTGGTTCCAGAACTGGGTACCGATGTAGCCGCACGTGCGACGGGCAACATTCATCTTCTCCTGATCGCGGTTGCCGCAGTTAGGGCACTCCCACACCAGCTTGCCGTCATCCTCGACAATCTTGATCTCACCGTCGTAGCCGCACACCTGGCAGTAGTCGCTCTTGGTGTTGAGCTCGGCGTACATGATGTTGTCGTAGATGTACTGCATCACGCGAATGACAGCCTTGAGGTTGTCCTGCATGTTGGGAACCTCGACGTAGGAGATGGCACCGCCCGGCGAAAGCTGCTGGAACATGCCCTCAAACTTAAGCTTGTCGAATGCGTCGATCTCCTCGGACACGTGGACGTGGTAGCTGTTGGTGATGTAGCCCTTGTCCGTCACGCCCGGGATGATGCCAAAACGACGCTGCAGGCACTTAGCGAACTTGTAGGTCGTCGACTCAAGCGGGGTACCGTACAGCGAGAAGTCAATATCGCTTTCGGCCTTCCACTCGGCGCACTTGTCGTTCATGCGCTGCATGACGGCCATGGCAAAGGGCGTGCCCTCCTTCTCGGTGTGGCTGTGGCCCGTCATGTACTTGACGCACTCATACAAGCCGGCATAACCCAGACTAATGGTGGAGTAACCGCCCACGAGCAGCTTATCGATCGTCTCGCCCTTCTTCAGACGGGCGAGAGCACCGTACTGCCAAAGAATCGGTGCGGCGTCAGAAAGCGTACCCATCAGACGTTCATGACGGCACAGCAGGGCGCGGTGGCACAGCTCAAGGCGCTCGTCGAAGATCTTCCAGAACTTGTCCATGTCCTGATGCGAGCTCAGCGCGACATCAGGCAGGTTGATGGTCACGACGCCCTGGTTAAAGCGACCATAGTACTTGGGCTTGTTCGGGTCGTAGTTCAGCGCGTTGGCAACGTTGTTAAAGCCGTTGCCCGAGCGGTCGGGCGTCAAGAAGCTGCGGCAGCCCATGCAGGTATAGCAGTCGCCGTTGCCGGCGGTCTCGCCCTTCGACAGCTTGAGCTCGCGCATCTTCTTCTCGGAGATGTAGTCGGGAACCATGCGCTTGGCGGTGCACTTGGCAGCCAGCTGGGTCAGGTAGAAGTACGGGGAATCCTCGTGAACGTTATCGTCCTCGAGTACATAGATGAGCTTGGGGAATGCCGGGGTAATCCAAACGCCGGCCTCGTTCTTAACGCCCTCGTAGCGCTGGCGAAGCGTCTCCTCCACGATCATGGCAAGGTCGTGCTTCTCCTGAGGCGTACGGGCCTCGTTAAGATACATAAAGACCGTCACGAACGGCGCCTGGCCATTCGTGGTCATAAGGGTCACGACCTGATACTGAATCGTCTGAACGCCGCGACGGATCTCGTCACGCAGGCGGTCCTCAACAACCTCGCGGACCTTTTCGGGAGATGCGGAAACGCCGAGCTCCTCGAGCTCGCGGGCGACCTCGCCGCGAATCTTTTGACGGCTCACCTCGACGAACGGGGCAAGATGGGTCAGCGAAATCGACTGGCCACCGTACTGGGAGGAAGCAACCTGAGCGATGATCTGCGTCGCGATGTTGCAGGCAGTCGAGAAGCTGTGCGGCTTCTCGATCAGCGTGCCCGAAATAACAGTACCGTTCTGGAGCATATCCTCCAGGTTCACCAGGTCGCAGTTATGCATGTGCTGGGCAAAGTAGTCCGAATCATGGAAGTGAATCAGACCCTCATTGTGAGCATCCACAATCTCCTGGGGCAGCAGCACACGCTGGGTCAGGTCCTTGGAGATCTCGCCGGCCATGTAGTCACGCTGAACGGAATTGACGGTCGGGTTCTTGTTGGAGTTCTCCTGCTTGACCTCTTCGTTGTTGCACTCAATCAGCGACAGAATCTTGTCGTCGGTCGTGTTCTTCTGGCGCTTCAGGCTCTGAACATAGCGATAGATGATGTAATGGCGAGCGACCTCGTAGCAGTCGAGACGCATAATCTCGTCCTCGACCAGATCCTGAATCTCCTCGACCGACACGGTGTGGCCCGCGTTCTCGCATGCCTCGGCGACGTTTTGTGCCGCGTAAACCACCTGGCGGTCGGTAAGACGAGAGCTCTCCTCGACCTCCAAGTTTGCGGCGCGGATGGCATTGACAATCTTATCGATGTCAAAGACAACCTCGGTGCCGCTGCGCTTGATGATCTTCATCCTCTTGCCTCTTTCGCGTCGAAATCGTATTGCGCTTCAGAGCCAAACGATGCCCGGCAGGGCTTGCCCCTGTCTTGCGGCGCCGTCGCGCAATCTGTGTTTTCGAAAACCATAGGCCCTCATGCGGACAATCCTCGCAGCCAATCAAGGGGCTCGAAGATCCATCCAAATGGGGCGAATAAGGTCCTCGTTCTCTGTCCGCCATCTATCATACGACAAAGAGGCATCTATATCCTGTATTCTTTTTTTAGGTCAAACACAACATATAGTGTTTCAGCAGGTCAAAGCAATTAGTCATTTTGCAGACGCATTAATTATGAGGGGTTCTTGGCAAGTCGGTAAAACGTTACCAACACGGCTACCTGCATGGCAGTTATAAAACCCCCTTAGTCAAGCCGCTGACAAATCCTACCAAAACCAAGCCGCTCACGCCAAAAGAATCCAAAAGATTATGCTTGACCAACATGTTGCGGTCACGGTCGGCCAGGACGTATGCAACCTGCCGGCACCTCTACGGGGACCTTGGATCAATATTTGCTGGCATATTTGACGGCGTGCTTGGTAGCAAAACAAAACAGCTCAGAGGACATAGCCTCTGAGCTGCGAACATTTGGTGGGCGTTAGAAGATTTGAACTTCTGACCTCTTCCGTGTCA
>CALLSB010000006.1:0-1815 GCA_938014225.1 uncultured Collinsella sp. | reverse complement strand
GCCCTCAATGAGCTCTGTCGGCGCACCCTCGCCTTGTACCTTGGCACCCACGCAGACGAGCTCGACGAGCGGGTTGCGACGACGCAATGTGCGCTTGACGTCGTCGATTACGGCACCCGAAAGCGAGGTGACGACCGCCACGCGGGAGCAGAACACCGGGATGCGGCGCTTGCGCGCTTCGTCCATCAGACCCTCACGGCGTAGCTTTTCGGCCAGTTGCGCCACTTGTTGACGCAGCAGACCCTCCCCCGCCAGCGAAAACGAGCGAGCGACAAAGCTCATGCGGCCCGTAGCCTTATAGAGATTGAAGCTGCCCTTAAAGCTCACCTGCATACCGTCGCGCAGATCGAACGTGCGCTTGAGATAGGCACCCTTCCAAATGATGCAGTCAACGGCGGCCGAATCGTCCTTGATCTGGAAATAGCAGTGGCCGCTTCGGGCGTTAGGACCACGAAAACCCGTGACCTCGCCCAAGACGCTCAGCTGCGGAATGGCATCGAGCGCACCGGCGGCGATCTCCACCGCCTGGCTCACGCTGAGCTCATTGCGCTCTTGCTCGTCCGAACCGTCGAACTCGGCGGAAACGGCATTACCGGTTAGGTTCCAGCCTGCCACGCAGCCTCCTTTCGTTATCGAGCACAGAGGCTCCGGCCCCGTGCGAAATTAAGTCCAACACATAGTACAGCGCCGCGAGGACACGAATCCCCGCGGCGCCTGCCTGTCCCATTTGTTATCGGTTGGAGTTTCTGTTGTAGCGAGCCATAAGGTAGAGCAACTGAATGATCGAAGTGAGCGCTGCAGCCACATAGGTAAGCGCGGCTGCCGTCAGTACCTTCTTGGCGCCGTTGACCTGCTTGGAGCTCATGCCCGACTGCTCGATGTACGCCACAGCACGTCGGCTGGCGTCAATCTCGACAGGCAACGTAACGAGTTGGAACAGCACACTAAACGAGAAGAAGATCAACGCGAGGGTCGTGAGCCCGGCAATGTTCATAAACAGGCCCAAGAGTAACACGATGGTCCAGGTGTTCTGGGTAAAGTTGACGACCGGCACGAGGGCGGTACGCACTTTCATCATGGCATAGCCGCTTTGACGCTGGGCGGCATGGCCCGCCTCGTGGCAGGCGACGGCAACGCTTGCGACCGAACCGCCCGAACGGTTGGCATCCGACAGATACAGGTTGTTGTCCTGCGGGTTGTAATGGTCGGTGAGCTCGCCAGCGACACCCTTGATACCCACGGCGCTACAACCGTTGGCATCGAGCATGCGGCGAGCGACTGTGGCACCCGTATCGCCGTCCGAGCGAACCTTGGACCAGGTTTTGTACGTCGAGTTGATATAGTTCTGTGCGGCAAGGCCAAGCACCGTGCAGACAAGAACAACCAGCAGGTACAGCGGGTCGATGCCAAAGCCGTATCCATAGTAATAAGGCATGCGAATTCCTCCGAGTCGAGTTACACGTTGGAGGCATTTTACCCACTCAACCGGCTAGGCTTCCCTACAGGAGCTCGATTTTGCCGTCCTTCACCGTCAACCCCATATTGCCGGAAAGCAGATCGTCCAGGCGCGAGCCCACAAGCTCAAAGCGCCAACCTTCGCGCAGGCGGCTCTGCTCGGGATGCTCAATGTAGTCGGCCAGGTCATCGCGCGAGGCAATGACCGAGGTCGCAACGCCTGAGCGCTCGGCAACCAGGCGGATAAGCGCATACATAAGGTCAGTCACGCTCTCCAGCTCCGGCGAAATCTGACGATGTCCGCGCACCAAGAGCGGCAGGCGATCGTGCGGACAGCTCGCACCGCGCTTGATGGCCATG
>CALLSB010000005.1:0-2472 GCA_938014225.1 uncultured Collinsella sp. | reverse complement strand
GAGCCGGTGCGGACGTTCTCATCGGGCTCGAGCGGAGAGCTCGAAACCGTCATGTCGACAGCCGGGTTAGCGGTTAGCGTGTAGAACATTTACAGTACCCCCTGTATATGTGAG
Organism: uncultured Collinsella sp.; assembly: GCA_938014225.1. Lineage (GTDB taxonomy): Bacteria > Actinomycetota > Coriobacteriia > Coriobacteriales > Coriobacteriaceae > Collinsella. The sequence continues at coordinate 2,358 of CALLSB010000005.1, read as the reverse complement.
GGCCGCGTGGCCGGCCCATTCCAACCACGCGGTTACCTCTGATACCAAATTAGCGAGCTGCGGACTCGAGCAGCGCCTTGACCTCGGCGGCAGTGTTGCAGGCGAGTGCCTTCTCGGCGAGCTCGTCGCACTCGGCCTTGGTCCACTGGCTGATGGTCTTGCGGGCACGCAGGATCGACGGAGCGCTCATCGAGAACTCCTCCAGGCCCCAGCTGATCAGCAGCGGCTCAAGCAGCGGATCGGCAGCGGCCTCGCCGCACATACCGACCATGATGCCGGCCTTCACGCCGCTCTCGATGATGTTCTTGAGCGAGCGGAGCACGGCGGGATAGTACACCTGGTACAGGTTGGAGATGGTGTCGTTGCCACGGTCGGCGCACATGGTGTAGCCGATCAGGTCGTTGGTGCCGATGGAGAAGAAGTCGGCGACCTCGGCAAGACGGTCAGCGAGCAGCGAAGCGGCGGGCGTCTCGACCATGATGCCTCGATGTTCTCGTTGAACTTGCGACCCTCTTCGGTCAGCTCGGCCTTGCACTGCTCGACGAGCTCCTTGACAGCCACGACCTCCTCGACGCAGGTGACGAGCGGGATCATGATCTTGACGTCACCGAAGGCGCTGGCGCGCAGCAGGGCGCGGAGCTGGACCTTGTACTGGTCGGGATTGGCCAGGCAGTAACGCACAGCGCGGAAGCCCATGAAGGGGTTGTCTTCCTTGACCATGTGCAGGTACGGGATCTCCTTGTCGCCGCCCACATCAAGCGTACGAATGATGACCGGAGCGCCCTTGAGCGCGCTGGCGACCTTGCGGTAGGCGTTGAACTGCTCCTCCTCGGAAGGAAGCTCAGCAGAGTCCATGAACAGGAACTCGGAGCGGAACAGACCGATAGCCTCGGCGTCGTGATCGAGCGCGTTGGGCACGTCATCGGGGTTACCGATGTTGCAGGCGATGATCTTCTTGATGCCATCGGCAGTAACGGACGGCTTGCCGCGGAAGGCCTCGAGGGCCGCCTTCTCGGCAGCGAAGGCCTCGGCCTTGGCGGTGTAGGCGGCGAGCGTCTCCTCATTGGGATCGGCCTCGACGATACCCTTGCCACCGTCGACGACAACGGTCATGCCGTTGCGCAGCGCGGTGCAGCTGTTGGAAACCGAAAGGACAGCCGGGATCTCGAGGGCGCGCGCGATGATCGCGGAGTGCGACGTGCGGCCACCGGTCTCGGTGACGATACCGGCAACGTGGGCCTTATCGATCGTGGCGGTCATGGACGGCGTAAGGTCGTGCACAACAACGACGGTGTTCTCGGGCAGGACGGAGAGGTCGACGACCTCCTTGCCCAGCAGCTCGGCCAGAATACCGGTGCGGATGTCGGCGATGTCGGCCGCGCGCAGACGGAACATCTCGTCGTCCATGGACAGGAACATGTTCTCGAACATGGTCGAGGTGTCCATGAGCGCCTGCTCGGCGCAGGTGCCGCCGTCAATGGCGGCGTTGATGGCGTCGGTCATGCCCGGGTCCTGAGCCAGGACAATGTGTCCGCTCATGATCTCGGCCTCGGCCTCGCCCACCGTCTCCTTCATGTGGTCGGCCTGAGCCTGGGTCTTCTCGCAGAAGACCGAAAGAGCGGACTGATAGCGCTCCTTCTCTGCTGCCGAATCAGCAACCTCATGCGGCTCAAACGTCAAGTCGGGATCGACGGCGACCATAACGGTGCCGATACCGATGCCCTCGGAAGCGTTGACTCCCTGATACATTCCCATTCCTCTCTCCGTGTCATGTGATAAAGCGTTTTGCCATATCCATGACAAAAGAGCGCAGTTACCTTACAACAGGTCACTGCGCCCCCAAATATGAACTTAGTTGTTCAACATGCGACCCGTTTGAGTTCTACTCGCCAAGACCGCTCTTGATGAGCTCGATGGCAGCAGCCAGAGCCTCGGCCTCGTCAGCGCCGTCGCACTTGACCTCGACCTCGGTGCCGCAGGGGATACCAGCAGCCATGAGGGCCATCGGGGACTTGCCGTTGACCTCCTTCTCGGGGGTGACGACCGTCACGTCGCAGGCGTACTTGCCCATGGTGGAGGCGAAGAGGCCAGCCGGACGCATGTGAAGACCCTGAGGATTAACGAGGGTAGCCTTCTCAGAAACCATAATTGACTCCTTTTTGTGTTTAACCCCTGTCAGCCATGCGACAGGAGCCATATTCACGACGTTGTTTATATTAACTCACATCAAACTGTTTTTCATTATGTTTCGCACGAATTATTGGACGGATGTCGTTCCTGCACGCTCGCCTGCCTGGCGGGGCGGTTAAGTTTGCTGCTCTACAGTCCTGCGCAAGACGGAAAGCACATTAAGTGCTT
>CALLSB010000004.1:0-3123 GCA_938014225.1 uncultured Collinsella sp. | reverse complement strand
TATCGGACACGAGGCCGCGGGCCATGTGCTTGAGGGCGCTATCGGCGCGGGCGAGGCGGTCCGCATTATGACAGGCGCGCCGTTGCCCGAAGGTGCCGACGCCGTGGTGAAATACGAGATTGTCGATGTGCTCGACGGTGACGGCAACGAGGACTCGCACGTTCGCTTCTCGGCGCCTGCCAAGGTAGGGGAGAACGTTCGCTCGGCTGCCGAGGAGGCCCATGCCGGCGATGTTGTGATGCACGCCGGCGAGGTCGTGGCTCCGGCCGGCGCCGGCTTGCTGGCAAGCGCCGGATACGCGAGCGTGAAGGTGCACGCTGCCCCGCGCGTGGGCATCATCTCGCTGGGCACGGAACTGGTCGCACCGAGTAGGGTACCGGCACGCGGTCAGATTCGCGATTCCAACTCCTCGGCGCTGATGGCCGAGGCACTCGATGCCGGCGCCGAGCCCGTGTTCTACGGCATCGCGCCCGATGATGAGCAGGCGATTGCCGAACTGGTGCATCGCGCCGTGCAGGAGTGCGATTTTGTCATTACGAGCGGCGGTGCCTCGGCGGGCGACTACGACTATGTGACGGCGCTGGTCAAGCGCGAGGGCGAGGTGCTCTTCGATCGCATCTCGATGCGTCCGGGCAAGGCCATCACGTTTGGCCTGCTCGGGGGTAAGCCCTACCTGGGGCTTTCAGGCAATCCGGCCGCGGCGTATGTGGGCTTTGAGATGCTCGCGCGCCCGGCGATTCGCAAGATGCGTGGTTTTGCCGAGGGTGCGCGTCCCGTGCAGCAGGCGACGCTCACGCACGGCGTGAAGAAGCGCCAGGACCGACGCTTCTTCGATCGCGCCACGGTTTTGCGCGACCCCGAGACCGGTGAGCTGTTGGTGACCGAGGCCAAGACGCAGAATTCGGCGCTGCTCGGCACGATGCAGCGGGCCAACTGCCTGCTGCGTATTGACGAAGGACCGTGCGAGCTCAAGGCGGGCGATGCCGTGGACGTTGTGCGTGTCGACCTGTCTGAGGGAACGGTGCTATAGGAGGATCGCTATGGAGTTGAAGATTTCGATCGTGACGTGCTCGGATACGCGCGATCTAGCCCAGGACGAGGCGGGTGCTGCACTCGAGGAACTTATCGAGGCGCAGGGCTGGACGGTCGCCTCACATGTGGTCGTGCGCGACGACGTCAGCGAGATTGGTGATGCTATCGTGGAGGCCGCCGATGAGTGCCACGCCAATGTCGTGCTCACCTGCGGCGGCACGGGACTTTCGATGCGCGATGTGACGCCCGAGGCGACGCGTGCCGTCTGCGACCGCGATGTGCCGGGTATTGCCGAGGCGATCCGTGCGTACTCCATGACCAAGACGCGCCGCGCCATGCTCTCGCGCGCTATTTGCATGCAACGAGGTCATACGCTTGTCGTAAACTTTCCCGGTTCTACGAAGGCCGCCCGCGAAAGCTGGGAGGCCATAGCAGACCAGCTGGAGCATGCGGCTCAGATGACAGCGGGCGGCGGACATACCAACTAAGCGGTTTACCTGCGGCGGGGCGACCTTATCGGTCGCTCCGCTTTTGTTTTCCGCCGAAGCGACACCGAGGTGCACGGTAACTTGAAACTATATTCTCTGGAGAGAATAATTTCTCATAATCATTATTCGCGCAGAAGTATAATCTGGTTGCAGATTAAAGCCCGCGGTGGGATACCCGGGCACAAGGTCCGAAAGGGTTGAATATGTTCGATTTGGTTTCTCGCCGCGGATTCGTCTCACTTTCTGCTGTCGCCGCTGCCGGCCTTGGTCTTGCCGGTTGCTCGGGCAGCAAGACGTCCGAGCCGGCCGGATCCGATGCCGGCTCCGCCAAGGCCTCTTCCAAGAAGGAAATCGTCGAGCTGCAGGTCTTTGCCGCCAACTCCCTCGAGAAGGCCCTTCCCGAGGTCCAGGAGCTCTACACCGACCAGACCGGCACCACCTTTGCCGATACGCAGTTTAAGGCCTCCGGTGACCTCGTTGAGCAGATGCGTGCCGGCGCCACGGTCGACCTGCTCATCACCGCTTCCAAGGGCACCATGGACGACGCTGAGACCGCCGAGCTCGTCGACGCCGACACCCGTGAGGATATGTTCGTCAACGACCTCGTGATCATTCGCGCCGAGGGCTCCGACACCAAGGTCGAGGCCATCGCCGACGTCGCGAACCTGGACGGCAAGATCGCCATCGGCGACGCCAAGACCGTTCCCGCCGGAAAGTACGCCAACCAGGCTCTGGCCTCCGTGGGCCTCTATACCGGCACCGAGGGCGACGACGGCGAGTATGCTCCCGAGATCGCCGCCAAGGTCGCACTGGCCGACAAAGTTGGTACCGCCGCCGCCTATGTGTCCACAGGCGACTGCGTGGCTGGATTTGTCTACAGCTCCGATATCTTCCGCTACGACGGCATCGAGGAGGCCTTCGTGTGTCCCGAGGACTCGCACAAGCCCATCGTGTATCCGGGTGCCGTTGCCGAGAGCTCCGAGCATGCCGACGAAGCCAAGGCGTTCATCGACTTCTGTCTGACCAACAAAAAGGCCCAGAAGATTTGGGCCAAGTACGGCTTTGAGCTTTCCGCGTAGTGCGGCTTGGCGCGATAATTCCATCGTTTTGTGTTTCACTCCGTCCCTGTATTCGCTTGGAGCTTTTCGTGCTTAATAGATTCCGCATGCTTGTCGCCTGTGCTTTGACCTTCGCGCTTTGCTGGGTGCCGGGATTTGCGTTTGCTGGGGACGCTGAGGACGGGGCCCAGGTTGCTGCGACCGCCCATGGGCTTTCCTATGGGATCGAGGGTTTTGAGCGGTTGGCCAAGGGGACCGCTCGTGCCATGGAGGGTCAGCCTGAGGGCTACCGGTTTCCCGTTGACGAGGACGTGGACCTTGTAGTGGCGCCTGCTGCCGATCGCGTTGTGGTGTGGATATCGCCCAACGTGGTCGAGAAGTATGGATTGGATCCGCAGGATAACGAGTGCGTATCGGGTCTCAAGGCCCTCGTCTGTAAGCTCGACAGTGCAAACTGCATGGGAGGTGCGCAGCTGGGGGACGTGGATCTTCCTTGGTATGTCACGCCGGAAACAACGTTTGATGCCGGCGGGTATACCTATGGC
>CALLSB010000003.1:0-15455 GCA_938014225.1 uncultured Collinsella sp. | reverse complement strand
AGGCAGATTGCCGCTCTGGCGGGTTTGCAGCGTCGGCCGGTTACGGCGTTTGTAAAACGCCGTAACCTACTGAATGAGCATCGCGTCGCCAAAGCTGAAGAAGCGGTAGCGTTCCTCGATGGCGGCGGCGTAGGCATCCATGATCTGGTCGCGGGAGGCAAGCGCGCTTACGAGCATCATGAGCGTAGAGCGCGGCACGTGGAAGTTCGTGATCAGCGCGTCGACCACGTGATAGGTCGAGCCGGGCATGAGGTAGAGCTGCGTCGTAGCGTTCTCGCGTACCACGATGTCACCGCGGCCGAGCGTGTCGGCGCCGTCCTCACGCCCCTCAAAATAGCGCGCCGTCACAGCCGAATCGGACACCGGCGCGTCCGCGTCAAACGCGCTCTCGAGCGAGCGCACCGCCGTGGTACCGACGGCGATCACGCGATGCCCCTCGGCCTTAGCCTTATGCACGGCGTCGACCACCTCCTGCGATACGTGGTAGCGCTCGGTGTGCATGACGTGCTGCGTAGGGTCGTCCTCCTCCACCAGACGGAAGGTATCGATGCCGACCTCGAGCTCGACAGCGGCAAACTTCGCACCCTTGGCCTCGATAGCGGCCATGAGCTCGGGAGTAAAGTGCAGGCCCGCCGTAGGAGCGGCAGCCGAGTGCTCCTCCTTCATGGCGTAAACGGTCTGGTACTTCTCGGGGTCGCCCTCGTAATCGGTAATGTAGGGCGGCAGCGGCACGTGACCGGCGGCGTGAATGGCCTCGTCGTGCGCGGCTCGCCGGCAGCATTGCAACCGGCCGGCTCAAAGCGCACCAGACGGCCGCCACGGCTATCGGTGACAAAGTCGATGACCTCGGCCGTCAGCACCACGGGCGCGCCCTCGGGCGCATGGGCGCCACCGGCGCGATACTCAATCTGAGCACCGGGCTTCAGACGCTTGCCCGGCTTGACCAGACACTCCCAAACATGGCCCAGCGGGTCAACATCCTCGCGGCGCTTGAGCAGCAGCGTCTCGACCACGCCACCCGAGCCGGCTTTGCGACCAATCAGGCGGGCCGGCATCACGCGCGTCTTGTTGATGACGAGCACATCGCCCGGCTCGATATAGTCGATGATGTCGCGGAAGATGCGGTGCTCAACGGTGCCGCCGTGCTCCAGCGGCGTTCCCGCCTGGGAGCCCTTGCGATCCACCACCAGCAGACGACAGGAGTCGCGCGGCTCGGCAGGAGCCTGGGCAATCAGTTCCTCGGGAAGGTTGTAGTCAAAATCATCGGTACGCATAGACACGTCGGATACTCCTTATATAGCTAAAGTCCGCTCTACATCCTAGCAGGCTGACGTCCCAAATGAACTACTTTTTAGCAGCCTTGCGCTCGTCGCGAATGCGGGCGCGGTCCATGGCCGCTTCGACGGCCGAGAATCGGCAACCACAGTAGTTCTGCCGATACATGCCAAGCTCGCGCGAACGACGCGTGGCCTCGGGATAATACGGGCGAAAATCGCGAATCACCGGAGTGAGCCCGCGGGCGGCAGCCAAACGCTCCAACACATCATTGCAGGTGTCGAACAGCTGATACGGCGAGACGGCGAGCGTCGTACCCACATATACAAACCCGCGCTCCTGGGCCACACGGCACGCCTCAGCCAAGCGCAAGGCATAGCACGCACGACAGCGACGGGGCCGATCGGAACCCAGCGGTGCCACGCCGGTCTCCCATCGATCGCGGTCCTCCCCCGCCTCGATGAGCTCAATATCGCCATCGGCACACCACCGGCGCAGCTCGTCCAAACGCCGCTGCCATTCATCGTGCGGCTGAATATTGGGGTTTGTCCAGCAGATTGTGGGCTCAAATCCTTCCTCGCGCAGCAGGCGGACCGGCTCAAGAGAGCACGGCGCACAGCAGGCGTGCAACAACAACGGCTTCATCGACATCTCCTCACCCGAAAAAGCGCACGCCGAAGGACGTGTCCTCGCAGGCGACAATGCGGCGGTCGCGCAAAATGGTCCGCACGTAATACCAGTCGCCCACACAGCCCGACAAATGCAAGCCGGCCGCCAGGTAGCACAGCAGCGGATAGCCCGAGAACGCAAACCCCAGGGCAAACGCTGTCGTCACAACAACCGTCGGCGCCAGGCAAACTGCCACGTACCGCCAGCGCGAATACACCACGCCTTCGGCGCAGGCATAGATCATCGCCGTCTCGCGATTCGCCCCAAAGGTCACCTGCGCGCCCGCAGGCGCCAGCAGCTTAAAAAACACACCGTGCACCAGCTCGTGCACGGCAAATGACGCCGCCGAAACCGCAGCCAAGCCGACTATCCAGCCCAAGACCGTGGTCCAGCCGCCCGCGTCAGCCGCATCCAAGTCCGCAGGCCCGCCCATCAGCATAAACACCGGCACCAAGCACACGGCAAATGCGCCGAGCACGGCCATCCCCCACACGAAGCAGGCGTGCAGAAAATCCTCGTCTTCAAACGCATGTATGTTGGAAATCTCATTCATATCATCTTAGGATAGCGCCCCTGCCACGTACCCGTCCGCATGTGCGATAATGTCGAACGATATGCACGAATTGACCACCGCGTCGCCAGGCCTTGCGCCCGGCCGCGCTCTCACCATATGCGAAGGAGTCCCATGGCATCCAAATACTCCATGAACGACCGTCCCAGCTGGCCTCGCCGCGCCATCGTTACCGCCGGCGAGCCCTATGGCAACAAGGGCCTTCACTTTGGCCACGTTGGCGGCGTCTTTGTCCCGGCCGACTTCTTCGCCCGCTTCCTGCGCGACCGTCTGGGCCGCGAGAACGTCATCTTCACCTCGGGCACCGACTGCTATGGCTCGCCCATCATGGAGAGTTACCGCAAGCTCAAGGAGAACGAAGGCTACGATAAGTCCATCAGCGAGTATGTCGAGTCCAATCACTCCCGCCAGGCCGCGACCCTCAACAACTACAACATCAGCTGTGACATCTACGGCGGCTCGGGCCTTGAGCCGGCTGCGCAGATTCACAACGAGGTGACCGCCGAGATTATCAAGCGCCTGCACGAGCAGGGCACCATCTCCAAGCGCTCCACGCTGCAGTTCTACGATGCCAAGGCCGGCACGTTCCTCAACGGCCGTCAGGTGATCGGCCGCTGCCCCATCCAGGGCTGCAAGTCTGAGAAGGCTTATGCCGACGAGTGCGACCTGGGCCACCAGTTTGAGCCCGAGGAGCTCATCGCGCCCAAAAGCCAGCTCACCGGCGAGGTGCCCGAGCTGCGCCCGGTCGACAACCTCTACTTCGACCTGCCGGCCTACCTCGACTTTATGAAAACCTATACCGCCAAGCTCGCCCAGAACCCGCAGGTTCGCTCCGTGGTCTCCAAGACCATGGAGGAGTGGCTGCTGCCGGCTCAGCTCTACATCCAGAACAAGTTCCGCGAGGCCTTCGATGCCGTCGAGGATCAGCTTCCCGAGCACACCGTGCTGGAGCCCGAGGGCAACAAGAGCAGCTTTACCGTCACCTTCCCCAGCTGGAAGGAGCGCGACGATGCCCACGCGGTGCTCGCCAACGGCGGCGTGCGCTTCCGCAGCGGCAAGGCGCTCGTACCCTTCCGCATCACCGGCAACATCGACTGGGGCGTTCCGGTGCCCGAGGTCGATGGCGTCTCCGACGTCACCTGCTGGTGCTGGCCCGAGAGCCTGTGGGCTCCCATCAGCTATACGCGCACCGTGCTCGCACGCGATGCCAAGGCCGCCGGCGTGACCGAGGGCGTCGCCGCCCAGGATGCCGCCCTCATGGGCGAGCCCGCCGCCGATTCCACGCAGGTACCCGCTCCCACCTACCAGCACAGCTCGCTCGACTGGCGCGACTGGTGGTGCTCTGACGACGCTCAGATCTACCAGTTCATCGGTCAGGACAACATCTATTTCTACTGCATCGCTCAGACCGCCATGTGGGAGGCCCTGGGTTGGGACCTCACGCAGAGCACCGTCAGCGCCTGCTATCACCTGCTCTACATGGGCAAAAAAGCCAGCTCGTCCTCGCAGACGCCTCCCCCGCCGGCAGACGACCTGCTCAACCACTACACCTGCGAGCAGATGCGCGCGCACTGGCTGTCGCTCGGCCTGTCCGAAAAGCCGGTGAGCTTTAGCCCCAAGGCATACGACACGCGTGTGACCGGCAAGGACAAGGACGGCAACGAGGTGCGCGCCTGCGACGACAAACGCGTTATCGATCCGGCCCTTAAGGAGAGCGCGCTGCTGACCGGCGTCTTCAACCGCCTGGCCCGCAGCTGCTTCTACGGCGTTGCCATCAAGGAAGGCGACGAGAGCCCCTACCGCAACGGCTGCATCCCCGCCGGTGCCGCTTCTGACACCGTGGTCGAAGCCGCCCAGCAGGCAGCTCTCGCCTTTGAGCAGGCCATGTACAAGTTCGAGACGCACCGCGCGCTCGCCGTGTGCGACGACTACCTGCGTGCCGCCAACAAGCGCTGGAGCGACGCCTCCAAGGCCGCCAACAAACTCGAGGGCGAGTCGGCCAGTGCCGCGATGACGCAGGCCCTCGTCGACGCCTTTACCGAGCTGCGCGTGGCGACCGTCCTGATGCACGGCATCGTCCCGGCCGGCTGCGAGCTCATCTGCGAGTACTTCGACGTCGACCCGGTCGCCTTCTTTAGCTGGGATAACATCTTTGCCTCCACGGACGAGTTTGTGGAGAGCCTGGGCGAGAAGCCCGGCGAGCACCGCGTGAAGCCGCTGCCCCCGCGCTTCGACTTCTTCAGCAAGCACGAGAGCCAGTACTAAAACAACACTCGACATGTAATGGAATGGGAAGGAAAGACGGATGTCCAAGCCGCGTCGTCGTAAGCAGAAAAAGCAGGTTAAGCCCGAGCTCAAGCTTAGGCAGTTTGCTGCTACCGAGCTTTCCGACCAGCTTGCCGCCCTTCCCTGCGCCGCCGACCTGCCGCGCTTTATGGTCGACACGGTCGCCGGCGCCTATGCGCCCGCCGATGCTCACCTCATGATCGAGGGCTTCGGTGCCGCAGCCGCACGCCCGGTCACGCTGCGCGCCAACACGCTCAAGGCGACCGCCGAGGACATCGCTGCGGCGCTCGGTGCCGCCGGCATCGCCCACAACCCCGTCGCCTGGTACCCAGACGCCTTTATCCTGCCCGAGGCCCAGGTTTCCGATCTGTGGGATCTCGACATCTACCGCGACGGCAAGATCTACCTGCAGAGCCTGTCATCCATGATGCCGCCGTTGGTCCTGGGCGCCCAGGCAGGCGAGGACATCCTGGACATGTGCGCAGCCCCCGGCGGCAAGACGACGCAGATCGCCGCCCTCACCCAGGGACAGGCGCACCTCACCGCCTGTGAGATGAGCATTCCCCGCGCCGAAAAGCTCGAGTCGAACCTCCATCGCCAGGGTGCCAAAAACGTGCCCGTCATGCGCATCGACGCACGCGAGCTCGACGAGTTCTTCCGCTTTGACCGCATCCTGCTCGACGCTCCCTGCACCGGCACGGGCACCGTCATCAGTGGCAACGAGAAAAGCCTGCGCGGCCTCACCGAGCAGTTGCTGAGCAAGTGCGCCCGCTCGCAGCGAGCACTTCTGGACCGCGCCATGGGGGCCCTCAAACCGGGCGGCACGCTCGTCTATTCGACTTGTTCGATCTTGCCGCAGGAAAACGAGGACGCCCTGCAAGAGGCCCTCGACAAGCATATGGACTGCGAGCTCATCCCCCTCGACGGCACGCCAAGCGAAAGTGAAGCACGACGCACCCAGGAAGCTGGTGAGGAGCCGCGCATCGAGTCCAACGCTCTGACCGAAGCCATTGCCGCGGGTCAGGTATCGGCCATCGTCAACGGCCTGCCCGGCACGCTCACCATTCCGCCTAGCCGCGACTTTGAGGGCTTCTACATTGCCCTGATCCGAAAACGCAGCTAGCGCACGGATCCAAAACTCAACAAGCTATCTCTGTGCGCGTTTGCCCTGCTGGTCGCGATGCTGTTTAAGCATCGCGCGCTCCTTGCGTTCGCCCCTTTTGCCCTTAATGGCCGTGACCACAAAGTAGATGACCGCGGCGGCAACGATTGCGGCCACACACAGGCCGATCGAGCCAAACATTGCCGTCAATTCCATACCGCGTCACCTCTCTTTTAAACGGGGCTTTCAAGATAGCACCTCGATACCCGCCACCACAGCTCCTTCACGTTCGCCGGCCCTTCGGTCTAACGGATGGCGCGGCGGGGAAAAATCAACTCGTCAAACGATTTAGCATTCGCAATTCCGGCTGCATCGCGCCGGCCATCATCACATAGAATCGAGCCTCCATGGATACCCTCAACGATCTAAATGAGCGCGTCGACGCCTTCGTCGGCACCAGCTCCTTCGACACGCCTGCGGCGGCAAACGACCAAGCTCCCATCGATGTGCCCGCCGAGGTGCACGAGGACATCGTCGCCTCGGTCGATTTTTCCGAGGTCGAGCTTGCAGACGAGTTCACCGAGCCCCAAGTAGCCGTCACGCCCAACGGCCTGCTCCCTATGGAGCCCCTGCCCATCGACGGACGCCTGCGCAAGGCTGCCCTTCGCATGCCCGACGAGATCGAGGAGGCCAGCGGCTTCACGCTCTTTGGCCGACGCATCAAGTCGCTCATTTACACCACCGATGTCGCGGTTATCCGCAACTCCAACGCCGACGCCGTCTTTGCGGTCTACCCTTTCACGCCGCAGCCCGCCATTACGCAAGCGCTGCTGACCGTCGCCGAGTGCCCGGTCTTTGTAGGCGTGGGTGGCGGAACTACGACCGGTAAGCGCTCCGTGCAGATGGCAGCCGTCTCCGAGATGCAGGGCGCGGCGGGCTGCGTGGTCAACTCCCCCGCTACTGCCGAGATGGTCGAGCACATCACCAACATCGCCGACATCCCCGTCATCGCCACGGTCGTTCGCTGCGACGACGATGCCCACGCCAAGGTGCGCGCTGGAGCCAAGATTCTCAACATCGCCGCCGGCAAGAACACGCCCCAGGTCCTACGCGAGCTGCGCGAGCACTATCCCAACCTGCCGCTTATCGCGCCGGGCGGCAAGACGCCCGAGAGCATTCGCGAGACCATCGCCGCCGGCGCCAACGCCATCATCTGGACACCGCCTTCGGCCCAGCAGCTACAGACCGACATGATGCAGCGTTATCGCAAGATGAAGGAAGACGCCACACCTGTCATCTCGCGCGACGATGTGCCCATTATCGACCAGGTCGCCGCCGCCGAAGTCAGCCAGGTCGAGAACATGAATCCCGACGTGCCGATTCCCGACGAAGTCATCGAGCGCGTCGCTTCGATCCACGAGCGCGTCGAGGAGCATCGCGCCAATCGCGGCCTCAAGCCGTCACTGCACGGCTTCTTCTTCCGCGGAAAGAAACGCTAGCCGCAACAGCAAGGCCCGCCCCACAAACGTGAGACGGGCCGTTTTCGTTTGAGCAATCATGCAGCAACGTGATGGGGCAAATTAATCCACGCGCTTGTCGCCCATAAAGAAGAGCGCCACCGTACCAGGTCCGGTATGCGAGCCAATCAGAGTACCGATGTCATTGATCTCAATCTTGCCTTTAAGCTGCGGAACCTGTTCCTCAATCAGCGCCGCAACTGCCTCGGCATCCTCGCGGCACGCCGAGTGCGACATGATGCACTTACCCGAATAATCCGTACCGCCCTGCACGTGTGCCATCATGGTCTTAGCCATCTCGGAAATCGCGCGCTTCTTAGTGCGAATTTTCTCACGTGGCGACAGCTTACCTTCGCAATCGACCGTCATAAGCGGGCAAATCTTAAGCGCCGTGCCAATGATCGCGCTCGCGGCCGAAATGCGACCGCCGCGCAGGTAGCTCGACAGATCGGTCGAGAAGAACCAGTGGTGCAGGTTGAGTTTATGCTCCTCAATCCAAGCGGCCGTCTCGTCGAGTGAAGCCCCGCTATCGCGCACGTCGGCGGCATATTCCAGCAACAGACCAAAGCCCGAAGACGCCCCCAGCGAATCGATGACGCGCACCTTGCCGCCCTGGGGATAGCGATCCGCGAGCATCTGCGCCGCGACGCAGGCCGATCCATACGTGCCCGAAATACCCGACGACAACGTCAGGTGCAGCACGTCTTTACCCTCGGCAACAAACGGCTCCCAAAACTCCTCGTACTCACCCACGCTCACCTGAGACGTCTTGGGCATGGCGCCCGCGGCAATCTGGGCAAAAAACTTGTCCGGCGTAATCGACTGATACAGATCGTCCGTATAGACAACATCGTCGATCTCGTAATGAAAACACACGACAGGGATATTGCGCGCCGCAAAGAACTCACGGGTTCGGTCGGCGGCGGATTCACAGGTCAGGACAAAATCACTCATATGAGGCTCCTTACTCATTGCTGCGCAAATTATCGCACAGTGAGCCTACATGCGGTACATATGTCCACTATTTACCAAATCGAACCAAATATAGTGAACATCTTTACCACCATCGTCTCCACCGGCCCCATGCATAAATATCTGAGAAAACACCCTCTGTCGTCTCCACCCAACCGACACATCTACCTTCACTAAATCGATTTACCAAACCGTTCAGCCGACAATTCAGCCGCTGGCGCAAAATCGAAACAAAAGCGGCGCATACTGATAAACGTTTGATGCTGTTTATCAGTTTTACCAGCCCCATCGGAAGGTGTTTCATGGTCGCATTCGATCGCAACCCGCAAGACTTCAAGTATCTGCGCCTGCTGTCGAGACAGTTTCCCACCGAACAATCCGCATTTACCGAAATTATCAACCTCTCGGCCATCCTTAACCTACCCAAGGGCACCGAGCATTTTATGAGCGACGTGCATGGTGAGTACGAAGCCTTTATGCACATCCTCAACAACTGCTCGGGCGTCGTGCGCGAACATGTCGACGAGATCTTTGGCGACACGCTCTCCTTTGACGAAAAGGGCGAGCTGTGTACGCTCATCTACTACCCGCACGAGAAGATCGAGCTGGTCCGCAGCCAGCGCGAGGACTCGCCCACCTGGTACAAGACGATGCTTGACCAGCTCATCATGGTTGCCCGCTCGCTTTCAAGCCGCTACACGCGCTCCAAGGTGCGTAAGGCCATCCCGCGCGACTACGCCTACATCATCGACGAGTTGTTGCACACGCACCCGGACGAGAACAACTATCGCGTGCGCTATCACGAGCGCATCGTGGAGTCCATCCTGGAGACCGCCAGCGCCGACGACTTTATCGAGTCGCTCGCCTCGCTCATCAAGCGCCTGGCCGTCGACCACCTGCACCTGGTGGGCGACATCTTCGACCGCGGCGGCGGCGCGGCCAAGATTATGGACCGTCTGCTCACCTACCATTCACTCGACATCCAGTGGGGCAACCACGACCTGCTGTGGATGGGCGCTGCGGCCGGTGAGCCTGCATGCATCGCCACGGTGCTGCGCAACAACCTGCGTTACGACAATTACGAGATCCTCAAGAACGACTACGGCATCTCGCTGCGTGAGCTTGTCGCCTTTGCCGATGCCACCTACACCGCCGGTAAGTCCATCACCCCGCTGATCAAGGCCATCAACGTGCTGCTCTTTAAGCTCGAGGGCCAGATTATCCAGCGCCACCCCGAGTTCGATATGACCGACCGCCTGTTACTCGACAAGATCGATCACGACACCGGCACGGTCACGCTCGCCGACGGCAGCGTGTGGCCGCTCACGACCAACGACTTCCCCACCGTCGACCCGGCGGACCCCTATACGCTCACGCCCGAGGAGCAGCACATCATCGACAAGCTCGTGTCCGAGTTTGTCACCGCCGATCACCTGCATCGCCATATCGATTTCCTCTACACCCACGGCTCGATGTACAAGGTCGCCAACGGCAACCTGCTGTTCCATGGCTGCGTGCCGCTCAACGAAGACGGCACCTTTAGCAGCATGAACTGCCTGGGCACCTGGCACGCTGGCCGCGATTATCTCGATTTTTGCGACCGCATCGCCCGCCGCGCCTGGCGCGTGAGCGACCGCGACGCTCTCGACTGGATGTGGTACCTGTGGATTGGCTTTAACTCGCCCGCCAGCGGACGCCTGGTGCGTACCTTTGAGCGCGCCTATATCGCCGACAAGAGCACCTGGGTCGAGCCGATGGACCCGTACTTTACACTTACCAAGTCACCCTCGGTCTGCGATGATATCATGCGCGAGTTTGGCGTCGCGCCCATGGCATGCTCGCCGACCGGCCACATCATCAACGGCCACACGCCCGTTAAAACCACCAAGGGCGAGCAGCCCATCCGCGCCGAGGGCAAGCTGCTGGTCATCGATGGCGGCTTCTGCCGCGCTTACCATCCCAAGACGGGCATCGCCGGCTATACGCTCATCTCGAGCTCGCGCGGCTGCCGCCTCAAGTCGCACCGGGCCTTTACGACGGTTGCCGAGGCACTCACGCGCAACGTGGACATCGAAAGCGAGACCAACCGTTTTGACCAAGCGGACCGTCGCCGCATGGTGAGCGACACCGATACTGGCGCCAAGATCCGCAGCCAAATCCAAGACCTGCGTCAGCTGCTCGATGCATATAGAAACGGTGCTATCGAGGAGCGCGCCTAGCACCACCCGCGGGGATTGGCTAAACTTGCTGAGTTTGTCATCCCCGCGGCGCTTCGGCGCCAGCTTAAGGCAGGTACCATGCAAAAGCTCCTTGCGCAGATCATGAAATTTGGCATCGTCGGTGTCATTGCCACGGTTATCGACTTTGGCATTATGAATCTGCTCCACTACGGTCTGGGCCTCAACATCCTAATCGCCAACACCAGCGGCTTTATCATCTCACTCATCTTTAACTACCTCGCAAGCATGAAGTACGTGTTTGCGCACAAGGAAGGCATGAGCCGCCGCCGCGAGTTCATTATCTTTGTCGTGCTGTCCGTGATCGGCCTGGCACTCAACGACGGTATCGTGCTGACACTCAACGCCGGTCTGGAGCTCGAGGCCAATATCGCCAAGATTTGTGCCACCGCGCTTGTCATGGTCTACAACTTTGTGACCCGAAAAATCTTCCTGGAGGGCGACGAGACAAAATAGCTCGAAACCCCTGCAGCATTACGGCGCCCACGGACGACGCGCACTCAGCGCAGTATCGTCCGTGGGTGTCGCTCGTTTACGGGCAAATTTTCAACGTTTGCGGATTAGCTCTTGAAAATTTGGCGAGTTCATATAGTTCTTGGCAAAGACCTTACGTTTCCCTTGTAAAAGCTCTAAAGTATCCTCTGCTCGATTCATCAACGCATTGGATGTGATTACGTGCGCAAGGCGCTGGCACAACCTCATACCAAGCAGTTCCTCAAGTTTGCTGTCGTGGGTCTTATCTCCTTTGGCATCGACTGGGGCATGCTCATTGCGCTCGTCGAGCTGTTCCACCTCGACTTTTTAATGAGCACCACGGCTTCGTTTATCACGTCCGTCGTGGTCAACTACTGGCTCAGCATGAAGTACGTGTTCGACCACCGCGAAGGCATGAGCCGCAAGCGCGAGTTCACGATCTTCACCATCCTGTCGGTGATCGGCCTGGGCCTCAACGACCTGTACATGTTTGTGGGCGTCACGTTTTTGAGCATCGGCTACCAGGCCATGAAGGCCATCGCCACGTTCCTCGTCACCTGGTACAACTACTTCAGCCGCCGCTTCTTCCTCGAGGGCGCACGGTCGTAGTCGATTCACTATTTGCTTGAATGTATAACCGGTTGGAATTCCCGTTCCAACCGGTTTTTTGTTTGCAGAGCCTGCCGAGGAAAGCGCACAAGGCGGGCCGCAGCGTCGGAATGGGTAGTAGTTTCCCCATGGTCGCCCCGCGGAAAGCGCGTCCCAGATTGCAGCCTCAGAACGGGACACAGCTTCCGCAACGTGGCTCTAGCGGAAAGCGCATCCCAAAATCGATGCCCAATACGGTCCGCAGCTTCCCAATGGGCGCTGCTTCGGAAAGTCTATCCCGGAATGAGCCCTCAGAGCGGAACACGCTTTCCGAAACCCGCCCCAACGGGAAGCTGCGTCCCGGAATTCGCCTACAGGGCGGGATGCAATTTCCGGTTGAGCCTCGATTGGGAAATGACGTCCCATTCGTATAAAAACGGGCGTCTCGGATGTTTGTCCGAACCGCCCGTTTGATGCGATATGTCGAGGCCCCTAGCCTGTCACGTAATACCAGACCACGTTGTCGCCGTTTGAGAGAACGTAGTTGCTGCAGGCTGTCATGGGCGTTGCGCCGTTGACGGAATAACACCAGCCGCTACCGCTTCCATAGTTTTCATCCTTCTCGGCCAGGCCACCGATGGCGGCAACATAAGTGCCAAACGACGAGCCACGCGCATTTATAGAAATACCCAGCGCGCAGAGAGCGTCGTAGGCAGTTGCTCCCTCATTAAAGGTGTAGGTACCACCAGCGGACACAGGATTGCCCACAGCGCTCGAAGTAACCGAGACAGTCACGGTAACGTAGCTAGACTCCTGAGAGACGCTCTGGTTGCCCGAGGGGGCATTACTGTTATCAGGAACGGCAGAAGGCCCACCGGACGTTGCCGAATTCTGAGAAGCCGACTGACTGTTGTCAGTCTTTTTATTTCCTGCTCCTTTTTCGCCGGACTTCTTGCTATCCGAGTTCTTGTCCGATTCCTTGTCCGAAGACTCGGAATCTTTCTTGGAGTCAGATTTGTCAGAACCCCTAGACCCGTCATTCGTATCATCAGAAGATTTGGAATCCTTGGACCCGGCCTTGCCCGAAGCGACAGTCGAGCCGGACCCATTGCCATCCTTGGCGACGATGCTCTCCCCCGCCACGGTCTGGACGATCCAATCAATGGACCAAGCACCGCTCTCGGAGGGATGAACAAAGCCCAGAGAGACCACGATCAGAACGACGCATGCGGCAGTCAGAACGCCAAGGAGCGCCTTCCGTCGAGGAGCGGACGCCGCCGAAGCGGCGCCCTTTTGCTTTGGATCATCGAGCTGGATAAACGAGGAGTCGGGCTGTTGCCCGTTGGTCTCCTTGGGCTTATCGGGCATTACCGTCACCCTTGCCGCGCTTGGTCAGCACGAAGACGGCGATGAGCGCAAGGCCAATCACGCCGGCGGCGATGCCAACGATGGCGAGCGGGTTGGTGCCCGTCTCCTGCTCGGAAGCACCAGAGGACTTCTTAGCAGTGGTCGTGGAAGCAGCGCCCGTATCGGACTTGGAATCGGACTTCTTGTCGGACTTGCTGTCCTTCTTCTCAGACTTCTTCTCATCCTTCTTGTCGGACTTATCGGAGCCCTTCTTGTCGGACTTGTTTTCCTTGGTCTCGGTCTTGGTCGACACCGTCGTCTTGGTCACCGGCTTCTGACCCGGGGCGATAGCGCCGCCGGCCTGCGGGCCCTTAGAGCCGGAACCAGCGCCGGAACCCGTACCAGTGCCCGTGCCGGTACCAGTACCAGAACCGCTGCCGCCGCTGGAGCCAGAACCGCCATTGTCACCAGAATTGGTGGCATTCTTGGTCCACTTGGCATACAGCGTCAGATCGGCCGTCACCGGCGTACTGAAGTCATACGCTTGCGTGCACGCCTCATCGGTATACCAACCGCCGAAGGTATAGCCCTTGCGACGCGGTTTTACAGCAGGCTCCGTAGCAGTTTTACCAGCCTTAATACGTTGGGAATCGAGCACAATAGAATCTGCACCATTTGCGTCAAACGAGACAGTATAGCGATTGACCTTCTGGCCATTTCCCTTAATCGCGAACAACTTGCCCGAATCGTTAGCGTAGTAGAGTGAACCATCAGAACCGACCGAAATCGACGACATGCAGTACTGCTGGTTCTCGGCCGACGGTCTATAGAGCAGCTCAGCCTCTTCGTCACCTATGCGATAGCGATAAATGCCGCCAGGATTATTGTTGGACGTAAAGTATACATAGGTATGACCATCTTGAATGGAAACCACAGGCTGTGACTTAACATCGCCGCTGCCCGTAAAACCACTTGCAGAAGAATCCTCGCGGATGAAGTTACCGTCTGCCTTATAAATTGAATAATCGACCGTAAGCGTATCGGCGTCGATAATTGCAAGCTGACCATAGTGGCTCGTAAGACTGTTTTGGGGACCGCCCATAAAGGACTCAATCGACGTGCCGCCAACTACAATCTTACCGTTGACAAACACGGGTGTAGAGGTCGAGCTGCTGCCAAACGTAACTTTACCCAGTTCTGAAAGGGCCCCATCATTAGCGATAGCAATTTTATGGAGCGTGCCATCGGCACTCACAACGTAAGCAGTAGCCCCATCAACAAGCACGTTCGCGCGAACGTGATCGGCGATCTTAAGCTTTGCTACGGTCTTTCCAGTCGAAGGATCAACCGTGCTGACAGTGCCTGAATCATCCGCGATAACGCCATAGTCGCCCGAGAACGCCATGCCAGCCCAGTAATAGCCCTTGCTGTTTTCATTCTTGTGCTGCCACATGACTTTACCGTCAGAAATACGAACACAAAGCAGGTAGCCGTCACTCGAGTCAATCCAATCGGCCGAAGCGGTACCAAAATAGGCATAGCCATCGCGAACCGAAACAGAAGCAAGCGACTGCTGCGCGCCATCGGGACCGGCCGGCAACCCATCGGTAACCCAAACCGTCGCAAGCACATCAACCGTTAAGGCCTGAAGACGACCGCCTGAAAGCGGAACAAGCACAACACCATTGGTATATACCATGCGTGAGGTGGAATCAATTGCAGCAGCCAAAGGTGACTCTAGAACGGTCTTGCCCGTCTCGACATCCTTTTTGAGCAATTTAGAACCAACTGCCACATAGAGATAGTCACCGATCAGCAACGCATCGGAAACACCCTTATTGCCGTCCGCACGCGTCTTAAGCTCGCTTACCCATTTCTCATCTGCATCCTTAGTGGGCACAGGTGCGTCGGTAACCTTGTCGGCACTTGTAAAGCCCGACCAGTCGCTATCCCAGTTAGGGCGTGCAGCGCTCGGATTAAGAACAACGTTGTCGACACCGGGCAAAGTATCCCCAGGGGCGTAAGCCCAAACGACCTTATCGCCCGACTTAAGCACGTAGTCGTTATCGAGTTGAGTTCCAGGAACGCCGTTGACAAAGAACGACCAAGCGCCGGACAGCTCGGTACCATCAAGCGGAGAAACGAGGCTATGGACACCCCAATAGCCGAATTGGTCGTACATCTTGGACTCGATGCCAAGGGCGTCGAAATAGGTAGCGGAGGCATCCTTGATCGACGTGCCCTTAACAAACACCTGGGTCGACGGGCTCGTCCAACGCTGAGCCATCCCGGCCTTTTTGCCAATAATCTCCATCGTGACGGAAACCTGCTCGGGCGCGGGGTCGCCGTACTTCGAGTAGCACCAGACGACGGAGTCGCCGTCCTTGAGCGTGTAGCCGCCCGCGCCGGCGTCGGAG
>CALLSB010000002.1:0-9221 GCA_938014225.1 uncultured Collinsella sp. | reverse complement strand
TCGTTCACCGCGCACATGGGCCACGCCGGCGGTGCTCTCGTCCATAACGGCAAAGCTCTCACGGCGGCGGTCATACTCATCGCGGCGGGCGCTCTCGTACGAAACGCGCAGAATCAACCCGGCAAGCATAAGCGACACAATAATCGACGAACCGCCGTAGCTAATAAACGGCAACGGTTTGCCCGTCATGGGAAACACGTTGAGGATGCCCAGCGCGTTAATCAAAAACTGCACTGCGAGAATGACCGCGGAGCCAGACGCCATAAGCGCGCCCCGGCGATCGGTCGCCTGCTCGGCAATGCGAAACGCCGAGTAGATCAGCATCGCAAACACCAAGAAGAACAGCACGGTTCCGACAAAACCGACTTCCTCGCCAATGATGGCCAGGATGTAGTCATTGTGCGCCTCGGGCAGATACGAGTACTTCATGGTTGAGTTGCCGATGCCACGGCCGAACAGACCGCCCGAGGCAAAGGCCATAATGGCAAGCGTGGCCTGATAGCCGTCACCATACTCGTCGGCCCAAGGGTTCAAGGCAACCTGAATACGCACCATACGGTACGGCTCTGCGACAAGCGCAATCACGATCACGAGAATGCCGAAGATTAGCACGCCGATGATAAATCTGGGGTCGAGACCCGCAAACAACGCCATGCACATGAGGGTCAACAGGATGATCAGGACAGTACCGAAATCGGGCTGGATAAAGATCAGAAAGAGCGAAATGCCCAGGTAGATGCCCATCTTGCGAAGGAATTCGTTGATGTTGCCACCGGGCGAAAAGAAGCGATCAAGCATGATGGCCGAATACGCAATGGCAAATGGCTTTAAAAACTCGGAAGGTTGGAACTGAATACCGGCGATGTTAAGCCAGCGCGTGGCGCCACGGCTGCCGCTGCCCACCAAGAACACCAGAAGCAGTAGCCCCATCATGCCGATAAGGAAGATCCTGAGCACATCCTCCCCAAACCAGTTGTCCGGCAAAACGCGCACGATGGCAATCAGCGCCAGAACACCGACCACGGCAAACGCGGCCTGTCGACCCAGAAAAAACGTCGCCGAGCCATTCTCGTGCAGCGCCTCGACCGAAGACGCCGAGTACACCATCAGCAGGCCAAAGCATACCAAGGTAAACAAGCAGGCCATGAATATCAAACGGGGGCGCATGATACGGGCGGGAACGCCGGCAATATAGCGTTCGCTAAACGACTGCCCGCCGCGGCTGGAACGCGGTGTGATGCGACGTGAGGAAGCACGGTCCGAGTCGGGCCTCCTCATACCTTGTCGGGGGCTCTCCTCTCTCACCGCAACCCCTATTCCATTTGTGATTTCGCTGTAGCGGCAAGCTGAGCCACGTAGTCCTTAAACACGCGGCCGCGCTCCTCATAGCCCGAGAACTCATCGAACGAAGAGCAGGCAGGAGAAAGTAAGATCACGTCACCACGACTCGAAAGCGAACGGGCGACGTCCACAGCGTCGCGCAGGTCATCTGCCTGGGCGATATCCACATCGCCATCGACATCGGCCTCGTCCATTGCGGCGGTGAAGCGCTCGCGCGCATCGCCAAAGCAGACGACCGAGCGCACGTTGTCCATAACGACGCGCGCGAAGTCCGTGAGCGGCGTGCCCTTATCGTGGCCGCCGAGCAGCAAGATCACGTCGTCATCGGGAAATGCCGTCAGCGCCTTCTCGACCGCATCGGTGTTGGTCGCCTTGGAATCGTTGACGTAGCGCACTCCGTCAATCTCGCCACACGGCTCCACGCGGTGCTCGAGCGGCTGGAACGAGGCCAGACCGCGGCAGACACCATCGACATCGGCACCGACTGCCAGGGCAGCCGTGGCAGCGCACAGGGCATTGATAACATTGTGATGGCCCGAGATCTTGAGCTCGGACGTGGCGACAAGCTGAGTCTCGACGCCCTTCAGGTGCACGACCATCTTGCCGTCGCGCACAAAGGCGGCATCCTCGCCCTCAGGCTCGTCAAAGGCAACCTTGCAGATGCGACGACCCGGCGTGTAGATGTACTCATCGAACTCGTGAATGCCGGCGTCTTCGACGTCGACAACCACCAGATCGTCATCGACCATATTGTCAAACAGTTTGATCTTGGCAAGCGCATAGTTCTTATGGCTCTTATGCCAGCCCAAGTGGTCGGGAGTGATGTTGAGCAGCACCGCCACGCGGGGGTGGAGCTCGGTTGTCGTAGCAATCTGATAGCTCGAGAGCTCAGCCACAAACCACTCGTTGTGGGCTCGGCCGTCAATCTCGTTGACCGGCGGCTCGCCGATGTTGCCGACAGCAACGCTGGCCTCCCCGGCAGCCTTAAGCAGAAAATCAGTCAGCGACGTGGTGGTCGTCTTGCCGTTGGTGCCCGTGATGGCAATCCAGTTATCGGGCGACAGGCGATAGGCAAACTCGGGCTCACCCATAATCTGGGCGGCATGCTCGCGCCCGGCCTTAAAGAAGCCCGAGAACTCCGAGATGCCCGGGCACGTCACGCATACGTCATAGGCGCCCTCGACCTGTTCGGTCCCATAGACAAACGACGCACCAGCAGCCTCGAGCGCACGCGTGGCGTCATTGGGCTCAGAGGTGCCGCCGCCATACACGGTAACGGCGCTTACGCGCTCGGGATGTGCCAGCGCCCAGTGGGCGACATCGAGACCGGATTTGCCCTGACCCAAAACGAGCAGGCTAAAGACATCAGCAAGAGGCATGAAAGACCACTATCCCAACTGGAAGAACAGGGCAAGGCCAACGGCACCAAAGGCCGCAGCGATAATCCAAAAACGGATGACGACCTTGGTCTCGGCCCAGCCCTTCTTTTCGAAATGATGATGGATGGGCGCCATAAGGAAGACGCGCTTGTGCGTAAAGTGGAAGTAGACAACCTGAATCATGACCGACAGGGTCTCAACGATAAACAGGCCGCCGATGATGAGGGAGACGACCTCGGTGTTGGTCATGATGGACGTGCAGGCAAACGCGGCGCCCAGGGCAAGCGAGCCGGTATCGCCCATAAAGATGCTCGCCGGATAGCAGTTGAACCACAGAAAGCCCAAGCAGGCACCGGCACACGCGGTGCAGAAGATGGGCAGGTTCACGTCTCCGTGCAAAAACGCCATGGCAGCCATGGCGAGCATGGCAATCATGGAGGTGCCGCCGGCAAGACCGTCAAGGCCATCGGTCAGGTTCACGGCATTAGAAAGACCGGCGATCATCAGCCAGCAAAAGACAATGTAGAGCCACGGGAACGAAAGGCCGCAGATGGTGGTCGAAAGCACGCCAAGGTCAATCGTCAGGCCGCCGGGAAAACGAATCTCGGGGGCGACGCCGCACCAGTTGACGGCAAGTACCGTAAAGGTGACACAGATAATGGTTAGGCCGATCATCTTGGCA
This sequence comes from uncultured Collinsella sp., assembly GCA_938014225.1. GTDB lineage: Bacteria > Actinomycetota > Coriobacteriia > Coriobacteriales > Coriobacteriaceae > Collinsella. The sequence continues at coordinate 5,819 of CALLSB010000002.1, read as the reverse complement.
TGAGGCGTCAGACCGAGCGAGCGCCCATGCGTAACGGAGGTCAGGTCGTCGATCAGGCCCAGCACGCCGGTCGCCAGCGTGGCGAGCAGCACGAGCACGAGCTCGGTGGTGAGCTTGCCCATCAGCAGGCAGGTCAGCGAAATCGCGACGAGAATGACAACGCCACCCATGGTGGGCGTTCCCTGCTTAACCAAATGACGCTTGGGGCCGTCGGCACGAACCTGCTGGCCGATACCCTCGACCTTGAGCAGCTTGATCCACCACGGCATGAGCAGCAGCGCAATGGCAGCGGCGATGCCAAGCCCCAAAAAAGCCTGATACGTTGGATACGAGGGATTGCCGAACATGGGCTAGCACACACCTTCCACAAAGCGGTCGAGCTCAACAAAGCGGGAACCCTTGACCAGTACAACATCATGTTTTTCAAGCGCGCCGCCCATGCGGTCGAGCACCTGCTGATAATCGGAGAACACCTGGATGCGGTCCTCGTCCATGCCCATCATGCGCGCGGCATCGGCCATAAGCTGGGCCAGCTCACCACCCACGCACGCCAGCATGTCGAGCTTCTTGGCGGCGGCATAGGCGCCCACGAGCTCATGCATGCGAGGAGCCTCATCGCCCATCTCGCCCATCTCGCCCAGGATCGCCATGCGAGACCCCGTGCACGAAAGCGAGCACAGTAGATCGAGGCCAGCAGCCATGGATTCGGCACTGGCGTTATAGGAATCGTCGATGACGCGGGCACCGCTCTTGGCGCGCTTGATCTCCTGGCGGTGACCGGTGATCGTGAGGCCCCTAAAAGCAGCATCGATCTGCTCGGGCGTCACGCCCAGGCGATAGGAAACCGCGGCGGCCTTAACGGCATTAGGAACGGACTGCACGCCGGGGATGGCAAGCATGGTATCGATCGTCTCACCCTGGCCAAAATCGAGCGTAAAGACCGGACGTCCCTCGTCATCAACACGAATGTCGCGGGCACGGACCTCATCGTCGTCCGAGACGCCGGCCAGCATCACGTCGATACCAGCAGGCTGGGCGAACGTATCGCGAATGAACGGCGTAAAGTCGTCCTCACCGCCCAAAACCAGCAGCGGCAAGAAGTCGCCGGCGGCGCACATACCCTGGACAATCTCGGCCTTAGCGCGGGCGATGTTCTCGCGGCTGCCCAAAATGCCGATGTGAGAGGTACCAATCTTGCTCACGATGGCAAGGTTGGGATTGGCGGACTTGGACAGGCGCTCAATCTCGTGGAAATGGTTCATGCCCATCTCGAGCACCAGGACCTCGGTATCGGCCGGAGCGGAAAGCACCGTGAGCGGCATGCCGATCAGGTTATTGAAATTGCCCTTGGTGGCCCAGACACGATAGCGCTTGGCGAGCACGGCGGCGAGCACGTCCTTGGTCGTCGTCTTGCCGATGGAACCGGTAATGCCAACGACCAGGCAGCCAAGCTCCAGGCGATACGTGTGCGCCAAACGCAGCAGAAACTCCTCGGGATCATCGGTCAGCAGGATGGCGCACCCCTTGTCCTGCGCCAGCGAGACCAGCTCGGCCTCGGGCTCACGCGTCATCACGACGGCGCCGGCACCCGACTGGACGGCACGGGAAGCAAAATCATTGCCGTCGACGTTTTCACCGGGAAAGGCGACGAAAATCGTCCCTTCCTCGACCTGGCGCGAGTCGATAACGCACCCGCGGCATACCCGATCGGCTTCTCCCGTCACGGTTCGGACCCCTGTTGCGGCCGCGAGGTTGTTGACGGCGATCTCTATCATTGCAGCTCCCCTGTAAACCTAATAATGCTATCGGCGTATTGTATCCCAGCGCCGCACATGCGTGGTGCAGGGCATGTGAACACCCTCATATGGGACAACAAACCACGCCCCAAAGATTGTAACCCCCTACTTCGTGTGCGGGATACCCAGCACGTCGAGCGCGTTGGCCATAATGGACTGGAACGGCACCGCAGCGGCATCTGAGCCGCTCGGCGTTCCGTCGAGCGTGATATAGCACAGCACCTTGGGCGATTGTGCCGGTGCAAAGCCCATAAAGGACGACATGTAGTTCTCCTTGAGGTAGCCGCCGTTCTCGTCGGCACGTTCGGCCGTACCGGTCTTACCCGCCACGTCATAGCCGTCAACCGCGCCGCCAACGCCCGTTCCCTCGGACACGACCGTCTGCATGCACGATGTCACCTGGGATGCGGCGTCCTCCGAAATCGCGCGCTCGCCTTCGCCCCAGTCCTTCTCGTCGCCTTTGCTGGACTTATAGAAGTGCGGTGTCATCATCACGCCGCCGTTGGCGATGCCGCCCACGGCACGTGCGATCTCAATCGGCGAGACGGACAGTGCCTGTCCAAAGCTCATCGAGCCCAGCGTGGCGCCGTCATACTGGTCACGCTCCTTGACGATACCCAGGCTCTCTCCCGGAAAATCGACACCCGAGCTGTGACCGATGCCCCACTTGTCCACATAGGCGGCAAAGTCGTCGGCACCGATCTTGCGCCCCACTAGGACAAAGCCCACGTTGGACGAACGGCGCATCATCTCGCGCACATCCATGGTCATGGCATAGTCGCGCTTGTCGGCATCGGTGACGGTATCGTCGCCCACCTTGATGCTCGCCGGCACCTCAAACGACGTACTCGATCGCACGACGCCCAAGTCGAAGCCGGCGCCCGCCACGAGCGTCTTAAAGACCGAGCCGGGCTCGTAGGCGTCGGTGACCAGGCGCAGATTCATATCCTCGGTCTTGGCATTCTCCAGATCGGTCTGGTCGTAAGTCGGGTACGAGCAGGCTGCCAAAATCTCGCCTGTCGTAGGATCGGTGACCAGCGCCGAGCCGTTCTTGGCCTTAGTCTTCTCAACTGCCTCTGCCAGGGCATCCTCGGCCGCACGCTGGATATTGACGTCGAGCGTCGTCACGATATCAACGCCGTCGACCGCAGCCACCTTTTTATAGGCACCGCCCGCGATATAGCTGCCGTCCCTCGCGCGCTCGCGTACGAGAGAACCGTTCGTGCCGGTCAGAAGCTTGTTGTATTGCTTTTCGAGACCCGTCAAGCCGTCGTTGTCTACATTCACTACACCCAGCACCTGCGATGCCAGATTGCCGTATGGATATACGCGCTTCATGGCCTGCTCAAAAAGCACGCCGGGCAGGTTCTTCTTCTCCAGCGCCGCAACATCGTCTTCGTCCACCTGGCGCTTGATATACACCCAGGTTCCATCGGACTCAACGAGCTTGCGGCAGGTCTTTTTATCGATTCCAGTTGCCTTGACCAGCGCTGACACCGTCTTGTCAACATCCTCGACAAGCTGCGGGTTCACGGCGATGTTGCGACATTCGACCGACGACGCCAACACGTTGCCATTGCGGTCGTAGATGGTGCCGCGTTTGGCATAGAGGGTCTGCGCAAGCAGACGGCGCGCATCGGCACGCTCGCGCAGTTTATCGGCTTCGACAATTTGATAGTCGGCAAGGCGAAAGACGCCCAAGCCCAAGCCAAGCCCGATGAAGCCCATGACGGCTTTGCGGCGAGGCAGAGGCGCGCCTGTGAGCCATTCGGTCGACGAACTCTTGCGCGACCTGGTGTTATGCACTTGAGGGCCGCCCGAGCCGCGAAGTCGCGACGCCGGGTCGTTGCCACGGGACCGCCCGGCGTTGTAAGATTGCCGACCCGTTCCTTGATAACCAGAACGTCCCCGCGACGAGGGACGTCCAGAACCGCGGCCCCCATCGGAACCGCGGCGATAGTCATTTGTCATACTCAGCTACCGTCTTGCTACTGAGCGGTCGCGGTCGTGTTGGCGCCCGCGGCTGCATCCTGCGAAAAGTCAAGTGTAACGCTCTCGCTGGGCTCCACCATGCCATAAGCGCCCGCAAGGTCGCGAATGCGCGTGTCGGCGCCATAGACCGAATGCATGACCTCCAGGTCGGAGCTCTCATCGGTCGCCTTTTCGAGCGTGCTGGTAAGCTCGGCGTTGCTGTTGAGCACCTGGGCCGTAACGCCGGCGAGCGCCACGCGGGCGACGCCGATCGTCATGAAGATAGCCGCAATGATGCAAAACGTTTTAAGAACGCTCATGAAAACCGGGCTTACCGCCTGGTTTGCCTGACGGCCCGCGCCCGTGTAGACATCAAAGCGCGGCGCGCGCTGCTCACGGGGAGCAACGGGGGCCTGCGGCGTCTCACGATAGGCGGGCATGGCGTTCATATCATAGGCGAGTGCTGCGCTTGAAGTGTTGTAGCCCATGATATGCCGCCTCCCATCCCGAGTACGTTGGTAGTGTGTTTAAGCTTCGTTTATGGTGCGAGCGGGAGGTCCAATATCGCGCGGTCGCGCCTACAGACGCTGCGCCACGCGGATTTTGGCTGATCTCGCCCGAGGGTTGCGCTCAACCTCATCAGGCTGGGCAACCAAGGGTTTGCGGGTGATGACCTTGAGTATCGGCACGTTGCCGCACACGCACACCGGAATCTCCGGCGGACACGTGCACCCCTGGCTCATCTCCTTAAAGTGGTTCTTTACGATACGGTCCTCGAGCGAGTGATACGAGATGACGCAGATACGTCCGCCCGGGTTGAGCCACCTGGTGGCGGCATCAAGCCCTCGTTCGAGCACATCGAGCTCGTGATTGACCTCGATGCGAATGGCCTGGAAACTTTTCTTGGCCGGGTGTCCGCCATGCCGACGAGCGGCAGCCGGGATACCCGCCTTGATGATCTCGACAAATTGGCCGGTGGTTTCGATCGGTTCTTGCTCGCGGCGGCGCACGATCTCGCGCGCGATCTGCGAGGCGAACTTCTCTTCGCCGTAGACGCGTAGAATCCGGGCGAGGTCGTGTTCGTTATAGGTGTTGATGACCTCAGCTGCGTTTAAGGTGTTATTACCCGGATCCATCCGCATGTCCAATGGGGCGTCCTCGTTATACGAAAAGCCCCTGCCAGGGATATCGAGTTGCGGTGACGAAACGCCCAAATCGAACAGGAAGCCATCGACCCCGGGCACCTCGGCCGAGCAAAGAAGCTCGTCCAAGTCGCCGAAGTTGCCCTTCAGCAGCTGGTGCGGAACGCCGGGAACCTCGCGGTCCAGACGGGCGCCAGCGGCCTCGAGGGCCATGTCGTCCTGATCGACGCCGAGCAAAAGGCCCGTCTCCCCCACCTGCGCGGCCATCTTTACCGAATGGCCGGCACCGCCAAGGGTGCAATCGCAGACAACGGAGCCGCTCTTTAGCCGCAGCGACTCAAGCACTTCGCCGAGCATGACAGGTTCATGCCGATATTCTTGTGTCAAGATCCCACGCTCCATCCGTTACCCGTGCCTTGCCCTTACGAGAAGAAGAGGTCCAGCAGGGCCTCATCGTCATCGTCCTCATCGGCCGCGGCGCGATCCCAAACCTCAAGGTGGTCGTAGTTGCCCACAACCGTGACCTCGCGGTCGAGGTTCGCCTGCTTGCGGAGAGACTCGGAAAGACCGATACGACCGGCGCTGTCCACGTCCATCGACGTTGTGCGCTTGTTGATCGCCCTCATGAGCTTCTGGTCATTAATGTCACGCGGGTTAAAACCCTCGTGGCCCTCACGACCCGCGAAGAGTCCTTCGACCCACTTATCGAAGGCCTCGGCAGAGAACACGTACAGAGCATCGACATCCAGGGCTTTGAACACGCGAACGTGCTCTCCAAGCTCCTCGCGAAGGGGTGCAGGCAGGGACAGACGACCTTTTGCATCGAGATTGCGCTCGTATGCACCAGTCATTCCCATGTGCGCCCTCCCCTCGGTTACTCAGATGGCACGTACGCGGGGAACCACCCCGC
>CALLSB010000001.1:0-2748 GCA_938014225.1 uncultured Collinsella sp. | reverse complement strand
GAAACCGACAGGGGCGAGGTGACTGGCGATAGCGCGGAAAAGTCTCCCACCGGTGCTAACCCCACTGCCGGAGAGCCCACCACAGGACCCACGGCAAATCCCTCGCTGAAACCCGCGGCCGCGACAACCAAGACAAACATAACGACCAAGACGACGGTAACCAAGACCACGGTCTCTACGTCCTCCAAGCCTAAAGCCACCAGAGTGACCGCAGCGACACTCCCCAAGACCGCCGACAACAACTGGATCGCCGCCTCTTTATCGTTATTCCTGCTGGGATTGGCACTTTTTGGTGCCGCATATCGCTGCTGAGGTGCCAATTTATCAGAAGTATGCGGTGATCGATTTCTCATCTATTTGCTAATCACCGATTATCGCTAATCGATGACCTTACAACTGGCAGCATGCCGTCGCATCACCAAGAAGATCATCTCTCAGCATTTGCGGTGCACATGTCGGCTATAAGTTCAATTCGCGACATTGATAGCGCCCTATGACAAACAAGATAGATTTCTCCTCTCCATTCATAATCATCTTCAAGGACAACATCGTCTGAAAGCCTATTCTGGACGGAAATCCGAGGTAAACACGTGAGCACAAAAACTCAGATTGCAACATAGATGAAATCTGGAGGCTGCTGTTTCTACCTGATAGGTAACAAGAGGGCTCATTGCACAGACGACGCCGTGGAAGGCGCGCCAACATCATGCTTGCCCCATTACGGATTAATGATGCGCAGTTCGGCCTTTGCGCAAAATTAAAGACTGGTAAAATGACCCCTATAGCCGGTTCGAATTAGCGTTTGCGCATCGCAATCGGAAGTGCTTTGTTTGCACATTATATTCTGCTACGTGTCTATCAGGTACGACTCTACGGAGGAACCGGCTATTAACTTTAAGGATAATCTGATGCTCAACGAACTTCAGTCGAAAGGCGATCTGGCTGGGTTTCTTGGCCTGACCTTGGAAAAGCTTGATTTCTTTGTATATCCAACTTCCATGTATGACCTATATAGAAATAGGTTGGTTCCAAAAAGAAACGGTGGCTATCGAGAACTATTAATCCCAAGGTCTGATTTAAAAAGGGCTCAAAGAATCATCGCCTCTGAGCTTGAAAAAGGCTATAAGCCATTGCCTTGTGTCCATGGTTTTATCAAAGGACGGTCGATAAAAACAAATGCTGAAAATCACATTGGCTCACAAGTAATTGTTGGCCTGGATATTAAGGACTTCTTTCCTTCTATCTCGTCAAGACGAGTGTACGGGCTTCTTGTTTCCAAGAAGTTAGGTCTAACCCCTGAAGTTGCATTCTGTATTTCAAGGATTGTTGCGACACCGAAAGGACTCCCTCAAGGCGCTCCCTCATCTCCTATTATTTCGAACATGATTTGCCTCGGTATGGATAAACAGCTAATGCACTTATCACGAGAATATCGATACCAATACTCTCGATATGCCGATGATCTTACGTTCTCATTTAATAGTTCTTACTTCTTTTATCGAAATTTTTATTCAGGTGGAAAGCTCAGGTTGCCCAATAAGCTACGAAACGCAATCACTAGCTTCCATGGAACCGAATCGTTTGAGCTCAACGAGGATAAATCGTTTTACAGTTGCAGTTTTTCAAGACAACTGGTCACGGGCGTTGTCTGCAATCAAAAGACAAATATAAAACGCGAGCAATATCGGCGACTCCGCTCAACGCTCCATCGACTAAGCAATGGCGACATTGAAGGCGCGATGGGCTGCTATTACGGTAAAACCATCGCCAAACTTACTGATGCAGAAAGAGGGATGTTTGAAGCGTCTCTTCGCGGAAGTCTTGATTTTTACAAGTCTCTGATTAAGGACCCCTGGACATCAGGACCACTTATGCGTTTGGGCAGTTTGTACAACAAAACGAAACCAGAAAATATGCCTACTTTCCCAGTCGCACTTCAACAAGACTCACTTCTGTATCTCGAAGGAGATGATGGCGAAGAAAACTCATTTGAGGGTCTCGGGTTTTATTTGCCTGGCTACGGTCTTGTTACGGCATGGCATGTGATATGCGATGCCGTTTCCCATGATAAAACTAGCAGGGAAATTAAATTATTCAGCTCGGATAAGACGCCGCTTGCAATATTTAGGTTTGGGAATGAGGTAGTTCAGGACAACAAACACGATGCCGCAATATTACAAGATGTTCCTCCTGCGATCTTAAGGAACATTCCCCTTCTTCCATCAAATATGGATTTGCTTACCAAGGGCGACAGGATTTCTGCTTACCAACACCATTTTTCCGAATCTAGATTCAGCTTTGAACTACACGGCGGAGATTTGCTCAGGGTCGGAGAACCAAGTGAAGAGGGCACACTTTGTTATACGAATTGCTCATTTCGGCATGGAATGAGTGGTGGGCCAGTGTTTAATGGTTTGGGCCAGGTCGTTGGCATAGCACATACCGCAACTGAACATGGAAAACTTGGCTCATTTCTTCCTTTAAGGGATTGTGTCCGCTCAACCGATGTTTATGGAGAATGGCTACTCTTCTAACTAGGTTGCCAAGCACTCTAGCCCCGAAACTCTCATCGCGGCAGACTCGGAACAAGGTGTCTGCTGCTTTTACCTAAACGGCAACGATACGGAATGCCATAAGAAGATGCTGAGCTACATGCTGGAAAACGGGCTAGTCAGGAAGACAAAGAACGGCGAGCTGTAGATAGTGTCGCGAAAGTTGGTGTAAGGCTCGGCTCGCGATGGTGGCCGG